>NZ_JACFSH010000003.1:45051-379820 GCF_016100525.1 Snodgrassella sp. W6238H11 | reverse complement strand
TGGAACAAGCAAGAAAAATAACGGAAGAATGGTTAGAAATATATAACACAGAAAGACCGCATGAAGCATTAAATAATATGACACCAATTGAATATAGAAACATGAAACAAATAGCATGATTTTCTACTTGGTTTGTGTGCTAACAATGGGGTATTTACAATATTTATAACCATTCAAACGATTGATTCTCCCTTTTATATTTATAATGAAATTTTCACGATATAAGTATTAATAAAAGCAATATATCAATATTGCTTTCCAGAGTTATGGAATAACAGAGTTTATTATTCAGCAGATTTTTCTGAGGTACTTATTAAAATAACTTGTAAAATTTAGATATTGTTATGTAGTAAATTTCATGTAAAAATTTTCTAGATTATTAAATAATCCATCTATTAAATATCTGTATCTGGATTTCTATCTTTAAATGTAAAACAGGTAGATTAATTGTTGATTATCTACCTGTTGTATTTCGCCTGATCTAACGAATAATGCCACGTGTTGATTGTGCAAAAAATTCTTTAAACACATGTAACTCAGGTGCTGAATCTGCTTCAGCAATAATTCTGGCTTTAGCATCAGCATAAGCCAATCCCTGGCGGTAAAGAATTTTATACAGACGTTTGATGTTGGCAATTTGTTCTGATGTAAATTGGTGCCGGCGTAAACCTTCAGTGTTAAGTCCGGCTGGCTCGGCACGATAACCGGCAGCCATAATATACGGAGGTACATCTTTATGCACACCGGCAGCAAAAGCTGTCATAGCATAATCGCCAATTTGACAAAATTGATGTACAAGTGAGAAGCCGCCCAGTATTACGTAGTCACCGATAACAACGTGTCCTGCAAGCGATGCATTGTTGGCAAAAACTGTATGATTGCCGACAACACAGTCATGAGCCAAATGAACATAAGCCATTATCCAATTATCATCACCTATACGAGTTTCACCAATGCCGGTAACGGTACCCGTATTGAAGGTGGTAAATTCACGGATGGTGTTATGGTTACCAATAATAAGTCTTGTTGGTTCCCCATGGTATTTTTTATCTTGTGGGATTGCTCCCAGTGAAGCAAACTGAAAAATTCGATTGCCTTCACCAATAGTAGTGTGCCCGTCAATAACAACATGCGGTCCGATATCGGTATTAGCTCCAATCTGCACGTTTGCACCGATTATGGTATAGGCTCCCACAGATACGCTACTATCGAGTTCTGCTTTGGGATCAATAATGGCTGTGGGATGAATCTGCGTCATGTATATTTCCTGCTGTCGTGGTTAACGACTAGTTTAATCATAGATGATTAATATTTTTAGTGATGTATTTTTTATTTTTCTACCTTGCGTTTGGCACACATGATTTCAGCTTCTGCCGCAACCTGATTATCTACTAAAGCAACAGCCTTGAATTTACCGATATCACGTTTGTTTGCCAATAATTTAACTTCGAATTTCAGCTGATCGCCGGGAACAACCTGACGCTTGAAACGGGCATTATCGATGCCTACAAAAAAATAAATTTCATCATCGTCACGACCACCATGACTTAAAATAGCCAGTGTTCCACATGCCTGTGCCATAGCTTCAATAATCAACACACCAGGCATAACCGGAAAATCAGGAAAATGACCAAGAAAAAAAGGTTCATTAGCTGTGACATTTTTAATTGCACTCAAAGTCATGGCTTCACTGTCGTAAGCGATAACACGATCAATCAGTAAAAACGGATAACGATGAGGTAATAATTTCTGCAGGGTACGAATATCTAAAGGTAAAGACCAATCCATTGCTTTAATCCTGTTGGTTTGATGAATTGCCGTTTAATTCGGCTAATTGATGTTCCAAGGCTTTTATTTTTTGACTCATTTCATGTAAATGACGAATATGGGCAGCATTTTTTACCCAGTCACTATGTTTTTGTAACGGAAAAATAGAAGCATAGTATCCGCTTTCCTTAATACTGTGACTGACAGCTGTAGCAGCACCAATAGTTGTTTTCGGCGGAATGTGTAAATGACCACCAATCATTGCTGCACCGCCGATAACTGAATAAGCACCAACTTCTGTACTACCGGCAATGCCTGTACAGGCTACAATAGCTACATGAGCACCGATTTTGCCGTTATGGCCAATCATCACCTGATTATCAATTTTGGCATCATTTTCTATGATGGTGTTTTCAATTGCTCCGCGGTCAATTGTGGTGTTGGCTCCAATTTCGACATCATCGCCAAGAATCACGCAACCGGTCTGAACAATTTTAAACCATTCATTTTTCTGTTTGTCCCATGCAAAACCGAACCCATCAGCACCAATAACACATCCTGAATGCAGTTCTACCCGGTTACCCAGTATACAACCATGATAAATGGTTACATTAGCATGAATAACACAGTCATTACCCACCGTACAATCATCTTCAATAACAGCGCCAGCCAGAATGCGTGTGTTTTCACCAATGATACAGCGCTCACCAATAACAACATGAGCACCAATTTCGCAACTGGCTGCAATTTTTGCAGATGGTGCAACTACTGCACTGGGATGGATAGATGCTTTAGCCTGAATGCGAGGATGAAACAAACGGGCAACTTGGGCAAAGTAGAGATAAGGATCATCAGTAACAATCAGTGTACGATCAGTTAAAACTTCGGCAGATTTTTCGGTAACAATCAGTACCCCAGCCTTACTAGCCAATGCTTCTGCACGCAAACGCGGATTACTGAGAAAGCTGATATCGTTTGCTTGCGCCTGTTGTAATGAAGTAATTCTGGTAATAATGACATCACTGCCACGCAATTGTCCGCCCAGCTGTTCAACTAAAGCGGTAGTGGTTATCTGGTTTACAGCCATATTTCTGCCTTACTGTTTTTGTGCATTTAATGCTTTAATAACAGCATCAGTGATATCAAATTTACTGTTGACAAATATGGCATCCTGTATGATTAAATCATATCCTTCTTTTCGTGCCATTTCGATAATAACTTTATTGGCATTTTGCTGAAGTGAGGCAAACTCTTCATTACGACGCAGGTTGTAATCTTCTGCCAGTTTTGCAGCTGCTTCTTTATATTGTTCATCCATTTGCAGCATTTGTTTTATTTTTGCTTCTCGTTCGGCCGCCGGAACTTTCCCTGATTCAATTGCTTCTTTTAATTTCAGCCCTTCAGCTTGCATGACTTGCAGTTTTTTCTGCAACGGCGCAAATTCTTTATCAAGATCTTTCTGAATAGACTGAGCCTGAACAGATTGCTGATAAACACGGCTGGTATCAATAAAGCCGAGCTTTTGTATACTTTCTGCCCATGCAAAAGAGCAGGAAAGCACAGCAGCAAATGTTAAAACAATTTTTTTAAACATAAATTTGTCCTTATCTAGCTGCGATTAGAACGTAGTTCCCAACTGGAACTGGAAGCGTTGTATCTGATCTTCCGATTTCTTATGAATTGGATAAGCATAACTGAATTTCAGTGGTCCCATAGGTGACAACCAGGTAACAGCTAAACCAGCAGAATAGCGTACTTCGTTACCAATACTTGATTTATGTGTTTTGGAGCCGCCATAAGGATTTTTTTCATCATAATAGTTATAAGTTTTGTTATCCCACACACTACCGGCATCTGCAAACATGCTGAGGCGGACAGTATGCTGATCTTTAATTCCCGGAAACGGGAACAACAGTTCTGCAGTTGCAGTAGCAATATAATTACCACCATAACTGCTGGAATCACTACTATATGAACCGTCACTGTATCGGTTAAAGTATTTCGGACCAAGTGTACCAGACTCATAACCCCGTACTGAACCTAAACCACCGCCATTAAAAGCATACATAAATGGCAAATCCTTGGTTTTTCCATAGCCATCCGCATAACCAAGCTGTCCGTATAGCATAAGGGTAAAGTTTTTATTTATCGGGAAATACCAGCGCTGGTCATGACTAATGCTGTAATATTGTAAATCGCCGCCGGGTAAACCACTGTTAATATTAGCATTCATTATGTAGCCGCGAGTAGGCCATAATGAACTGTCTGTAGTGTTACGACCCCAGCCGACAGTACCTTTTAATATCCAGTTATCTTTACCATATTTCTGAACAAATTCAGCATAACGCTGCGGCGCATATTCGCCATATAAGTTAACGGCCAGATGCTCTGCACCAAGACTAAAATTAACCCGATCATACTCGGTAATCGGTACGCCCATGGTCATTGCTGCGCCAATGGTCGTGGTTTTATAATCCATTGAGTTACTGTCTGATTTGCTGGGGTTATAACCACGATAGTACAGGTTATACCCCAGACTGACACCATCAGGAGTGAAATACGGATCAGTAAAGGAAAGAGCCGCAACCTGATTAACCTTGGAGCGGGATAGTTGCAGACTGGCCGATTTACCGGTACCAAACAAATTATCCTGTGCAATACCTGCTGACAGCAGCAAACCGTCATCCTGCGCCCAGCCGGCACCAACATTAATAGAACCGGTTGATCTCTCTTTGACACTCATATCCAGATCAACCTGATCTGGTGTACCTGCTACAGGCTTAACATCTACCTGAGCATTATCAAAATAGCCTAATTGCTGAACACGCTCTTTGGAACGATTAATTTTCGATACATCATAGGGAGCGCGTTCCATTTGCCGCAATTCTCGCCGTAGTACCTCATCACGGGTTTTGTTGTTACCTGTAATATTGATCTGATTAACATAGACTTTACGATCAGGAACAACATTCAGTACAAAATCGACAACATGTGTATTTTCATTAGTTACAGAACGAACATCTACCTGACAGAAAGCATAACCTGAGCTACCCATTTTGTCCTGAATTGCTCTGATGATATTAATCATCTGTGAGCGGTTATACCATCTTCCCGGTTTGATTTTAACCAGTTGCTGTAATGATTCTGCTGGTACTTCACGGGTATCACCGCCAACAGTTACATTACCCCAGCGATAGCGTTCGCCTTCATTTACTGTGATGTTAATCATCTGAGCAGTTTTATCTTCACTGCTGTTTACTTTAACATCAGCAATACGGAAATTCAGATACCCATGATCCTGATAATAATTATTGATTTTATCCAGATCCTGCTGTAACTGGGTATCTGAATAACGATCATCCCTGGTTAACCAGCTTGTCCAGCTTTTCTGGCTTAATGACATCTGTTTGCGTAAAGTATGGGCAGAATAGTGTTTATTACCACTAAAATTAATTGATTTGATAGTTGTTGTTGCACCTTCATCTATTTTCAGCTCAAGTGCAACACGATTACGTTCCAGCCGGGTAACCTTGGGAGTAATTTTTACCGCATTTTTACCACGCTGGCGATAGGCATCCTGCAAACCTACTATTGCCTGCTCCAATGTAGCCGGATTAAATACACGTGATTGCCCCAGACCAAAACCACTCAGATTTTTCTTAATATCATTATTATTGATGGATTTACCGCCAGTAACATCAAAGCTGCTGATAATTGGCCGTTCCACTACAGTTAACAGGACCTGATTACCCATAGTTTCAACCCGTACATCATCAAAAAAACCTGTCGCATACAATTTTTTGATAATCTCTTCACCCTCCGTATCGGTAAAAGTATCACCGATTTTAACCGGAAGGTAACTGAAAACAGTTGTGGGAGCTGTACGCTGTAAACCCTCTACCCGAATGTCTTTTATGGTAAACGGTTCTACTGCTAAAGCCAGTGAAGACAGGCCCAGAGCCATTAAACTGACAGTAATCTGTTTTAATTTCATCATTCATCCAAACAAACGGGTAATATCATTGAAGAAAGCCACCAGCATTAACATTAACATGGCAGCAATACCAAAACGCAACCCCATTTCCTGTATACGCAAACTCAGGGGTCTGCCACGAATCCACTCGATGGCATAATACAGTAAATGCCCCCCGTCTAATACGGGAACGGGTAATAAATTGAGTACGCCAAGACTTACGCTAACCAGAGCTAGAAATTCTGTATAACTTTGCCAGCCCATAGCAGCAGTTTTGCCAGCCACATCTGCAATAGTCAATGGACCGGAAAGATAATGCAGCGATGCCTGACCAGTAAGTAATTTAGCAAACATGGAAAGAGTAAGTGTAATGTAATCCCACGTACGTTGCATAGCCAATCGTGCGGATTCAAAAAAACCGGGCTGATAATGCTGGCGAATCTGGGCATCCCATGTTTTATCACGCATGGCACCTACACCAACCTGACCAATTATTGCTCCTTTTTCAAGCACTGATTCCGGTCGCAGGCTAGTTTGTAGAATCTGTCCGTTTCGCTGATAACTAATGTCAAGTTTTGCACCAGCACTGGCCCGGATACTGTCTACCCAATCCTGCCAGCCAGTAAGTTTGCGTCCGTTAATGGTCAATAAAATATCACCTGTACGCAGACCAGCTTTAGCTGCGACACTATCCGGTATAACCATACCTATCTGATTAACGACTTTGAAAGGTGCAATACCCAGATAACCGGTTTTGGCAACATTAGCAGCAGCATCGGTACCGGCAATATTCAGTTGCCGCTGCTGCGGTTGTCCGGCTGCATTGATAACATCAACCTGAACTTTGCCGCTATCCAGATTAAGCATAATTTTAGCCTGAGCATCCGTCCAGTCTGTGACAGCCTGTCCGTTAACACTATTGATACGGTCGCCTTGCTGAAAACCTGCATCAGCAGCTACTGTAGCTGGCTCAATCATACCCACCCAGGGGCGAATTTGAGTAATACCGCCTATACTGAAACTTGCTGCATACAGCAGTACTGCTAATATCAAGTTGGTCAACGGGCCGGCAACAACGATTGCAATACGTTTAAGAGGATGCTGCTTATCAAAAGCATAAGGTAAATCAGCTTCACTGACATCTCCTTCACGGGTATCAACCATTTTGACATAACCCCCGAGAGGGATGGGTGCCAGACACCATTCGATATTGCCGCGTTTTAAACAAAAAAATGGTTTACCAAAACCAATACTAAAACGCAGTACTTTAACACCACACCAGCGAGCCACAACCAGATGGCCTAATTCGTGCAAACTTACCAGCAGTAAAATTGCTACAATAAAAGCAAATATGGTTAATAACATGGTTTATCCTGTTCTCATCCGGCAGACCGGCCAGCTATCCATGCACTAGCTACACTACGCACCCGTGTATCAAGTTGCAAGAGTTCTTCTATAGAAGACGCAGTTTGCCCGCTAAAATATTGCAGACAGTTATCAACAACTGACGCTATATCAACAAACTGAATGTTTCTGTCCAGAAAGGCAGCTACGGCAACTTCATTAGCTGCATTCAGCACACATGAACTGGCCGGATGATTGCTGTGTAATACATCATAAGCCAGTTTCAGGCATGGAAAACGCACGAAATCCGGTGCCAAAAAGTGTAAACCACTTAAACTGGTAAAATCCAGCTGTTCAACCCCTGAATCAATTCTGTCTGGTAAGCCCAGACAATGTGCAATCGGAATACGCATATCCGGTTTACCCATTTGAGCCAGAACAGAACCATCTCGGTAACGAACCATGCTGTGTATCACGCTTTGCGGATGAATAATCACTTCCAGCTGTTCAGCAGCAGCATTAAATAACCAATGAGCCTCTATTAACTCAAGACCCTTATTCATCATACTAGCTGAATCAACAGAAATTTTGCGACCCATCTGCCAGTTTGGATGGCATATTGCAGCCTCAGGGGTAATAGCCGCAAAATCTGCCAGTGCAGTATGCAGAAAAGGACCACCTGATGCCGTTAAAACCAGTGATGCTACACCAGCATGCTCCAAATTTCCCTGATAATTATCAGGTAATGCCTGAAAAATAGCATTATGCTCACTATCTACAGGTAACAGCCGTGCACCGTACTGCTGAACAGTCTGCATAAATAAGGCACCGGCGACTACCAGAGTTTCTTTATTTGCCAGATAAATAGTCTTACCGGCTTTCGCTGCTGCTAACGTAGGTCTTAAGCCGGCGGCACCCACAATAGCAGCCATGACAGCATCAGTTTCACTATCCTGTGCAACATCACACAGGGCCTGCTCTCCAAATAAAACCTCTGTAGTAACAGCAGCCGTCTGTAATTGTACTCGCAGAACATCCGCCTGCGCAGCGGTAGCAACCACAGCGTAAACTGGATGATACCGGATACACAGTTCTGCCAGACGATCAATTTTCTGGTGTGCGGTCAACGCAAAAACAGAAAACCGTTCAGGATGGCGCCCAATAACATCAAGAGTACTCTGACCAATGCTGCCAGTCGCTCCCAGAATAGTTATAGATGTAGGATTATAACCACTCATCAAAAAATCACTTTACACTAAAACAGGCTATCAAGGCGGCATAAACACTCAGTACAGCAATCAGGGAATCTATCCGATCAAACACACCACCATGTCCGGGTAAAAGCTGGCTACTGTCTTTTACACCACCGGCACGCTTTAACCAGCTTTCCAGCAAATCACCGCAGATACTGACTGCAGTTAGAACAAAAGCCAGACACAGGGTTTGCCACCAAGGCAGAATAAAGGGTAACCAGCCTTGCTGTTGCAGGACAATTGTATAGATAGCAACGCAAATAACCGCACCAATAGCACCTTCCCAGCTTTTATTCGGACTGATAGTTGGAGCCAGTTTACGTTTACCCACAGCCCTTCCGACAAAATAGGCAGCAATATCGGCAATCCACACTAACGCCATGATCGATAAAAGAGCACCGGCAGCTTTAGTATCCGACCGCAAGGAAATTAATGCCTGCCAGAAAGGAACCATTAATAGCCAGCCAATCATGACACCAGACAAGTTGGCTCTGATCTTCCATTTAAATTTTAACCAAACTGGTACGATAATCAGCCAGAACAGCAAAACCATTATCTGTGCCCAGAGTGGTAATGCCGTCTGCTGATAATAAAAATAAAGACATCCGCCGCCTACTGCGCTGACCAGCAGATAGAGGGCATTCTGTATGTTAGTGAAATGGGCAATACGGGCATATTCCCATAAAGCCAGTAAGGCAATCAGACCGCTAAATGCAGCCCATAAACTGTTGTTAGCCCCGAACAACATACCTATCATTAAGGGCAGTAAAACCAGAGCAGTAAGAATACGTTGTTTGAGCATAAATAAATTTAGAGTCGCTGTTGGGTAAGTGGCAACTGCTCCGAGGTTCTGCCAAACCGTCTCTCCCGTTCCTGATAGGAACGTACAGCATTAGCCAGCTGAGATTCATCAAAATCCGGCCACAGAACTGGCGTAAAATATAACTCGGTATAAGCCAGTTGCCATAGAAGAAAATTACTGATACGAGTTTCGCCGCCTGTACGGATAAATAAATCCGGTTCGGGAGCATAACCAAGTGACAGATATGGCAGGATGCTGGTTTCAGTCAGTTTGGTATCTCCGGCCTGAATAGCCTGATTAACCGCCTGCAAAATATCCCAGCGACCACCATAATCAGCAGCTATAGTCAGAGTTAGCCCGGTATTGGCTGCTGTCAATGCTTCTGCTTCTTCAATCCCGTGTACGATTTCTGCTGCAAAACGGCTGCGATCACCAATGACACGCAGACGCAGATTATTTTTATGCAATTTTTGTACCCGTTTTTGCAATGACTGCAAAAACAGTCCCATCAGAAAATTAACTTCGTCCAGAGGACGACGCCAGTTTTCAGTAGAAAAAGCAAAGACTGTCAGATACTCCACACCCATACGTGCGCAGTTTGCTGTCATTTCTTCCAGCATTTCCAGCCCTTTTTTATGCCCCATAATCCGTGGCATCAGACGTTTTTTAGCCCAACGTCCATTACCGTCCATAATAACGGCAATATGCCTCGGGATTTCGGTATGTTCGGGCACACTCTGAGTACTACTAGTAACCAAAATACATCCTTTACTGCAATTATATAGTTCAGATTGCCATCAGATCGGCTTCTTTAGTTGCCAGCATCTTATCAATTTCAGCAATGTATTTATCAGTAAGCTTCTGAATACCTTCTTCACCGCGACGAACTTCGTCTTCACTGATTTCTTTGTCTTTATGCAGACGTTTGAGGTCATTATTGGCATCACGTCGTATATTACGCACGACTACTCGGCCATCTTCAGCTTCACCACGGACTACTTTAATCAGATCTTTACGTCGCTCTTCGGTAAGCATTGGCATGGGTACCCGAATCAGATCACCCATTGCAGCCGGATTCAGACCAAGATTTGAGTTACGAATAGCCTTTTCGATAACAGCAGCCATTTTACTTTCATAGGGTTTCACCCCGATGGTGCGGGCATCCAGCAAGGTTACACTGGCAACCTGACTAACAGACACCATGCTTCCGTAATATTCTACCTCAACCTGATCTAGTAAACCGGTATGAGCGCGTCCTGTACGAACTTTAGACAGATTATCGCGCAATACATCCAGTGATTTCTGCATTTTGGTTTCAGCAGTGCGTTGAATTTCGTTAATCATGAATATTCCTGTCTGGCCTGACAGCATTTATTTCAATTTTCTCAAATTTTTGCTGTCAGAAAATGGCAAACGCGCATACTAACGCAGTTATACGCGTCACCACAAGTTTAGTTAAGCTGTCTGATGTTTATACATGGACTAATGTACCTTCATCTTCACCCCAGATAACCCGTTTAAGTGCTCCCGGTTTGAAGATGCCGAATACCACAATATTCAGTTTCTGTTCACGACATAAAGCAAATGCTGTGGCATCCATTACTTTTAGATTCTGGCTAATCGCCTCATCAAAAGTAATTCGCTGATAACGTTTGGCTTCAGGATTGGTTTTAGGATCAGCAGTATAAACCCCATCAACATTGGTTGCCTTTAACATAATATCACAATTCATTTCTACTCCACGCAAACTTGCTGCGGTATCTGTAGTAAAAAACGGATTGCCGGTTCCTGCCGCAAAAATCACCACCTTACCTTCTTCCAGATACTGGATGGCTTTCGGGCGTGCATAAGTTTCTGCTACCTGCTGCATACTTAGTGCTGACTGCACTCTGGCTTTAACCTGCTGACTTTCAAATGCTTCTTTCAGAGCCAGTGCATTCATCACCGTTGCCATCATGCCCATGTAATCGGCAGTAGCACGTTCCATGCCTTTGGCTGATTGCGCCATTCCGCGAAAGATGTTACCGCCGCCAATAACAATAGCCACTTCTACACCCATATCGACCACTTCTTTAACCTGTGCAGTGATTTGCATAATAGTATCGCGATTGATACCAAAAGCATCCGGCCCCATCAGGGACTCTCCGGATAATTTCAATAATACACGTTTGTATTTTGCTGGTTTGGTCATGATCATTCTTTCTGTCAGTTTGCTATTAGATGTTTAACAGCGATCGATAAATTTTAAAAAAATGGGAACTTTTATTTCAGCTATCTCAACCTGAGTAAACAGATAACTCAAAAAAAAGCACCCTGATTCAGGAGCCTGAATCCAGAGTGCCCGTGGCATAAACAGCCTTATACTTTAGAAGCAGCGGCTACTTCAGCAGCATAATCCACTTCTTTTTTCTCAATACCTTCACCAACATGGAATGCAACAAAACGACTTACTTCAGCATTTTGTTCTTTCAGGAATTTTTCCACAGTCTGGTCAGGATTAATAACGAACTGCTGACCCAGCAGAGTTACTTCAGCCAGGAATTTCTGTACCCGGCCTTCAACCATTTTTTCAATGATATTTGCCGGTTTACCGGAAGCTGCAGCCTGCTCTTCATATATGTGGCGTTCTTTTGCCACAATTTCCGGGTTCACTTCAGCAGCAGAAACGCATTGTGGTTTGGATGCAGCAATGTGCATGGCTACCTGACGGATAGCCTGTGTATCGCCACCTTTGTGTTCTACCAGTACACCGATTTTGGTACCGTGCATATAGGTTACCAAACTGTTATCAGTTTCAATCCGTTCAAACCGTCGTACAGTGATATTTTCACCCAGCTTAGCAATGACAGCTTTACGAGCTTCTTCAACAGTAACGCCATCATCTGTTTTGGCTTCAGCCAATGCTTCCAGTGTAGCAGGGTTGTGCACGGCAACAGCTTTAGCCACAGCCTGAGCAAATGCCATAAAGCTGGCATCTTTGGCAACGAAATCTGTTTCACAGTTAATTTCAGCAACTGCACCTACTTTGCCATCCACGTATTCAGCAACTACACCTTCTGCTGCAGTACGGCCAGCCAGCTTACCAGCTTTGGCACCGGATTTAATGCGCAGAATTTCTTCGGCTTTTTCCATATTACCTTCGGCTTCTACCAAAGCTTTTTTGCATTCCATCATGCCCAAACCGGTAGCAGCACGCAAATCACCTACCATTTTTGCAGTAATTGCAGCCATGTTTTACTCCTTAAACTTAATTATGCTCAGCCAAACAGATATCAGGCTGAAAAATTGTTTTAAAAAAAGGGGCACTAACGTCCCCTTCTTTTACAAAGATATGAGATAACTAATTATTCAGCAGCAGTTGCAGCCTGTTTTTCTTCTGCGGCCTGAGCAGCCTGAACCACTTCCTGTAAAGACTGAGCTTTACCTTCCAGAATGGCATCAGCAATACCACGGCAGTACAAACGAATTGCCTTAGCTGAGTCGTCATTACCCGGAATTACATATTTAACATCATCAGGGCTGTTATTGGTATCAACCACAGCGATAACCGGAATACCCAGTTTAGCTGCCTCTACCAAAGTACCTTTCTGATAACCGGTATCGATAACGAAAATTGCATCAGGCAGGCCTTTCATATCTTTGATACCACCCAGAGAACGTTCCAGCTTAGCAACTTCACGCTGCATTTCCAATACTTCTTTTTTACCGTAACCGGCTTCAGTAGCATTTTCCAGCGCAACAGTTTTTTCTTCCAGACGTTTAATAGACTGTTTTACGGTTTTGTAGTTAGTCAGCATACCGCCCAACCAGCGATGATCAACATAAGGAGCACCGGCGCGGGTAGCTTCTTCCTTAACGATATCACGTGCCTGACGTTTAGTACCTACGAACAGTACAGTTCCTTTATTGGCAGCCAGACGACGTACTACATCCTGAGCCTCTACAAACATCGGCAGGGTTTTTTCCAGATTGATGATATGGATTTTGTTACGCGCACCAAAAATGTACTCAGCCATTTTCGGATTCCAGTAACGTGTCTGATGACCAAAGTGTACGCCCGCTTCCAGCATCTGGCGCATAGTAATTTGTGACATAATAATCTATCCTTAAAAGGGTTAAAGCCTGACACTGCCACACATAGAACTCTGTAACAGAGCACCCTTTCGCGTACAGTGCGAGCGTTGTTTATTTTTACCGAGGTAAAACACTCAGATGATACAGAAAAAAAGCAGTTACGGCAAGTATGCGGCTTTACGGTATCCTGCCTGAGTATTAACAGGCTAAATTATGCAGATACATACAGATAAAAGACAACAGCGTGGTTATTTGCGCCGGCAGCGTCAGCAGTTAAAGGATGATATACGTCAGCATGCTACTACCCGAATTAACCGTCTACTCTATCCTCTGATCCGACGTGATAAACGGATAGCCGTATACTGGGCAGTAGGCAGTGAATTATCACTGTGGTCATTTATTATTACTGCTCAGAAACGCGGAGCAACAGTTTATTTGCCTTATATTGCAGCTAGACAACGACAATTATGGTTTACTCCTTGCCCTATCTTCTCTCGTAAGCAAGCCACAGCCCGTTTTATGGCTCAGTACGGTTTAAAACAAAAGCGCGGTTTAATTCCTCAATTTCATGGTCAGCGCATTCGGGCTCGCTATTTACATACTCTGATTGTACCGTTGCTGGGAATCGATCAAAGAGGTAATCGTTTGGGACAAGGCGGCGGTTATTACGATGCCACACTTTCTGCATTACAATCCTGGCAACCGAAATTAATAGGGGCTGGTTTTGCCTGCCAGCGGTTACAAGAAATTCAAACTGAAAAACATGATATCAAAATACCTTATTTTGTCTGTGAACAAGGTATTGTGCACTTTAAGCTGGGTATAAATAAATTATCTGCTTGAATATTTATACAGAAAATGGTTTTAGTATTTAAGATACTTTTAAAAGTATAAATAAGCGATAAATTTAATTTCAAAAATCTTAAATAGATTGTAAAAATAAAATATTATGCAAAAGTAATATTTTTAAATGAAGATATTGCGGGATACATTTATTTATTAGAGCTTGGCTTATGATTTCCTGATGATATGCTAATTAAACTATCTAAAGATAGAAAATTTTTGCTCGAAAGAATAGAAAATACGGTTTGGCTGGAATAAACGGTTATTTATCTGAATATAAACCAGTCTTATCAAATTTTATTTTTCAAGATAATTTATTCTATGATTTTTTATTTTAAAGATGATTTTATTATGCTTAAACCAGACAGGATAACTGTATTAATTATTAATAATATCAACACAATTCAGAGTAAGAATTAGAAACTGTAAACTATCAGTATCACCTTGGTTAATACAATACACTTTATCTGCTGATGCAAAATATACCATTTAGATTCAAGCGAAAGTTTTGACTATTATTCCGCAGTAATTTAAAAGAAAAAGATAAAAATTAAATGATTATTTTCTTTAAGCTTTAGCATTATTAAATTGTATTATTCAGCAAGTTTTCTCTTCGTTGTTATCATTTAGTAATCAGGAATTTAGCTGTCCCGTTATTTCTGAATAGATCTCATTTTAAACTAAATCAAATCAATTATAAGGTTAGCTAAGTCTTATATTCGAAGGTGCTACCGACAAATATATAATTCAGCACATAAGTACAATTTTCTTAGAAGGCAAAACAATAAAATACGGATATCAGTATATTTATTGTTTTGCCCGATAATCGGTAATAGTCTGGAACTAATAATTACAAGCGAGTAAATATCTGCTCTTCAGGCAGGCGTGATTTTGGCCGGGTAGCATTACTGTCATTAGCGGCACGATAGCCAAGACTGACTACCAGTACGCTTTTCAACCCCTGCTGTTGCAGACCAAGAATTTCATCCATTTTCTGATCATCAAAGCCTTCAATTGCTGTTGAATCGATACCAATAGCAGCTGCTGCAAATAATAACTGCCCCAATACAATATATAACTGTCTGCTTTCCCACTCAAGCTGGCTATGTGGTGTCGCGCTATTTTTATTAACATAAAAATGGCGACCTTTATCCATCATTTCCTTGATTTCACCTTCTTCGAAACGACCATCCTTTTCTTCCTGAGCCAGTACATTCTGTAAATGCTGCTCATCCAGAGGAGTTTTAGCACAGAATATTAAGGTATGTGATGAATCAGCTACCCGTGGATGATTCATTTCTACAAGTGCCGGCATGATTTTGGCACGAGCATCGTCATTATCCACTACAAAAAAATGCCAAGGCTGTGAATTTACTGATGAAGGGCTATTCCTGATAACTTCAAATAGTTGCGCCAATTGTTCTTCCGGAATTTTTTTTGTTTTATCGTAATGTTTGGTCGTATAACGCTGTTTGGATATATCAGTAATATTCATTGTCTGGATTCCTGTTGTTTCTCAATAATTATTAAATAATTCAATTGATTATTTTAATTCAAAAATAATAATCATATTGATTAAATAGGTAAGGATACTCATAAAATATATATAACCACTATATATAATATACCGGCTATATAAATCAATTAGCTTACATTAATATATATTTGAATATGGTACTTCTGAAAAATTTTACCAATAGTATTTTATGTAAAAAATTGTTCAGTAAAATAATAATGTTCATGGTATACATTACTTTTAAACCAGTATATTTAGTGTATCTAACTTCTCAATAACATACTGAAATCATCACTATTCATTGTTGTTTAATTTTTTGCTGACACTGATAACAATATATTTTACCGCCAAATATATTTTTATGATTCCGGCAATAATCAACTACGCCTGATGAAATATTTTTATGACACATGGAGCAAAAATAATAAGTTGCTGAACTCAAATTTTCATTTTGTGGATGAGCTATATGAGCTGATTTAGTTATCAATTGATCAGATGACTTATTCAAACCAAAATAACTTGGCCAGTCATATCGTGCTGGTTGATGCAACTGCACCAGCTGACGGGCAAATTTTTGTATACTGGCAATTGGTGCTGTACGGATAAAACTTAAGATACCCGCGGGTTTGCTTAACTGCTGTACTTTTGTTTGCAATTGCTCATTTTTTATTACGCTGTCCAATCCAGAAACTGGATTTCGGGGACGCCGGATACAGGCATCGTTAGAGACGAGTATCAGGCTATATAATGACGGACGCAATTTTCTGCCAAAACGGATGGGCAGCTGAATCTTATCTGAAAGTAATAAATTATTCAGCAGGCTGATATGACGTCGGTTTTGTTCAAGAGGAGAAGACATTCCCTGTTCATTACCTTCATATATACGTGAAAACTCACCCTGCTCATTAATAATCAGGCTGCCAGTTATTCTTTTACTTTCACATACAAATATTTGTAGATAGCGGTTAATCAGCAAATGGTCGATTTGTGCCACTTTTCCCTGATACTTTAATCTTAAATCATTAATAATTACCCATTCGGAATGATTGCCAAAATGAAACTGCAGCTGATAAGCAGATTCTGCTTCACCTTTGATTCCCGAACGGATTAACCGCAGATGATGTTCAATATGCTGACGCGTCTGCTGTGTTAGATCAGACCGTTGCAATAGCTGGTGGAGTATTTCTATGTCTTTTACTTTACTGTCAGCCTGCTTAAAAATCATTTTTAGAATTCAATTGCAATAATTAGTGATAGATGTCTGTCTGGGTCTGATATGGGGTTTTCTATGATTGTCCGGTAAATGATAAAACCACCGGAAACCAAAAGAGTCGTATTATATTTAATAATACGACTCACTAGCTATAATGATTATGCCAAATAAGCTATTATGTTTTTCTCATGATTTAGCTATCAAGTTTGATAAATTTCTGCATATCATTAGTCTGACAGGCTGTTAACTGCGAAAATAAAAAAACCGCTGTTATCAGCGGTTTTCAGAATCTGGTGCCCAGGGACGGACTCGAACCGTCACACCTTGCGGCGGGGGATTTTGAGTCCCCTGCGTCTACCAATTTCGCCACCTGGGCTAGCGAAGAAGACGCATTATAACGGATTTTCCATGGCTGTAAAGAATTTTTTTATGGTAAAAAATTTTTTTAACTGATTCTGAATAAAATATTGATTTTATTTTTGGATTTTTTTATATTTTACTTATTAATTTTAAAATTAAAAAATTTCTGAATTTTAAATATTTATTTAAAGTTCATTTTTGTATTATTATTAACTTTATGCTTAACATACAAAATTTTCTGGCTGTATTAACATCCGCGATTTTATTGGGTGCCTGCCAGCCTCAGTCGGCAGTTAACAATGCTCAGCCAGCAAGTGCTGATTCAGCCAAACCACTGCATCAGTATAATTTTGAAGGCAGTGATGTACGCGATGCCGGCTTGGGTGGTAAAGATTTTTCCTTGCTTGGTTCTGACGGTAAAACAGTACATCTGCGTGATTTTCAGGGTAAAATAGTAGTATTAGTGTTCGGTTATACCCATTGTCCGGATGTTTGCCCGACTAATCTGCTTGCTTATGCAGATGCAATAAATCAGCTAGGTGAGCAGGGAAAACAGGTACAGGTATTGTTTATTACGGTTGATCCGCTGCGTGATACACCACAGGTTATGGAGGCTTATGCTCCGGCATTTAACCCTGACTTTATTGGTTTAACTGTAGATAAACAACATCAGCAAGAGCTTAATAACGTTATTAATCAGTATAAAATTGCTGTACATAAAGTAGCAGGCAGTAGTTCCAGTGAATATTTAATGGATCACAGCACAGGAACATATTTAATTGATAAACAAGGCCGTACCGTAGTTTATGAACCACACAGCCAGACAGCGGCACAATTGGCTCATGACATAAAACAATTACTGGATTAAAATTATTTAATTATTATTTTTATAATTTCTGCAAACTTATTTTTCTGCAAAAATAATTTATCGCTTAATAAGTTTGCTTTTATGTATATTATTCAACACTGACAAAAAAATGACTGTACAATTAACCATAGCGTTATCTAAAGGTCGAATTTATGAAGAAACCTTGCCATTACTCGCTGCGGCAGGAATTAATGCTATTGAAGACCCGGAAGAGTCACGTAAACTGATTATTAATACTAACCATGACAATATCCGTTTAATCATTGTTCGGGCAACAGATGTACCTACATATGTGCAATACGGAGCAGCTGATTTTGGAATTGCTGGAAAAGATGTTTTAATTGAACATGATGGCGACGGGTTATATCAACCTTTGGATTTGAATATTGCCCGTTGCAGAATGATGGTAGCCGTACGCAAAGGGTTTGACTACGCAGCAGCTTCACAACCCGGCTGCCGCTTACGCGTAGCCAGTAAATACCCTAATATTGCTGCTGAACATTTTGCCGGCAAAGGCGTACACATTGATTTAATTAAATTATATGGTTCAATGGAGCTGGCACCTCTGGTAGGGTTGGCTGATGCAATTGTTGATTTGGTTTCGACGGGTAATACGTTAAAGGCAAATAACCTAGAGGCTGTAGAGCATGTTGTAGATATTTCCAGCCGGCTGGTCGTAAATAAGGCGGCCTTAAAGCTGAAATATGCAGCTATACAACCAATTATTAATGTATTTACTAGTGCACGAAATCACGAAATTTAAATTTTTATTAACAGGAATTCTATAAATGACTACGGAAAATTCGGCCAAACTGGCAGTACTTATTGATGCTGATAATGCTTCAGCCAGTATTGTTGAATCTTTACTGGAAGAGATTGCCAAATACGGTATTGCCAGCGTTAAACGCATTTATGGCGACTGGAGCAGCGGCCTGTCCAAATGGAAAGATGCACTGTTACCACACGCTATTACCCCTGTACAGCAATTTGCCTATACTAAGGGAAAAAATGCCACTGATATGGCTATGGTAATTGATGCCATGGATTTATTATACAGTAATACTTTTGACGGCTTCTGTATTGTATCCAGTGACAGTGATTTTACCCGTCTGGCTTCCCGTATTCGTGAAAATGGTCTGACTGTTTATGGTTTCGGGCAGAAAAAAACACCCGAATCTTTCCGTAAAGCATGTGATAAATTTATTTATACTGAGAATCTACTTAGCCATACCACAGTAGATATCGGTGAAGATAAAGTCCAGACACCGATTTTCCGCAATAAACGCAAAACTCCGGCTGAGCTGAAACAGGATACTGCACTGATGAATCTGTTCCGCAATGCAGTGAAGGAGCATGCAGATGATGATGGCTGGACATCACTGGGCGTTATTGGTCAGTATATCAACAAGGTTAATTCCGATTTCGATGCACGTAATTATGGTTATACCAAACTCTCTTATCTGATCAGTGCCATCGATATTTTCGAAACTCAGATGCACGGCAATCATTTATGGCTGCGTCTGAAAAAACGCAATAGTAGCCTTGCGCCTAAAACAGAAAGCAAACCTTACACATCGGTTAGTGAGCCGACAGCTTTCCAGCAGAATAATGATGCGCCACTGGTTATTACCATTCCGGCAGTCAGCACAGCCATGCCTGCAGAAAAAGTAAGTGTAACCATTGAGCCGGAAGAAAAAAGCAAAGCTAAAGAACCAGTGCTGGTACAGATTGAAACCAGAGCTCCAGAATTCACCAGTTATGAAAAGGGCCGGGATGATCAGACTAAACGCGGCCGTGGCCGTCCCCGTAAGACGGTATTCGAAACGACGGTAACTCCTGCGGAAAGTAGCCGTGGTCGTGGTCGTCCAGCAAAATCCGGTTTCAATAACCGCTCATCCAAATCTGGTCGTTCTTCCGGTGAAACATCCAGCCAGCACCACTGGAACCGTCTGGTGCCGATGGTACAAAAGGCCATTGAAAGAACCTGTGATATTGAAGGCTGGGCGACAGTAAGCTCAGTTGCTCGCGAGCTGGTAACTAGCGATGGCGGCTTTAATGCTAAAGACTATGGTTTTGACAATGCCAATAATGCTATTTCAGCAATTAGCAGTGAGTGGGTAGACAGCCGTAAGGCCGGCCGTGGCTTACGGGTACGGGTAGTAAAACCTTATGATATTGAAGTAGATGGTAATACTATTCCGGCTCATGAACTGGCCGCTAAATCAAAAACACCGGTTATCGATGAAGATGATGATAATTTCGGCAATAATTTTTAATTAATGATATCAGGATCGGGCAGCTCAGGCTGCCCGTTATACATAGGCATGAAATATATTTCTACGCTGGATGCTGATTTTAAAGCCCAGCTAACTGCATTACAGGCATTCGAAACTGCACAGGATCCACAAGTGGATGCAGCTGTGGCCGCTATTTGTACAGATGTGCAGCAACGCGGTGATGCAGCTGTAATTGAATATACTAATCGTTTTGATCACACACAGGCTCAGTCTATGGCTGATCTGACATTAAGTCAGACAGATCTGGCCGCAGCATTTGCCCGTCTGCCGGCAGATGTGCAGACAGCTTTACAAACTGCTGCTAAACGGATTGAAAGCTATCACCAACACCAGAAACAGCAATCATGGCAATATGAAGATGAAAATGGTACTTTACTGGGGCAGCAAATTACTGCTCTGGACAGAGTAGGCATTTATGTACCTGGCGGTAAAGCGGCTTATCCAAGCTCAGTGATGATGAATGCCATGCCGGCACATGTAGCCGGTGTCGCTGAAATTGTGATGGTTGTACCGATGCCATATGGAGATAGAAATGATATTGTTCTGGCGGCAGCTTATGTAGCCGGAGTTACTCAAGTCTTTACTATAGGTGGCGCTCAGGCCATAGCAGCTTTAGCTTATGGAACACAAAGTATTGCTCAGGTTGATAAAATTACCGGACCCGGCAATGCTTATGTTGCTGCAGCCAAAAGGCGGGTATTTGGTGTTGTTGGTATTGATATGGTTGCCGGCCCTAGTGAGATTCTGGTGATTGCCGATGGTACTACTCCGGCCAAATGGGTGGCTATGGATCTATTCAGTCAGGCAGAGCATGATGAAATTGCACAGGCTATACTGATCACAACCAATGCAGATTATGCTCAGGAAGTAGAAGCCCAGATGGATGAGTTAATAGCACAGATGCCACGCAAGGATATCATTGAAGCTTCACTGACTAATCGCGGAGCCATTATTCAGGCTCAGAATCTGGATGAAGCATGTGATATTGCCAATTATCTGGCACCTGAACATCTGGAGCTTTCGGTAGCTGACCCACAAAAATGGGCACCGAAAATCCGGCATGCCGGTGCTATTTTCATGGGGCAATATACCAGTGAGAGTCTGGGAGATTATTGTGCCGGCCCTAATCACGTATTACCAACCAGCCGTACTGCTCGGTTTGCTTCCCCGCTGGGTGTATACGATTTTCAAAAACGCAGCAGTCTGATTCAGGTTTCTGCTGAGGGTGCCCGACAGTTAGGACAAATTGCCAGCATTCTGGCACATGGTGAAGGCCTGACTGCACACGCAAGGTCTGCTGAACTGCGTATGGAATAAAGA
Organism: Snodgrassella sp. W6238H11; assembly: GCF_016100525.1. NCBI lineage: Bacteria > Pseudomonadati > Pseudomonadota > Betaproteobacteria > Neisseriales > Neisseriaceae > Snodgrassella > Snodgrassella sp. W6238H11. Next base: position 358,190 of record NZ_JACFSH010000003.1, on the reverse strand, counting down.
TTTTATTCACACGTGCCAATGCTTCAATAGCATTGGCATTTTTATTTATGCTGTGTGACTAACTACTTCATGCAGATTTTAATCTATTTCTGGAATCTGTGTTTAATCTGAACCCAGACAATTGAAAATACGAACTCTAATAATAATACGATAATAATTTAAATCAAATATCATAAAATTAAACACTTTGCTAATAAAAACCTAAAAATATTTTGTATTTTTATATGCTGAATGTTTCCAGACTACAATACTAAACGTCAATTTAAACAATTATTTGTAAGCGTCATTTTTTCTCTATTGACACACTCAATGGGGCCGGGCTTATACTGAGTTGTGAATACACTACTATTCTAATTTTATAGTAAGGAGTTAATAATGCAGATTAAAAGACTGGATCATCTGGTATTAACTGTTAAAGATATTCAGGCCTCCTGCGCTTTTTATGCTGATGTACTTGGCATGCAGGTAAGTACATTTGCAGATAATCGTACTGCTTTGCATTTTGGTCAGATGAAGATTAATTTACATCAACAAGGACATGAATTTAAACCTAAAGCGAAACACCCTACTCCCGGTTCTGCTGACTTGTGCTTTATTGTAGAGCAGACTCTGGATGAAGTAATGGCTGTTTTACATCAGCATAATATTCCATTAGAACTAGAGCCAACTTCTCGTACCGGAGCTTGTGGAAAAATTACTTCGATTTATATTCGTGATCCGGATAATAATCTTATTGAATTATCGAATTATCCAAATCAATAAATTTACCCAGATAATTTATTACTAACAAAAACATTCGAACATGATAACTAAATACCTAATGATTATTTATTGCTTAAAATAAATCAGTTAATCATAATAAATTTAAATAATATCTAGACATATATTTTCCAAATTTTATTATATTAACTAATATAAAATTTTTATAAAAATATTTTATATATGGTATTGAAATTGTAAAATCTATTCATATATTTTTATTGCATCAATTCGATGTTTATTTCTATATTTGGAGATTTTATATGCAAAAAAAACCTTTAGGAACGACTTGTAAGACGGGTGAAAAATGTCCTGAAAGTGGTGTTTGGAAAGTCCAAGAAGAACCATCAACAACCGCTCCTATTGCCGAAGGTAATACATTCCCACCCTATCGTGGCAAAGCTGTTACTTGGGTATTAATTATGTACGCTTAGTATAAAAAAGCCTAAATCTAAAGATTTAGGCTTTTTTATACTGTTTAATAATTATTCAATAATATGTTCAATTACTCAGTTTATATGTTTATAGTTAAAAATTTTACTAAATACTAACAATCCACTATAACAACTGTTAAATACCTTGAGCAAAAGCTGAATTAAACTAACTACAATTTTTGAAATTTATTTACTCTTATCAAACAAATCAAAATGTAATAACTAACGTGCAATGCGATTGTCTACATAATAATATATTCTACCTAGAATAAGCTCAATTTCTAAATACGAAGCAATCTTAAATTATTATAATATCCAAGCGATTATAATTCTATTCGTTAAAAGTTATTTGCATTAATCTCACTGAGCGGGCTAAGCTGTCTGTGATTATATTTTCTGAGCTATGCCATAATATATCTTGCATTTTTACAATAATATTTAAAAGTCAGTTTATTGAATTACTTTAAGATAAGGGGAAAGAGTTTCACTGCTTTCCCCTGTTAATCATTATATTCAGATTCGTTCTGCCAGCTCCTGAGCCTTACCTACATATAATGCAGGAGTAAGCGCCAGTAACTGTGCTTTTGCCGTGTCTGGAATAGCCAGCTGATTTATAAATGTCTGCAAACTTTCAGGGGTAATTCCATGCTTACCACGGGTAAGTTCTTTAAGCTGTTCATACGGATTAGCAACTCCGTAGCGACGCATTACTGTCTGAATCGGCTCAGCCAGCAGCTCCCATGTTGCATCCAGATCTGCGGCAAACGCAGCAGAATTGATTTCCAGCTTATTCAGACCACGCAAATGCGCTGTCAGTCCCAATATAGTGTAACCGAAGCCTGTCCCCATATTACGCAATACAGTACTATCAGTTAAATCGCGCTGCCAGCGGGATACCGGCAGTTTTTCAGCAAGGAAACCCAGCACAGCATTGGCCATACCCAGATTACCTTCTGAATTTTCAAAATCAATCGGATTGACTTTGTGTGGCATAGTAGAAGAACCAACTTCTCCGGCTTTAACTTTCTGCCGGAAATAGCCAATAGAGATATAGCCCCAGATATCACGGTTAAAATCGATCAGAATGGTGTTTATACGGCTAATTGTCTGGAAAAATTCCGCCATATAATCATGTGGTTCAATCTGAATAGTATAGGGGTTAAAGGTCAGCCCCAGATTATATTCGACAAAACGGCGGCAATGTCCTTCCCAGTCTATATCGGGATAGGCAACCAGATGCGCGTTGTAATTACCCACAGCACCATTGATTTTACCCAGAAACTGCTGTTGCCGGACTGAGTCCATTTGTCTTTGCAGACGAGCCACGACATTGGCAATTTCTTTACCCAGTGTACTGGGAGTGGCCGGCTGCCCATGGGTGCGGCACATCATAGGCAAAGCAGCATGAGTATGCGCCAGATTGCGCAATACAGTTATCAGTTCATTAAGTTTAGGCAGCAGTACTTCATCACGTGCCTGTTTCAGCATCAGAGCATGTGAAAGATTATTGATATCCTCACTGGTACAGGAAAAATGAATGAATTCACTGACTGCCATAACTTCAGGTACATTGGCAAAACGCTGTTTCAGCCAGTATTCAATAGCTTTCACATCATGATTGGTTGTGGCTTCTATAGCTTTAACTGCTTCGGCATCTGCTATTGAAAATTCAGCAATAACACGATCAATTTCTGCAATGGTGGCCGGACTAAATGGCGGAACTTCACTAATTCCAGCTTCGGCTGCCAGTGCTTTCAGCCAGCCAAGCTCAACCTGTACGCGAGCATGCATCAGACCATATTCAGAAAAAATCGGGCGCAAATCAGCCACAGACGATGCATAGCGCCCATCCAGCGGAGACAGCGCATATAACGGATTTATCATGTTTCTTCTACTTCCAGAGTTATCAAAAGACAATTTTCAGTTAATCCGATGCGACAGCATTAACCGGTTAAATCAGTAAAAAGCTGTAATGCCTGCTTTCCCGGTTTCGGATGATTCAGTATCTGACGCAAATCGAGTAAGCGATGCACAATAGTCTGAGTAACGGTATTGGCCTGCTGCATCGCAAGCTCATCACAATCAGGATGAGCTTGCCCTGACAGCATCGAATCAAACAGTTTACGTACATACATACTGTCATGACCATAAAAATTGACACCGATGTCGGTCATGCCGGCTTTATCAAAAAGAGTAGCAACCATGCAGCTTTCTATTGTAGCCAGACCAAGAGCACCATCTTCCCCGCCCAGCTGCCGAAACAGTGAGTCAGCCGGAAAACCACCACAGGCGAGAAAATAGGCACGGTTAAAAACGGTATTGGTGGCGGTAATCATTTCAAAAGTACGCCAGATCAGATCAAACTGTTCATGCTCGCGGTATTCTTCCGGAATATTGTATCCGGTTACCGGCAGGCGCAATAAACCACTCTGCGGGCGAAAGTGAAATACGGCACATGCTGCCTGTAAGGCATGAGGCTGATAGGCATCATCGGCATCCAGAAAAGCAATATGGCTGCTGGCGGACAATAATGCCCCCCAGTTACGCGCCAGCGCAGGTCCGCGATTAGATACCAGATATTCTGCACGAATTTTTTGCGGATAACGCTGCTGCCACTGCTGAATCAGGATGGCGGTATTATCGGTAGAGGCATCATCAATCAGCCACAGACAACCCAGCTCCGGCTGTGCCAGTACACTTTCTACAGCCCGCGCCAGTGTGTTTTCTGCGTTGTAGCAGGGAATAATGACATCAATACAACTCATGCTACATACCTTAAAAAATAAGGCTGCCTAAATGCATCAGACAGCCTCGTGACTGTTTCTTAAACACCCTGTTTCAGACTGGCTTCAATAAAGCCATCAAGGTCGCCATCCATAACTGCCTTGATATTGCCGACTTCATAGCCGGTACGTAAATCCTTGATTCGCGAAGAGTCGAATACATAAGAACGAATCTGATGTCCCCAGCCCACATCATCTTTACTGGCTTCCAGATTCTGCTTTTCTTCATTACGCCGGCGCATTTCCAGCTCGAACAATTTTGCCTTAAGCATATTCATTGCTTCTTCGCGGTTACGGTGCTGAGAACGGTCATTCTGGCACTGCACCACAATACCGGTTGGTTCATGGGTAATACGTACAGCTGAATCAGTTTTATTAATGTGCTGACCACCAGCTCCAGAAGCACGATAGGTATCAATACGCAAATCAGCCGGATTAATTTCAATTTCAAAGCTGTCATCAACTTCAGGATAGACAAATACCGATGCAAATGAAGTATGCCGTTTGTTATTTGAATCAAAAGGTGAATACCGTACCAGACGGTGAATACCGGTTTCAGTACGCAGCAATCCGTAGGCGTACTCTCCGTCCAGTTTGATGGTAGCACGATTCACACCGGCAATTTCGCCTTCATCTTCTTCAAGTACTTCTACTTTGAAGCCTTTGCGTTCGCCATAGCGCACATACATGCGCAACAGCATCCCAGCCCAGTCTTCCGCCTCTGTACCGCCGGCACCGGCAACAATATCTATGAAGCAGTTATTGACATCGGCAGGCTGATTAAACATACGTTTGAATTCCAGCTGTACCAGTTCATCCTGTAAGGCGGTAATATCTGCCTGAACGGCGTCAAAACCGTCTGTATCATTTTCCTCCACAGCCATCTGCAGCAGCATCCGGTTATCTTCGATACCGCTGTGCAGATGATCCAGTGTGAGTACGATGCCCTCCAGCACTTTGCGTTCTTTACCGACTTCCTGAGCTTTTTTCGGATCGTTCCACAACTCAGGATCTTCTGACAGACCAATTACTTCTTCGAGGCGGTCTTTTTTGCCAGCGTAGTCAAAGATACCTCCGTAAATCGTGACTACGGGATGCCATATCATCCAGAATATTATTCAATTGATTAATCTGCTCCGCTTCCATGATGTTCTCTTAGCCATGTATTTGAAAATAGGCGCGTATTATAACAGAAGCCGGTGTGTCAATCAGGCCGCTTTTAAGCGGCCTGATGATAAAGAATAAATTGTAATCAGATGTTGATTGATAATTCTTTTTACCCGTTTACGGTACGTGGCGCCAAAGCAGTTAGTTTGTATAATAAATAGCGCAGTACGATACCATAAGTAGGCAGGAAAAACAGAGCGGCAACGCTGATTTTGAACGCATAATCGGTCAGGGAAATCTGTAACCAGTTCTCGGCCATAAATGCATCCGGCGAATGGTAAAACGCAACAGCAAAAAACAGCAATGTATCTACAGCACTGCCTAAAACAGCAGAAGCACTGGGAGCAGGCCACCAGCGCCGGCACTGCCGCAGCCGGTTAAATACCAGAATATCCATCAGCTGACCGACCACATAGGCTGTAAAACTGGCCAGGGCAATGCGGGCAACAAATAAATCAAAATGGCTTAATGCCGCCCAGCCCATCCAGTGCCCGTCCTGAAACAGGACAGAAATGGCATAAGAAAACAGTAATGATGGCAGCATTACCCAGAAAATGATTCGGCGCGCCAGACCTGAACCAAAAATTCTTACCGTTAAATCAGTGGTAAGAAAAATAAACGGAAAGGTAAAAGCACCCCAGGTATTGTGTAATCCAAATAAAGTAAAGGGAAACTGTACCAGATAATTACTGGCTACGATTACCAGCATGTGCCAGAACGTCAGCCAGCGCAATGCCTTATAGCGTTGCGCATCAGAAAATTCATACATATTTATTCCTATCAGTTGTATCGGTAACTGCGCCAGGCAGTAAAACTGCCCGGATGATGTAAACCGGCAGCCTGAGATACTTGTGTCATTTTAAGAAGACTTATTTCACCTGAAACTGAAGTAATCGCTGTGCAGCCATATCGCTATAACGTGTATCAGGCTCACCATAATTGGCATACGGATGGATGGCGATACCGCCACGCGGTGTAAATTCACCATATACCTCAATGTATTTGGGCTGCATCAGGGCAATCAGGTCTTTCATGATGATATTGACACAATCTTCATGAAAATCACCATGATTGCGGAAACTGAACAGATACAGTTTTAATGATTTGCTTTCTACCATACGCAAACGCGGTAAATAATTGATATAAATGGTAGCAAAGTCCGGCTGGCCGGTTTTCGGGCACAGACTGGTGAATTCAGGACAGATAAATTTAACGAAATAATCGTTATCAGGGTGTTGATTGTCGAAGGCTTCCAGCAGCTCCGGGGCATAATCACTACGATATTCCGTATGCTGATTACCCAGCAGGCTCACCGTGCCCAGATTATTTTGCGCACGCATATATTTGATTTCCTAGTTTTTTTATGTGGGAGGTTTACGAACCACAGGGTGGGCGATTGTACCTGAAATTTGTCTGAAATCAAAACTATATCAGTAAAATCCGCTCTATTACGTAAAGACAATATAATGGTTATTATTGGTATATTATTCCGATAATTTATAAAAAATCATCATAAAAAATAATTAAATGTTATTTAAATCCGAATTTAAGCAATAATATATCTTTACCAAAGTTTTGTCCTTGCTTTTTAAGCATATTCATTATAGCCTGATGGATAAATCACGAAAAGTTTAAAATAATAGAGTCAGACAGGAATTACTATGAATCAGGTAGCATCCCGCCCAATTGATGATGTCAGAATTAAAGAAATTAAGGAACTGTTGCCACCCATTGCTCATTTATACGAATTGCCCATTACAGAACAGGCCTCTGAGGTAGTACACAATACACGCCATGCTATTGCTGATCTGGTACATGGCAGAGATAAACGTCTACTGGTGATTATCGGTCCGTGTTCTATCCATGATCCGGCAGCTGCAATTGAATATGCTCAGCGTCTGAATGTATTACGTGAAAAATATGCGCAAGAATTACTGATTGTTATGCGGGTTTACTTTGAAAAACCGCGTACTACGGTAGGCTGGAAAGGATTTATTAACGATCCGCATATTGATGGTTCCTATGATATTAACTATGGTTTGCGTCTGGCACGTAAACTGCTGCTGGAATTAAACAATATGGGGATGCCGGCAGCTACTGAATTTCTGGACATGATTACTCCGCAATATTTTGCCGACCTGATTTCATGGGGAGCAATCGGTGCCCGTACAACCGAAAGTCAGGTACACCGCGAGCTGGCCTCAGGTTTAAGCTGTCCTGTAGGTTTCAAAAATGGTACTGACGGCAATCTGAAAATTGCTATTGATGCCATTGGTGCTTCCAGCCATCCGCATCATTTTCTTTCAGTGACCAAGGCCGGCCATTCAGCCATTGTACGCACCAGCGGCAATCCTGACTGCCACATCATTCTGCGTGGCGGTAAAGAGCCTAATTACAGCCATGAATATGTACAGGCGGCGGTAAATGAACTGAACAAAAATCAGGTTACTCCTAATCTGATGATCGATTGTAGCCATGCCAACAGCCGCAAAGATTACCGCCGACAAATGGAGGTAGCACAGGATATTGCCGCACAGATTCAGGCAGGTGAACAGCACATTATGGGTGTAATGGTAGAAAGTAATCTGATGGCCGGACGACAGGATAACCCGGAAAATTACGGTCAGAGTATTACCGATGCCTGTATTGGCTGGGAAGAAACAGAAACTATGCTTGCCTTACTGGCACAGGCTGCACAGGCACGTCAGCAAAAGTAAACAGTATCGACACTAATGTGTGATACCTTAAAATTATCCCCGCTATTTGCGGGGATAATTTTTTACCGTACTGATTTAAAGCTAAGCAAATGCTGACGCGTAGCCAGCCATGCGCCCAGCATACCCAATCCGCAGACTACCAGCATAATAGCCAGTATTTCCCATAGATTGAAAAAACGCCAGACAACATGCACGCCATACGGCTGCAAAATCGCACTGAGTAAAGGCTGGGTCTGATAATTAAGCCAGTAACACAAACCAATGCTGATTGCCGCAGCCAGCAGGCTCTGCCAGATAGCCAGATACAGAAATGGCCGGCGGATAAATGATGCCGGAGCGCCCAGCAGTTTGGTAATTTCGATTTCTTCCCGATGACTGAGAATTTGTAACCGGATAGTATTGTAAGCAACCAGAGCAAAAGCCAGACCCAGTGTAATGGCCAGAAACCACAACAACTGATGGATAAACTGATTAATCTGATACAGCGTCTGCATCCACTCAGCATCCATTTTTACGCTTTCAACCATAGGTAATTGTTCAAGCTGAGTCTGTAAGGCAGTCAGTTCTTCCGGCGAACCTGCCTGCGGTGTAACCGTGAATGCATCCGGCAGAGGGTTACTGTCAAGCATTGAAACCAAATCCTGATTACCCATGCTGCGCTGCAACTCTTCCAGCCCTTGCTGTTTACTCACAAATACTACTTTTTCAAGTTGTTTATTGGCCTTTAAGGCTTTTTCAACGGTATGATTATCATTGGCTGTGGCATTAATCTGCATATAAAGTGTCATGGTGGGCACTTCATTCATCTGCCCCAGTACCTGCTGACCGCTCTGTACACCCAGATACAGAGCCAGCGGTAAAGTCATGGCAATGGCCAGCATAAGTAAAATCAGCAGGGTTGCTACCGGCTGACGCAGTAATTGACGTAATGCCTTGCATGCTGCTTCTTTATGCAGAGAAATAAACTGGATCATGCGTATAACCTGCCTTCCTGTAAGCGGATAATACGGTGTCCGTAGTCTGCCATTAATGTTTCATCATGTGCTGCCACCATAATCGTAGTACCGGCCTCATGAAATGTTTTAAACAATTCCATAATATCCAGTGCATAGGCTCTGTCCAGATTGGCAGACGGTTCATCTGCAATCAGCAGGCTGGGCTGATGTACCACAGCACGCGCAATACACAACCGCTGCTGCTCGCCGCCGGACAAAGTAATCGGATCAGCCAGTTCACGTCCGCTCAGACCAACTTTTTCAATCGCTATCCACGCCCGCCGCTCAGCCTGTTTACGCTCATAACCGGTGATACGCAGAGGTAACATCACATTTTGCAACACATTGCGGTCAAATAATAATTTATGATCCTGAAAAACAATACCAATATGCTGACGCAAATAACCGAGCTGGTTATCGTTTAATCGCCCCAAATCCTGATTATTCAGCCAGACCTTGCCCTTAGTAGGTTTAACGATACCGCTGATCAGTTTAAGAATCGTTGACTTACCCGCACCGGAATGGCCTGCAATAAAAATCATTTCACCTTTGCTGATAGAAAAACTCAGGTTTTTCAGGGCAGTAAAACCGCCGGGATACGTTTTTGAAACCTGCTCAAAACGAATCATCTCTACATGTCCGTTTGTTATATGAATATTGATCAATTATACCGCAGCATACTGCCAAAGAAAGCCTGCACCTGTTCAGTATCTCCAGTTCGCGGTATGCTACCCTTTTCTAACTATATCTGTATGCAACCAAGGAAACTGCAATGCAACCGATTACCATGTATACCACCGGGGTATGCCCTTATTGCCAGATGGCCAAAGCATTACTCAAACAAAAAGGTGTAACCGATATCAATGAGATCCGGATTGATACGGATGCGCAAATCCGAGAGCAGATGATGCAGCGTACTGGCCGCCGGACTGTTCCGCAGATTTATATCGGTGAGGTACATGTCGGCGGCTTTGATGATTTGAATGCTTTGAATCAAGCAGGTAAACTAGACGCTCTGCTCGCAGGTTAAGCACGTACTATCTTTTTTCACTTTTCATCCGGTACAACCAGATGAAATCCGCAATATTAATTTTATTCCCTTGTTGAAAGAAAAGCATGAGCAAAAAAGAAAAAACACCAGAACAAACCTCACAACAACCGGTATTCAGTATTGAAAAAATTTATCTGAAAGATTTATCACTGGAAGTACCGCATGCGCCACAGATCTTTTTGGAAAGCGGAGAACCTCAAATTGAAATGCGTGTTACTTCTGCTTCTGAAAAACTGGAAGATGAATTTTATAATGTAACAGTAACTGTTACTGTTACTGCAAAAATGACTGAAGAACGTGTATTGTTTCTGAATGAAGTGGCACAAAGCGGTATCTTCCGCATTGCCAACATCCCGGATGAGGATGTAGAACTGCTGCTGGCTGTAGCTGCTCCGAATATTCTATTCCCTTATGCACGTGAAACTGTATCTAATACCATTACACGTTCCGGCTTCCCACCGGTAATGCTGGCTCCGATCAATTTCGAAGCTATGTATCAGGCTGAACAGGCTAACGCCGGCAATGCCTGATATAGAATTATAGACAAAAAGCTGCTTTATCCCGATGCAATATATACTTGCGGATAAAGCAGCTTTTTTATATCTGTTACGATGCAGCTACAGCATCACCGGTAACGACTTTGAAATACTCCGGCAGCCAGTATACCTACTACACATAAAGGCAGAATATAATACATTGCGCCAATCGGACTAAAACGGCTTAACCACTGCACCAGAGGCAAGGTTAAACCGCCGACAATAGCGTAAGCCACATTGTAGGAAAAAGAAATCCCTGTAAACCGTATAGCCGGCGGAAACATTCGTATCATGGCAGCTGAAACAATACCGGCCACACCAGCAGCCAGTCCCAGCAACAGGTACAGAATAAAAATCAGGCTATCACTGTATTTGCCCAGTGCCGGATAAAATAACGCTGTCATTACACCTGTAAACACAATTCCGCCTATTAGTACCCGTCCGGTACCCAGCCGATCAGCCAGCAAACCATAAATCACACAGCCCAGCATTTGCATCACAATAGCCATACTCTGCATTTCAAATGCTTGCGTACTGGAAAATCCGAAACTACCGGTTAATAACTGCGGCATAGCCAGCAAAATCACCACAATACAGCCAGTCAGAAACCAGGTAAGCAGCATGCCAATAGATACAGCAGTTTTATGTTTAGAAACCAGAACTTTAACTGGCATTTCCGTTACCAGCTCCTTGCGTTGCTGCATTGCTTTGAAAACCGGCGTTTCATGCAGATAGCTGCGTAAATATAGAGTCAGCAGCCCAAACAGCCCGCCAATAATAAAAGGTATGCGCCATGCTCCGTTCAAAATAGCTTCACTACTGAAAAGTTTTGCCATACCCAGCGCAATCAGAGAGCCCAGTAATATTCCCAGCGACAGCCCGCCTGTGAGAAAACCATTTGCCATACCAATACGTTTTTCAGGTACATGCTCAGACACAAAAGTCCAGGCTGCTGGAATTTCTCCGCCAATAGCCACACCCTGTATCATGCGTAATACTAATAGCAATATAGGAGCTGCATAGCCGATAGTAGCAAAAGTAGGCATCAGACCCAGACATAACGTAGGTAAAGCCATCATCATAATAGACAATGCAAACAAACGTTTGCGCCCGAATAAATCACCAAAATGCGCCATTACAATACCGCCCAGCGGACGAAACAGATAACCGGCAGCAAAAATTCCGTAAGTATTCAGCAGCGCCCAGAATGGATTTAAACCTGCCGGAAAAAACAGTTCAGACAGCACTTTGGCATAAAAAACATAAATGACAAAATCATAAAATTCCAGCGCCCCACCAAAGGATGACAGCATCAGCGTACGCACATCTTCCCGTGTTAACAGCTTTTGTTCAGCTGCAACATCCGCATTCCGGCTCTTCATGTAACTTTCTCAATTAAACAGATAAAAAAATTAAAAGCGGTTTATAACAGCCTAAGCCAACTTTTTCAAATTCACAGCCCTCACTACTTACATTCCATCTGATTATCAGACTGCTATCTTGCTTTTGGTTATAAAGAAACAAAAAAACAGTATTTCCGTACCCGCACCAGCATTGCTACATTAAAACATCGTCTAAAACCTATTTTCCGGCATGAATATATTCTGGCGCTACGGTCTGCTGACAGCAATAATTGCAGGTCTGACATCTTGCGATAACAACTCCGGCAGCAGAGCAACTCTGCTGAACGCTTCTTACGATGCTACACGTGAATTGTATCAGCACTATAATACCGATTTTGAAAACTACTGGTATCAGCAAACCGGTCAGAAAGTGCATATCCGCCAGTCCAACGGAGGTTCCGGTAAACAGGCTATTGCTGTACAGAATGGTCTTAAAGCCGATGTGGTCACACTGGCACTGGCCGGAGACATCAATGCTCTGAACCGTGGCAAAAAAACATTACTGCAACCGGACTGGCAGCAGCGTTTACCCCATAACAGCACCCCCTATACCTCTACTATTGTTTTTCTGGTGCGTAAGGGCAATCCCAAACATATCCGTGACTGGGGGGATCTGATTCATAACAATGTTCAGATTATCACACCTAATCCTAAAACATCCGGTGGTGCACGCTGGAATTTTCTGGCTGCATGGGCTTGGGCGAAGCATCAGCCAAACGGTAGTGATACCAGTGCTCAGGCATATCTGCAGGCTTTACTCCGGCATGTACCCATGATGGACACCGGAGCACGTGCCGCTACCATCACCTTTACCCACCGCCAGCTCGGCGATGTATTACTGGCATGGGAAAATGAAGCCAGACTGGCACTCAAGCAGTCTCCTGACGAATTTGAAATCGTCACACCGTCACTTTCAATTTTATGTGAACCACCGGTAGCCGTTGTTGACGGTAATGTTCTTACCCCAGATAAACGCCGGCTGGCCACTGCCTATCTGCAATATCTGTATAGCGACAGTGCCCAGCGTCTGATAGCACAAAGTTATTTCAGACCGGTGAATCCAAAAATCATGGCAGAATACCGGCACCAGTTTCCCAGCCTGCAACTGGTGACCATTGATAAAGAATTTGGTGGCTGGAAAGAAGCTCAACAACGCTTTTTCAGCGATGGCGGTATATTTGATCAGATTTATGCCAATCAGCAGCCGTAATCTGATACCATAGATATAAAATAGTCCAGACCTGTTATCAGGTATCCGGACTATTTACTTAAATCACAGAAATTTCTCTTTTCTGATTAATCATTTACACTAAAACTTTATCTGCATCCCAGAAATCTACTGCGGCATCTACCACCGGTTTAACAATACCGGTACGAATAGCAAAATCACCGAAATCCTCAGCATTATTACGCTCCTGTGCCCAGCGCGCAATCCAATCCTGCAAGATAGCCAGCACTTCATCAACTGTAATATTCTCGCGGAACAAACGCGGAATACGCGTACCAGCTCGGTTACCGCCAACGTACAGATTATAACGGCCGACTGCTTTGCCTATCAGCCCGATTTCGGCCAGTAACGCACGGCCGCAGTTATTCGGACAACCGGTTACCCGCAGAATAATATGCTCCTTAGACAAACCATATTGCGCCATAAGTGCATCGACCTGATCAATGAAACCGGATAAAAACCGTTCAGATTCAGCCATCGCCAGCGGACAGGTTGGAAAAGCCACACAGGCCATACTGTTTTTACGCTGTTCCGTGATTTCATCGTCAATGAGTTTATATTTACGGGCAATCCGTTCAATTTCATCCTTATCTTCAGCATGCACACCGGCAATAATCACATTCTGATTGGCTGTCAGGCGGAAATCGCCTTTATGAATTCTGGCTAATTCACGCATACCGGTTTTCAGCGGCCGGTCAGGATAGTCAAGTAAACGGCCGTTTTCAATAAATAAGGTCAGATGCCAGCGTTCGTCTTCCCCTTGTACCCAGCCAATGCGATCACCGCGTTCAGTGAGTTCATAAGGGCGGCTGGCAGCAAATTTAAAACCCTGCCGGCGCTCAACCTCCTCTTTAAATACTTCTGCGCCTACACGCTGCAAAGTGTAACGTGTACGTGCATTTTTGCGATCACTGCGATTACCCCAGTCGCGCTGGGTAGTAACCACAGCCTCAGCACAGCGTACAGCCTGCTCAACCGGAATAAAACCAAAATCCTTAGCGGTATTCGGGAACGTACGCTGATTACCATGATCAATAGACAGCCCGCCGCCTACCAGTACATTAAAACCAACAAGATGACCGCCCTCACCAATAGCGACAAAATTCAAATCATTGGCATGTAAATCCACATCATTCAGTGGCGGAATAACCAGAGCAGTTTTAAATTTACGTGGCAAATAAGTCTTACCGTTGATCGGTTCGACCGCATCATTACTCACACCATCTGACAATGGTGCAGCCGGTTCTGAACTAAGCACCTTTTCACCATCCAGCCAGATATCAGCATAAGCATGTGTTCGCGGCAGTAAATGCTCAGAAATCTTACACGCCCACTCATAGGCTTCACGATGCAAGCTGCTTTCAATCGGGTTACTGGTGCACAGCACATTACGATTAATATCACCGGCGGTAGCAATTGAATCCAGACCGAGCTGATGCAGCCACTGATGCATCGGTTTAATATCAGGTTTCAGCACGCCATGAAACTGAAAGGTCTGGCGTGTAGTCAGACGAATACTGCCATAAAGTGTATGTGCAGTAGCAAATTCATCAATTCCCAGCCATTGTTTCGGGGTAATAATTCCGCCGGGCAGACGGCAGCGCATCATTACATTTTTCAGCGGTTCCAGTCTGGCTGCCTGTCGCTGGGCACGGACATCGCGGTCATCCTGCTCGTACATACCATGAAAACGAATCAGCTGAAAATCATCACCATTAAACCCGCCGGTAATCCCGTCATGTAAATCGGCAGCAATCTGCCCGTATAAATAATTACTTTCACCTTTCAGCCGTTCATTGTCGGCCAATGGTGCATCTGGCATTTTGGCTCGCGGGTCATTATTCATTTACAGTATTCCTTAATATGGCATCTTGTTATAATTCATTCAAACCATTGTATAATTAATTGGCTTTCAGCCAAAAGAATACCGAGTTGTAATTAAAGAGATTTTAGTTATAACACCTCTGACAGCCGGCGCTCTCCGGCTGTATCTGACTATGCAGGAAATACCTATGCAACGAGGCATTTATCAGCACTATAAAGGCAGGCTTTATCAGGTTACCGGTACAGCACGCCACAGTGAAACCGAAGAAGAACTGGTTATTTACCAGTGCCTGTACGGCGATTATTCAACCTGGGTGCGTCCCAAAAGCATGTTTAATGAAACCATAAGCATTGACGGACAACCAGTGCCAAGATTTGCTTTAATACAGCCTCTTTAACCACTAAAACAAAAAAGCACTAACTATCCGTTAAAAGTGATAGTTAGTGCTTTCATTTAGTAGTAATAACTGTGTAAAATTTATTTACCGATACAAAAACGGCTGAATATAACGCCCAGCAAATCATCGGCACTGAATTCACCAGTAATCTCATTCAATGCATTCTGCGCCAGACGCAAATGCTCTGCAAACAATTCAATCTGATTTTCCTGACACATACTGGCATTTAACAGCTCCTCTTTAGCCTGTTCAAGCGCCTGAATGTGGCGTGTTCGTGCCAGAAAAAGCCCTTCACTTTCACCCTGCCAGCCTACCTGCTGCAATAAAGCCTGACGCAATAAGTCCAGCCCTTCACCGGTTCTGGCCGACAAAGCAATGACCTGACCGGCATCCGTGAATGCCCGCAATTTTCCCGTTTCACGTGAAACACAGCTGGCTGCTTCTCCTGTTAAATCAATCTTGTTGTGTACTTCGATTTTGTGCAAACTGGCCGGTAACTGCGCCAGAATTGCCGCAGTAGTGGCATTGAGTCCTTCACGCTGGTCAATCAATATCAGCGCTACATCTGCCTGCTGTACAGCCTGCTGACTGCGCTCAATACCAATACGTTCAACCACATCTTCTGTTTCACGCAGACCGGCTGTATCAATAATATGGACAGGTACCCCGTCCAGAGTAATCTGTTCCCTTACTGTATCCCTGGTTGTACCGGCGATATCAGTAACAATGGCTATATCGTCGCCAGCCAGTGCATTAAGCAGACTTGATTTACCTACATTAGGCGCACCCACCAGTACCACGTTCATTCCTTCACGCAGCAGTGCGCCCTGCTGTGCATGCTGTAATACCTTGTCCAGACGGTCACGTAACTGCTTAAGCTTGCCGCTTGCATCTGCGGCCTGAAGAAAATCGATGTCCTCCTCCGGAAAATCCAGAGTTGCCTCCACCAGCATACGCAAAGTAATCAGATCATCAACCAGCCGGTGAATTTCTTCAGAAAAAGCACCCTTCAAACTGCGTACCGCCATCCGTGCAGCCGACTGACTGGAAGCATCAATCAAATCAGCCACACTTTCAGCCTGTGCCAGATCCAGCTTATTATTTAAAAAGGCACGTTTAGTAAATTCACCTGGCTCTGCCAGCCGCGCACCCAGTTGCAAACAGCGCTGCAATAGCATCTGCAACACCACTGGTCCGCCATGCCCCTGCAACTCAATTACATCTTCACCGGTAAAGCTGGCCGGCTCTGCAAAATACAACAACAGACCATTATCAATAACCGTATTCTGCTCATCAACAAAATCGGTATACATCACTTTGCGCGGCACCGGTGTTTTTCCACCACTTAATTTTTGTGCCAGAGACAACAGATTTTTACCGGATAAACGTACTACGCCTACGCCACCACGTCCCGGAGCAGTCGCAATAGCAGCAATAGTCGGATTAGTTTCCATCATCAGAATCCCTGCTTATTAAAACAGTTCAGGCAGCCTGAAACAGCTGCCTGAGCAAAATCAGCGTGCAACAGCTTAATCATCAACCTGCAACAATTCCACATCAAAAATCAGTGTGGCATCAGGCGGAATCACACCACCCGCACCCCGGCCGCCATAAGCCATATGCGGCGGAATAGTCAGCTTGCGTTTACCGCCTACCTTCATACCATTAAATCCTTCATCCCAGCCGGCAATAACCATACCCGCACCCAGAGTAAATGTTAACGGCTGCTGACGGGTAACACTGGAATCAAACACCGTACCGTCTTCCAGCATACCAGTATAATGTACAGTAATTTCCTTACCCTTTTGAGCTTCCGTACCCGTACCCTGCTGCAAATCTTCAATCACCAGATCCATATTCATTCATCCTTGATTAATAAATTAGCGTACACTGTAACACAGACATTCAACCCATGCATGTTATTGTCCATAGCAGGCTTTTCAATTAACAGGAGATAATATGACTACCAGCGAAATCGTTTTTCTGGACCGTGCAACCCTGCCTGAATATCCGTTTAACTTCAAATTTCCTCATCACATTACCAGCTATAGCCATACCAACCCGGATGAAGTAGCCGGCCGGATTGCTCAGGCAAATATTGTTATATCCAATAAAGTGCGAATTAATGCTGAAGCTATTCGCAATAGTCCACAATTACAATTAATTGCGGTTCCGGCTACCGGTCTGGATCACATTGACCGGCAGACAGCACAACAACACAATGTCGGTATTCGTAATGTTCGCGGTTATGGAAACGATACGGTTGCCGAACATGCCATGATGCTGATTCTGGCACTGATGCGCCAGTTACCTGCTTATCAGCGCGATGTCGCTGCCGGCTTATGGGAAAACAGCCCTTTTTTCTGCCATTTCGGTGCACCTATACATGATTTGAACGGCAAAACACTGGGAATTTTCGGGAAGGGCGGTATCGGACAGGCTTTAGCTGCACGGGCGCAGGCATTCGGAATGCATGTTCTCTGGGGAGAACACAAAAACGCCAGCAGTTGCCGGGATGGCTATACCCCATTTACCCAGCTATTACAACAAGCTGATGTAGTTTCCCTGCATTGCCCGCTGAATGAACAAACCCGCAATATGATTGATGAAGCAGAATTAAAAATGATGAAGCCACAAGCCGTACTGATTAATGTCGGACGAGGTGGTCTGGTTGCAGAACAGCCACTGGTTGCGGCTTTGAAATATGGTCAGTTAGGCGGAGCAGGCGTAGATGTACTTAGCGAAGAACCACCGGTACATGGCAATCCGTTACTACGTGCTCACCTGCCTAACCTGATTATTACCCCGCATATAGCATGGGGCAGCGAAGAAGCCATACAGCGTATCTGTAGCATGCTGGAGGATAATATCAATACGTTTATGCAGGAAAATGCATAGGTATTAGCGAATTGGTCTGGCCATCAGTTCTGTCAGCAAGGCAGAATAGCTGGCCACCAAATCAGTATTATTCGGCAGGAAACGGGCAATCTGCTGTCGCTGGTCATATACGTAATGAGCAGCATTATAGGCATGGTCACTCATGGCGGCAAACAACTGTTTAGCACCTTCTTCCACGTTATTACCCTGATAATAATAGCCCAGATCTGAAATCAGTTCAGCATTATGAATCAAAGGGTAGCCCTGCCAGCACACTTCAAGATAGAAGTAATTAAGCGGATTTTCCCACTGGTGCGATATCACTGCATCCGTATTGGTTGCCAGAAATGTCGGCGTATCATAACGACCCAGAAATACTGACTTGCGATTTTTCACAATATCCAGCTGATTCATCAGCGCAATGAATTCCATGGATTTCTGAGCCATCGGTAAAGTATTACAAACCTGAAGAATATTAATGGCTTCAGGTTCAGTACGATAGGCCATTTCAGCAATCAGAATCGGATACAGGCAGAATTTAACCACATCTATATTCGGTTCCATTATCGACAAACGCCAGCCCTTACGGGATGTCGGAACCTGCCATAAACCCTGAAAAGGCATAGCGGCGGTTTTCTGAATCAGAAATACCGGACTCCACACAAAGGGTACAACACGCGCGTCATGGCGACGGAATACTTCAAAATATGCCTGACTGCAGTTTGCAACCTGCGGAATCATCCAGATATCATCATAGCGCTGATTAATAAACAGATTGGCGCCACCCATATTACGGGAAAACAAAATCGATTCCATCATATGGATATATTCAAAACCACAGCAATAAGAAATCAGGCGCACACCCCGGTCTTTGATATAGGCTGTTTGCTCCGCGCTAATCTGCCCGCCCAGCTCGATCAATACATCTATCTGATCCTTGGCCTCAAGAAAGCTTTTGGTCGGCCATATCTCCAAATCCCATGGCAAGCTTGATGTAACCGGTACGTCAGTTGTGTTTACCAGTACTACAGAATCTACATTAGGACAATTCTTCAATGCATCAGCAAGAAAAACAGCATTCTGTTTAATACCATTATTCCACAGAGTCTCCTTAGGATGACTCAGACCAATAGTAATCCCGATACGCAAGCGTGTGGGTGCAGCATCCTGACCATGGCTGGTAATTAAATTTGGATTATTAGATAAGTTCATAATTTCAATCGAAATGTTTTATTGCTGGCTGGTTTTATGTATACATTATACTAAAGAGTTAGCAAATTTAGTGTAATCTATGCCTTAAATAAAGATTCCAATGCCTCTGTATAACAGCGCACATTGTTTTCTGCTTCCGGATCAAGTGTTGCCAAAAAGGCTTTTGCACGTTCACGGTAACCGACAAGAATTTCATCATGCATTTTATATGCTTCTGCCAGTTTCTGCCCGCCTTCTTCGCAATCAAAATCATGATAACGGTATCCGCAATCGCCAATCAGATGCGAATTGTGGATTAGCGGGTAACCACCATACAAAGCTTCATAATAAAGATAGTTCTGTGCATTTTCCCACTGATGGCAGACAATTGCGTCACAATAGCGCGATACAACCTGCCAGATCGGATAACGGCCTTCAAACGATGTCAGACCGTGACGAATAATATTCAGACTCTGGGCAAACAGATTAAAAGCATTCTGCTCTTTCAGATTCATGGTATTACAGGCATAGATATGCTCAATAAAATCTGGATTCAGCCGATGTGCATTTTCGCAGACCAGCATAGGTATATAACTGGTTTTTACCATACACATATTTGGCTCAAACAAACCAATACGCCAGCGTCTGCGGCCGGGCTGATACTCAAATTTCTCACCTTCCGGCAGTTTTTCACAAGCCTTATTCAGAATAACCGGACTCCACAAATGCGGCATAATTCTTACCGGAGTACGGAAAGTACTGGCAAAATAGGGCATACAGGTTTTCTCGTACTCAGGTAATGTCCATACCTCATCATACGGGGCACCTGTAATCAGTAATGCAGATGGCTTATCAAACAGCATGCGTTCAATATCAATTACATAGTCATTACCTACCCGCATACTGACTACTCTGCCGCCCTGAGCCTTGAAACTTATCATCCATTCCTTGGCCAGCTGAGCACTCATTTCAATCATGACGTCCAGCTCGTTCAGAGCACTGGCCATGTCAATTACCGGTACTGGTGAATCCTTCAGAAAATTCATCGCATCCTGCATATCACCGTCACCGGAACCGGCAACCAGTACTACATTACTGACAACCGGTGATTTCTGTAACAGCATTGCCAGAAACAGACAATTCTGAAATATGCCGTTTTCCCAAAGCGACTGTGCTCCTTTACGCACATAAATCGAAACACCTACACGAAGTGAAGACACCGACGACATGAGTTAATTCCTTAATAATTCTGGACGATCAGCACACAGATTAGACAACAACTGTACATGAGCGGCGATATTGGCTTCAGTGAGAGGTGAAGTAGCTTTAAATAATGCCTGAGAAGCCTGACGCTGATTGCCCAGATTTTCTTCATGATGCTGCCAGGCAAAAATTAACTGTCTGCCCGCCTCTGCGGCATTAAAATCCGGATAATAATAGCCGGCACCAAACTCTTTTAACCATGGTGAATTATGAATCAATGGATAATCACCATACAGTGCATCCAGATACAAATAATTCTGATCATTGCACCATTGATGCGAAACCACTGCATTAGCATGCTGTGACATAAAACCGGCAATATCATGGCGGCCGTAAAAACAGGCTTTATGATCTTTTACCAGATTCAGTGAGTTGGCCAGATACAGCATCGTCAGATGATCTTTCATGTGCAGCGTATTGAGCACATGCATCATACCTATTGACTGTGGCTCTGCCCGGTAGGCCTCATCACAGGCCAGCATCGGGATGGATGAAGTTTTCACAACTGAAATATTGGGCTCGAAAATAGCCACATTCAACGGTGTTTTAACACCATCCTGCAGATTGCCGCGCCAGCCAAAATAGAAACCGTGCTCACTAATTTCCTGTTTGCGGC
Source organism: Snodgrassella sp. W6238H11 (assembly GCF_016100525.1). Taxonomy (NCBI): domain Bacteria; kingdom Pseudomonadati; phylum Pseudomonadota; class Betaproteobacteria; order Neisseriales; family Neisseriaceae; genus Snodgrassella; species Snodgrassella sp. W6238H11. Next base: position 336,948 of record NZ_JACFSH010000003.1, on the reverse strand, counting down.
GGGATATAAACATCGGATCCCACAGATAGGGCGTAACATGTACCGGACAACGATACATTGTCCGCAACATCGGAATATAGTCCTTATCTTTAGGTAAAACCCATACTTCATCAGAACGGTCTACTGGCGGAAAACTGGTTGGTTTTTCAAAAACATTGAATTCTGCCAGACCTACATAAGGCTGACCAACACAATAAAATACCACTTTTTTACCACGTGCCCGCTGCAAAGCCAGCCATTGCGGATTTAATGCACCGGCCAGTTCTATAATGACATCAAAAGCATCTTCAGCTTCCTGTTCCGACAACAGTCGCAAGTCAAACAGACTTAAATCAATTTGTTCGGCCATTCCCGGCTGCCCACCCACATTAATCAGATCGACTGATTTAACAAACGGGATAGCCTTCAGGCTCTGAACCAAAAATATAATATTCTGACTCATACCATTTTCCCAGATATTCTGGTTGGCATGAGTAATAACAGAGATACCGATGCGCATATTAATCCGTATTTTAGTAAAAATGTAATTACTGATAAACAAATAAGACTTCCGGACTTCCACGGGAAGACCAGAAGTCTGCTTAATCAGGTTTTCTTACCACTTAAAGCCAAGTACAGAATTAACTGCGACCTCTTTACCTGTTGTGGAAACACCTGCACCCCATGTTATTTTGCCGTTTTTACTTGCTGCCTTATAGTTTACACCAATAGCACCATAGCCACGATATGCACCGACACCAACACCAACGGTCTGTTCACCACCATTCAGGGAAGGCAGATAAGCACCGGACAAGGCCATGGCCATTGCCGTTCCTGAATATGCACGGCGCTCAACACGGTGAACATTATCATTTATCTGGTTAACATATTCATTTATTCTGCTAACCTGATTATCAACACCTTTAAGCTGAGCCACGTTTACTGCATCAGTATCAGCCGTACCTGCCGCAACTCCGGTTATCTGACGATATACACCTTTCGATGCATCACCTACAGATACCGCACCCTCCGTACTCTTCGTTGCCCGGATCGCTGCTGCCTGCTGTGACGTTGCCGTTACCGGAATATAGCTTTCTATTCCGGCTGCCGTATTCGCTACTGAACCCGCACCAAGTGCTACGCCTCCGGTCTGTGTTACCTTAGCCTGACTACCCAGTGCCACAGCATTGGCTGACGGAGCACTTGCAGAATCACCGATTGCAACTGCCGATGTTCCGCTGGCCATAGCTGCTCCGCCTACTGCGATAGAATCAGCACCCTGTGCAACTGAGGTTGCTTTTGCAGAATTACTTTTCACAAACTTAGTACCGTAATTCCTCAAATTTGCCAGTGCATCATCTACATTATCTGCCGATACCACACCTCCTGTCGGTGTAATACTATCGTATTTTGGCGGCTCAATACTGTTTGCACTCGGCTGGTAGGAAGTACCCAGACTAGACGCTGCGGTAGAAATCTGATTGGCTATACCTGTACTGATTGCCGTTGACAGACTGGCCAGTTCAGCATCTGAAACATTCCCCGTCGGCAGAGCATCTACTTTAGTTGACAGAGTACTCAGGCTGCTTTGTACCGTCCACAACTGACCGGCATTAACCGCATCAAGAGAACCTTGAGCTATATTACCGGCTGCAATATTGGTAATCCGCTGTGCAGTACCATTATAACCAGCATCATAAAACCCTGTATTGTTACCTGTACCATCATCTTTCCATTGCAATGCATTTTTGGTCAGATTAGCTACGTTAGTAATAACATTACTTGTTGATAATTCATCCAGAGTTTTGTTTAATGAATTCACTATATCCGATGTAGATGTTGACAGAGCAGACAGATCGGTTTGCACTGTGTAAAGCTGTCCGCCGGTTACTGCTTCATGCGAACCCGCTGCAATCTCACCATCTTTCACGTTATAGATCTTACCTAAACCTGGATCACGGGTCAGATTGTTTGGTCTTCCTGCATCAAATCCGCCTTTATCATCATTCCATTTCAGTACTTTCTCTTTCAGATCTGTCACATCGTTCTGAGTTGTACTTGCAACAGTTGATAAGCTGCTCAGACTGCTGCTGGTGATGTTTGTCAGCTGTTGCAGATTGTCTGTTGCCGTACTCAGGCTGTGTGACAGACTTTCATAGCCGGTAGACAGGGAGCTGCTTATAGTGCTGATTCCATTAATAACAGTGGATGAAACTACTGTCGACAGACTGCTCAGCCCTGTTGATGTTGAGCTGGACAGGTTAAAGAACTGGCTGCCGTTCACTGCCTCTGTAGAATCAGCTGCTATTCTGCCTGCTGCTACATTGGTAATCCGCTGCGCTGTACCATTACGGACGGCATCATAAGCGTTCAGTGTGCTGTTCCACTGCAATGCATTCTGCTGCAAGGTAGTCAGATTCTGATTCGTACTGTTCAGACTGGCTGTCAGATTGTTCAGACCGGTAGTCGTAGACTCTGACAAACTGCTCAGACCGGTGCTGATACTGTTCAGTCCTGTTTGAGTTTCTGTGGACAGTGACTCCAGACTTCTATTTACATTATCCAGAGAAGATGAGGTAACACTGCTCAGGCTGCTCAGACCAGTACTGATGCTGCCCAGACCTGTCTGAGTCAGCGTTGACAGTCTGAACATCTGCGTACCGTTAATAACATCAGATGAAGTTGCACTGATATCTCCAGCAGCTATACCAGTCAGTTTCTGCTCTTTATCTTCGCGTCTTGCATCAAAATCACCGCTTACCCGGTTTCTTTGCAATGCATCTTTCTGCAGATTGCCTACATTAATATTAGTTTTATCCAGACTGGTTGACAGACTAGTCACATTTTTATTCACAGTGTTCAGATTATCACCAGTAATAGTAGACAAACTGCTTAACTGATCGTTGGTTACTGTGCTCAGACTGGTTGACAGACTGTTCAGCCCTGTTGATGTTGAACCTGACAGGTTAAAGAACTGGCTGCCGTTCACTGCATCAGTAGAATCAACTGCTATTCTGCCTGCCGCAACGTTAGTAATTTTCTGTACAGTATTACTTCTACCGGCATCATACGCAGTGCCATTCCACTGCAATGCATTCTGCTGCAAGGTAGTCAGATTCTGATTCGTACTGCTCAGACTGGCTGTCAGATTGTTCAGGCCGGTAGTCGTAGACTGTGACAAACTGCTCAGACCGGTGCTGACACTGCTCAGTCCTGTATGAGTTTCTGTGGACAGTGACTCCAGACTTCTATTTACATTATTCAGAGCAGATGAGGTAACACTGCTCAGGCTGCTCAGACCAGTACTGCTGCTGCTCAGACCTGTCTGAGTCAGCGTTGACAGACTGTACATCTGCGCACCGTTAACCGCATCACTTGATGTATCGCTGATGTCCCCGCCGGCAATTCCGGTCAGTGTCTGCGCACGACCGCCACGGGTTGCATCATAGGCACTAATTGTACTGTTCCATTGCAATGCATCTTTCTGCAGATTGCCTACATTAGTATTAGTATCATTCAGACTGGATGACAGACTGGACACGTTTTGATTCACAGTGTTCAGATTATCACCAATAATAGTAGACAGACTGCCTAACTGATTGTCGGTTACTTTACTCAGATTGGTTGACAGACTGCTCAGTCCTGTTGATGCTGAGCTGGACAGACTGAATAGCTGACCACCGTTTACTGCATCTGTAGAATCCAATGCTATATTGCCTGCTGCTACATTGGTAATCCGCTGCGCCGTACCATTATGACCGGCATCATAAGCAGTCAGTGTGCTGTTCCACTGCAATGCATTCTGCTGCAAGGTAATCAGATTCTGATTCGCACTGCTCAGACTGGCTGACAGATTGTTCAGACCGGTAGTCGCAGACTCTGACAAACTGCTCAGACCGGTGCTGACACTGTTCAGTCCTGCTACAGTTACCGTAGACAGACTATACAGCTGTCCGCCGTTAACCGCTTCTGTGGATACTGCACTCACTGCTCCTGCTGCCACACCACTCAGAACTTTGGCACTGCCGTTTCGGCTGGCATCATAAACACCTTTGTCTGCGTTCCACTGCAAGGCATTAGTCTGCAATGCGGATACGCTGCTGCTGGTATCTTTCAGACCTTTGTCCAGAGACTGCAGGCTGTTAGCTGTAGAAGTAGTCAGTGTGTCCAGACTGGTGCTAATGCTCTGTATACTGCCTGAAGTACTGGATGTTAGCTGAGTCAGTTTATCGCTGGTGCTGTTCAGGCTGTCTTTCAGATTTTTCAGGTCTGTGTTTGTTGCTGTGGACAATGAACCTAAACCTAAATTGGTTTTATTCAGGTTTTCAGTCAGTTTATTGACACTGTCAGCAGTACCGGTTGACAAACTGTACATCTGCGCACCGTTAACTGCATCTGTAGAATTTGCCGCTATCGAACCTGCTGCTACCTGTGTAATCTTCTGAGCATTACCGGTACCATGATCAGCCTTGTAATTACCGTTTACTTTATCCCATTGCAGTGCATCAGTCTGCAATGCAGTAACCTTTTCAGTAACAGTATTCAGTCCGGTTGACAAACTGGATACGTTTTGATTCACCGTGCTCAGACTATTACTAATAATAGTAGACAGACTGTTTAACTGATTGTTGGTTACTGTGCTCAGACTGGTTGACAGATTGTTCAGCCCTGTTGATGCTGAGCCGGACAGTTGGAAGAACTGGCTGCCATTAATAGCATCGCTTGAATCCGGCGCTACATTACCGGCAGCTACGTTGGTAATTCTTTGTGCATTACCAGTTCCATGATTTGCACTATACGCACCGGCTTCTTCATTCCATTGCAGTGCATTCTGCTTGAGTGTATTTACACCCTTGTTAACAGTATTTAATGAATTAGTTAATTCTTCAGCAGATTCTGCAATATTTGAAGTCAGGTTATTCAGATTATTATCAAATTCTGTAGACAGCTTATTGATACTATTGTCTATACTGTCAGACTGAGCGCTCAGGCTTGTATTTATACCGTCAGCCAGATTCGACACAGTAGTTGAATTACCAGTGGACAAGCTGTCTAAACTTATCGAAGTACTAGTGGAAAATTCATTGAAATTGTTCGAAATATCTTTTGATAACGTATCATATTGACTAGAAAGTGAAGCAGAGGAACTATCTACTGAATCTTGTATTGTACTTAAACTTAAATTCATTGAGGAGGCTACGTTGACCAGGTTATCTTTAGACACCGTGGACAGGCTAAACAGTTGAGCACCAGTAATAGCATCTGACGAATTTAATTCTACCCGACCATCGGCAACCTGAGTAATTTTTGCCGGTTTGCCAGTTACAGAACTTGCATCATATGCAGAAATACTCTTGTTCCATTGTAACGCATTCTGTTGTAATTTACTTACTTCTCCATCAATACTGGCAACACTGCTAGAAAGGCTTCCAACACCTTTATCAATTAAACTGTTTAATGTAGTTGAAAAACTATCAAAACTAGTACTGAAACTATAACTCAGTGCATCCAAATGGCTGCCGGTTGTATATAACTGATCGCCGGTAATGGCATCGGTTGAACCGGCATATACATCACCTTTACCAGCATTCTTGATAAAATTTTTATCATTTTCTTTGCCATGGCTGGCATCATATGAACCATCTTTCCACTGTAATGCATTTTCACTGAGAACAGCGAGATCACTGTCAGCCGAGCTTAGTACTGAAGAGGTAATTGAAGAGAGACTTGTAATATCACTTTCAATGCGGTCTCTGCTCTGCTCCAGAGCAGACAAATTGGAAGTGGTTAAATTATTCAGTGAGTCAGATAAACTACTGATACCAGAACTCAAACTATCAGATACACCTGTCAGTTTGCTTTCCAGAACGGTAATATTACTTTGGGTACCGAATAGCTGTGCACCCGTTACCGCGTCTGATGAATCTTCTTTCAGACTACCTGCTGCCACATGAGTAATGATGTTTTTATCATCTTTTGTACCATGATGGGCATTATAAGCACTATCTTTCCATTGCAAAGCATTATCCTGCAAATTGGAAATACCAGTATTAATACTGTTCAGATCGGTTTCAGTAGTTGTAGACAAACTTGACAGACTGCCAGCAGTTTTTTCAAGTTTTTCAGTTAAAGCAGCTATATTTTTATCAAAAATATCATGGGAACTGGTTAAACGGGTTACACCGTCATCTACTTCTTTTTTCAGATCACTGATAGCTACATTAGTATTATAGAGCTGATTACCTGTGACTGCATCTTTTGATCCTTTTGCAAGCAGACCATCGGCAACATTGGTAATATTTTTCTTTTCACTTTCAGCACCATAGCCGGCATTATAGGCATTGCCTTTCCACTGCAATGCATTCTGTTTCAGATCTGAAATACCATCATTTATATTACCCAGAGCTAGTGCAGCTGATGAAGACAGACTTTCAAGACCGGAAAAAGAAGAATTGCCCAGAGCTGTAGATAAGCTGTTTAAACTGTTTTGAGTTGCACTTTGATAATCTTTTACTTTATCGTCAAATGATGTAGAAAGCGAATTTAGCTTCGTATTAGTAGTAAACAACTGAGCACCAACTACTGCATCATGTGAATTTTTCTGCAAATCACCTTTTGCTACATTAGTAATGGCTCCTTTACTATTTTCAACAGAGGCATCATAAGCACTACCGTTCCATAGTAATGCATTTTGCTTTATCTTTGAAAGACTGGTATTAATATTATTTAAACCGGAATTAATACTTGTAGAGAAAGAATCTTTCCGGGTAATCAGGTCTTTTTCCCAGTCAGATGAATATTGATCCACGATAGAAGAAATGGAACCGGATAATTTCTGCAGACTGGTACTAAGACCGTCAGATAAAGTTTTAATACTGGTATTGGTTCTGGCTAACTGATCACCTATTACTGCATCGGTTGATTTATCATATAAGTTACCCTGATCCACATTGGTGATTTTGTTTTTACCGCCTACCTGACCATGACTGGCATCATAAGAACTACCGTTCCATTGCAGCGCAGTCTGTTTCAAGTCTTCAATACCAGAATCTACTGACTGTATATTAGAATTTATATCACTGCCCAGTTTATTGATACCTGTAGCAATAGAATTGCCCAGAATAGTCTTTTGATTATTCAGATTATCGTTAATGCTATTGGATTTCTTATCCAGATCATTAACTGATGATGTACTCAGCGTTGCGATATTAGATTTAGTTGTAAATAACTGTTTACCGGTTACAGCATCCGTTGAACCGGAAACCAATCTGCCCTCAGCAACATTGGTAATTTTTTCCGCTCCAGCAGACGTATTATGACTGGCATCATAAGCTCCGGCTTTGTCATTCCATAGTAACAGATTCTGTTTTAATCCCGCTATTTCCTGATTAACTCCATTCAGACCATTCGTAATTTCACTTTCCAGTTTTTTGATTGAATCTGCAGATAAGCCTTGTAAGTCTGCATATACTTTATTAATACTTTTATCTCTGGAAGTAATGAAACGGCTGACCTGACTACCTGTTAATGCATCAGTTGAACCCGGGGCAAGATTACCATCAAGAGCAGAAACGTTGGTAATTTTCTGATTTCCTTTAATATCATGGGTAGCACTGTATCCATTATCTTTGTCCCACAGTAAAGCATTACTCTGCAAAGAACTGATACTTGTATTAATACCATTTACCAAGTCCGTCCTTGTTTTTTCGGTATTTTCAGAGTACTGATCTAACGAGTTGGAAAATGCTTTAAATCCGGCATTAGTTGAAGTAATTAAGCTACTCAGAGAAAAATTCGTTGAAGACAGCTGCTTTCCAACAACAGCATCTGTTGAGGCGCTATTCAGCGCAGCTTCAGCCACACCGGTAATTTTCTGTTTTATTTCAGCACGTTCAGCATTAAATTTGTTTCCGTCAAGCGTCAACATCTGTTGCTGTAATAATGAGATACTCTTATTAATCCCATCAACAGAACTCAGCGCATTTGTCGAAAGTGTACTTACTTTGTCAGTTATAGCAGTATCCAGATTATAATACTGTCCGCCGGTTACCGCATCGGTTGAATCCGGACTGGTAATATTGCCTTCAAGAACATTAGTAATTTTCTGCCTGCCATCTGTAGTACTATCTGTATTACCATGCTTTGCACTGTAAGCTTTAGCAATATCGTCCCATTGCAGTGCATTAGCCTGCAGAGAAGAAACTTTATCTCTGTTTACATTAAGACTTGCTGATAAGTCACTCAGGCTCGAACTAACTGACACAGATATTGAACCGGATAAGCTGCTGAAATTAGTGTTAACATCAGTGGACAGACTGTCAATCCTGGAATTGGTGGTATATAACTGACCACCATTAACCATATCCATTGAATTCTTCTGACTCAGGTCCGCCGGAGCAACACCGGTTATTTTTTGAGCCAGATTATCACGCGTGGCATGGTACATACCATCTGCGCCGTATAATATTGTACTTTCCTGCAAATTACTGATTGCAGTAGAGGCAGAAGAAGATAATACCTGCAGATTATTACTTAAAGTTTGTAAACTATTAGTAGTGACTGTTGATAATGATTCCAGTTTTCCATTTATTATACCGGATAAAGTACTAAGACTACTGCTGGCTGAAGTCGAAATACTGCTGCGCTGTTCAGAAAGAGTATTCCATCCGGCAGAAATAGATGAAGACAGATTTATCAGTTTAGTATTTGTAGTATATAGTTGTCCTCCGGTTATTGCATCGTCAGAATTTTCACTTATATCACCTGCTTCTGCATTACTGATTTTTTGCGGAGTCTTGTTAGTATCTTCCTGATATTTACCTGCGGTCTCATTAAACAAAAGAGCATTACGTGTTATGCGGCTCAAACCTGTAGAAATAGAAGTAGTCAGAGTATCCAGCTTAGTATTAGTGTCCGATATTGCCAAATCTGTATCTAATGCCAGTTTGTCAACCTGAATATTATTATTGGTAGTACTATCCTTCACATCATTAGTTACTTTAGTAACTAATGAGTTAACTTCACTTAATTGTCCGCCGGTTACAGCATCTGAGGAACTTGCACTGTCTGCATCACCTCTGGCAACACCGGTTATTTTTGTTTCATCTTTAGATTTAAAAGTTTTACTTTTATCAGGTTCTTCAGTCCACTCAAGTATAACCGATCTTAAATTGCTGATATCTTTAGAAAGAGACTGATTAAAAACAGTCATCTGAGCATCTATTTTCGGTGCTTTATCACTTGTAGTCGATGAAACTTCATCAGCTCCGGAGTTAAGTTTAGTAACACCATCGCTTATACTTGACGATAACAGACTGATCTGAGAATTAGTTTTGTTTAAAAGACCACCATTAATCAAATATGTAGATCCGTCAGTAACTACAGAATCATCTGCTTCCACATTGATTATTTTATTTTGAGTTCTCCCATCATCAGAACCAACATTATAAAAACCTCCGAGATTATCATCTTTCTTATACTGTAAAGTATTCTGCTGTAATAACTTGATACCGTCAGAAGTTGACAGACTTAAATCAGCAATATTTTTATCCAGTCTGTTGAGTTGTCCATTCTCTCCTAATGCCGTCACCGAGAGAGAATTGATCTTTGAATTCAGATCCGTTAGTTTACTATCTACTGAAGTTGAAAGGGTATCGATTGAATTGCCAACAGAAACCAGATTATTATTAAAAGTTTCTGATTCGGTATTCAAACTGCTTAAGGCATAAGAATGTAAACTCTTCAACTGAGCAACATTGACTGCATCAGTATAGTCAGAACCGGCGGCTACACCTGTTATCTGCCGGGTAATGTTCTTATCATCAGAGGTATTAGAGGTATTTCCTACTGCTACTGCACCGGTAGTGCTTTTCCATGTATTTGCACCAGTAACCTTGCTTTGCCATGCGCTATCAGCAGATGCATTTTCATTCGGATTGTAACCGGCAACATTTCCTGCAGTATTTGCAAAAGAATCTTTACCCAGAGCAACAGCTCCGGCTTCTGTAGCTTTGGCACTGTTACCAATAGCAATCGCACTTTCACCACTGACATAGGTACTGTTACCCAGAGCAATAGCATTATCAGCAGTAACAATAGTATTATTACCAATTACCGTAGCGCCGTTACCGGGAAGCGGTTTAGTTGCATTGGCAACACCAATCTGATTACTATTACCAATTACATGAACACCATCAAGGGCTTCATAAATTTTATTTTTGTTACCAAATAATGATGTATTGGCGGCAGAAATACCACCAGTATCTGTTGTACCGGTATTTTTATTACCTATAGAAAGTGTGCGGTTACCGGTGATTATGGTATTACCGCCGGACTTACCACTCTGAGTACCGTCTACAGCGGCATAAGTAGAGGCGGTTTCAGAATTGCCTATAGCAATTGACCCTTCACCTGAAACTTTATTACCTGAACCAATACTGATACTTTCTTTCCCGTCTGCAAAGCTGTCATTACCAATAGCAACTGCAGAATCCACAGAAGCCTGAGCATTAACCCCTACAGCAACAGTACCATCGGCTACAGCATTTGACTGTAAACCGAAAGCAACACTTCCAACTCCTGCAGAGTTAGCTACAGAACCTAATGCGACACCGGATACTCCTGCAGCCTGAGAAGAAACACCTATAGCGTTAGATGCCCGACCCGAAGCATATGCTGCTACGCCAAATGCCTGAGCTCCACCGGCCGTAGCAGTAGCATTAGCATTAAATGCTAAGGATTGATTTCCTGTAGTATAAGCATTACAGCCATAAGCAAAAGAACCTATACCAAAAGCCTTTATATATGTGATCGTGTAGCCACCAGTAAGTCGGTTCTGGTATCCAGAACCAGGTGTAAGCTTACCATCCTGATCTTTACCCTGTGTTACTTGCCCTGTACCACTAGCTTGTGTCCAGCTTTCAACCCGTTCGGTTGTACCATAAGGGTTGTAAGAAGTTTTATTATCTGAAAACGCTGTATTCTTTGCAAAGCGTAAATACTCTTCTAAAGCAGAAATAGATTTTGATGCAGCCGCTGAATTACCCTGAGTACTACCCCGGCCGCTTACATTATCAGCACCGCAATAGTCAAAGTCATCACCCTCAATAGCTGTAGTGTTGACATTTTGATAACCATCATAGGCAGAGTTAATGGTAGCTCCCCCCATTAAAGAGTGAGTCCCTGAGCCTGCATAGCTATTAGGTGCCAGTAAAGCAAAATTAACTAGAGATGTCAGTAAACCAGCTTTGAACGCATTACTACAAATTTTACCCAATACAGGCGATTCATTATTTCCACAGGAAACAGTATTTGCCTTAGTTTTACTTTTAGCTAATTCAGAAGCAGCCACCCATGTCTGCGTGGATTCATTCCATATCGCACGATATATTTTATTCAATTGGTTAACTCCTAATTTTTTAAAATCATGCGTTTATCAAAAAACCAAAAAAAATTTAAAAAACGTTAAAATTAAAGTTAAATTATTAAGTAATATAACATAAATATTTGTATAAATGTGGTAAAACAAACAGGCGTTTCAAAGAAGATTATTTGAAGCTGAATAAAATATTTTTAAAAATTTTTTTTATAAAAACAGTAGATTATATATAATCTTTTTATAAAATTTTGCGATTATAAGGGATAAATACTATTTATTTACCTATTATTAAATGTATTATAAAAGCCACAACAGGATATTAAAATAAATTTTACTTATTGATAATTCTTGTAAATAAGATTGGAGCATTATTGCTTAATTTGTTTAGAAAAATAAGATAAAAAGCTTAAATTAAATTTTGACAGATTTTGTATCATTTATCAGTATTTTTGCAGATACTGAATATTCTATTGGTATTTTATGAAATTATTTAACTACATAATGTAGAATTATAGCGGTATATCTGAATTTTAAATATTCCGTTTATATTTTCTGTAATAGTAAGAATCAAATTTATTAAAAATAATAAAAATTTACATTAAAATTATGAATAATAAATCAGTAAGTATTAATAGCAGTAGTTTAGAAGTTTAAATTATATATCCAATTTGTTCGTATCTCTATAGGCATAAAAAACTATAAATGCAGACAAATAAAAGTGTCAATTTTATAAATTGTGTATAAGTCTGTGGATATCATTTAACAGATAAAATAAATATCAGTTACAAAAATTGCCATTTTGTAAATCGAAACTGATTATGGAAGCATGACTATTACAAATCAAACAAAAATAATATCCCGAACAAAAAAAAGTAATTAAAAAATTCAGTTTTTCAAACTATAAGCTTTAAAAACTAAACTGTTAATAAGTATTTTATTTATCTTAATTAGTTAAAATAACAGTTAGTCTACTGGAGCGGATAACGGGATTCGAACCCGCCCGAACTGCTTGGGAAGCAGTTATGCTACCACTACATCATATCCGCTCAAAAAACGCTTATTGTAAGTAGGTAATGTTACCGAGAAGTTATTTTATTTATTATAATCTTATTAGTCCCAAACAACCAGATATCACTTCTATCCGGTTTAGAAATTCAGGATTAAGTACAGCTATACTTAGCACTGCATATTCAATATCTGGTTAATTTACTGAGAATTGCAACAAATTATTTTCTCTGGCTGTTAAATTTTTGCCTGATTTAAAATTTACTAATTACAGATAGTTAATATCTTTGTCGGGAAAAATTTCAGCATATTTTTAAATAAAATAGATGATAAACAAGCCGGAATACAAAAACAGTTATTTTTAGCCGGAAACCCGGTGACTGTGGATAAATACTGGATAAATGACTATGTGCAGACAATCCAGTATTGATGACAACCATCATTTTATATAATGTCTGTTATCAATAATCGATATCTGAATAAGTCATATTCAATTTTGATTATAATTGCTGATAATACACAGTTAATAAAGAATATTCTGATACTTAAATCCTCTTATTGAAACCAGTTCAAATTTTCGGCATAAAACAGTTTTATACTGATTCCTCAAAATCATTAATGAATATGCCGATTTATTTTAACTGTTGAGGATGTAATCAATCTACAAACAGCCTTATCCATAGCATCATTTTTATATTTATCCACAGAATCGATTCAGTTACAGTTTTATATTCTTATCATTTGCCGGTGCTAAGCTAAATTTGAATATCACCATAATCAAAATTTATCTTAATTATTTGATAGTACATACTAATTATCTGGTTTAGCCAAAAAATTATGTATTCTGTTCGGCTAAACTAAACAGAATACATAATTAAAATATCTGTTGATAAACAGGATAAAATATAAAAATCAGACTTAGTTATCCATAGCTTTCAATGCTTTTGCACCAATATCATGCCGGTATTGCATACCGGCAAATTTTATCGATGCCAGAGCAGTATAAGCTTTGGTTTGTGCAGTTTTGATATCTGCTCCTAATCCGACTACACATAATACCCGGCCGCCATGGGTAACCAGTTCATGCTGGGAATTAAACGCTGTACCGGCATGGAAAACTTTTCCAGTTTGATTAGCCTCAGTAATCCCGGAAATTACATCTCCCTTACGCGGATCCTGTGGATAACCAGCCGCCGCCAGTACCACACCAACAGCAGCCTGATCTCGCCATTCAGCGGTCACCGTATCAAGCCGGCTGTCCAGAGCAGCTTCTATCAGCTCCACCAGATCACTTTGTAACCGGCACATAATCGGCTGAGTTTCCGGATCACCAAACCGGCAGTTAAATTCTATGGTATACGGTGCTCCGCTATCATCTATCATCAAACCGGCATACAGAAAGCCGCGATAAGGATGGCCGTCAGCCTGCATTCCCTTTACTACAGGAAGAATAATTTCATCCATTACCCGCTGATGTATAGCTTCAGTCACTACCGGTGCAGGAGAATAAGCACCCATTCCGCCGGTATTCGGGCCTTTATCGAAATCAAGCAGGCGTTTGTGATCCTGACTGGTAGCCATGGGTAAAACATGCTCACCATCCACCATAACAATAAAGCTGGCTTCTTCTCCCTGTAAAAAATCTTCGATTACCACCCGGCTACCGGCAGCACCCATAGTATTGTCCCGCAACATATCATCTACAGCCTGATGAGCTTCGGCCAGTGTCATGGCAACAATCACTCCCTTACCGGCTGCCAGACCATCAGCCTTGATAACAATTGGTGCGCCTTTCTGACTAATATACTGATGAGCAGCTTCAGCATCAGTAAAAGTCTGATAGGCAGCTGTGGGGATACCCGTTCTGGCCATAAACGCCTTAGCAAAATCTTTTGAGCTTTCCAGCTGAGCACAATATTGGCTCGGACCAAAAACAGCCAGACCAGCGGCAGTAAAATCATCCACAATACCGGCTGCCAGTGGTGCTTCCGGTCCGACTACTGTAAATGCTATTTGCTGTTCACGACAGAAGGCAATCAACTGCTGATGATCAGTTACAGCAAGGTTGAGCAGCTTTGGTTCTGTTGCAGTACCGGCATTACCCGGAGCAACATAAACCGTATTTACTTTGGGAGACTGTGCCAGACGCCAGGCCAGAGCATGTTCTCGTCCGCCGCTGCCGATAACCAGTAATTTCATATACCCCTTCTCCAAAATAAGGTGTGTATGCAGCCAGCCGGCTGCGTTTTATAGCATTAACCAGTAATATTCAGTTATCCAGTTTAACATCAATCATCCGCAGCTTGCGTAAAGATGACAGCCCGCTTTCCAGCTGAGCAAGCGGCAGGCGGACAGACAGACAGCACTGCTGCTGCAGATCCTGCTGTATTATCTGTGCCTGCTGCTGCCGGCACCAGCGCATTGCTTCACTCAAATGAGCATAATCACAATAAAGCCATAATTGCCGGCATACATCCAGACAAATTTTATCAGCAGCTTCTATCGCTGCCGCAGTAGCAGATTTATAAGCATGGATCAGCCCGGGCACTCCCAGCAAAGTACCACCAAAATAACGTATCACTATCACTACAACGTCAGTGATATTCGCAGAATCAATCTGTCCGAGAATCGGCCGGCCGGCACTCCCGGCAGGTTCTCCATCATCATTGGCACGATAACGGTTACCATCTACGCCCAGACGCCATGCAAAACAGCAATGACGTGCCTTGTGATGCTGTTCCCGCAAAGTTTGCACATACTGGCGAATTTCTGATTCATCCTGCACCGGATAGGCAAAGGCCAGAAAACGGCTGCCCTTATCTTTAAATTCAGCCTGCGCCGGTGCTGCCAGCGTTGTGTATTGATAAATTGTACTCATTTTTCTGCAACAGCCTGCCTGATAGCGGCCGCAAATGCATCAACTTGTTCAGTTGTGGTATCAAAACTGGTCATCCAGCGTACCTCTCCTTTGCTTTCATCCCAGTCATAAAAATGAAACTGCTGATGCAAACGGGCACGAGCATTAGCAGGTAATATTGCAAATATAGCATTTGCCTGAACTTTTTGAGTAACCGATACCTGCTCAATTGCGGCCAGTGATGCAGCCAGCCGCTTTGCCATCAGATTACTGCCGGCGGCCAGATCCAGCCACAGATCGTCTTCCAGCCATGCCAGAAATTGTGCTGAAATAAAACGCATTTTTGCGCCAAGCTGAGCATTAATTTTACGCAGATACGGCATAGCAGCATGAGTATCTGCGCGCATACTGATGATACATTCGCCCTGCAGCATACCATTTTTAGTACCGCCCAGATTAAGCATATCCACACCCGTATCGGTAATCATGGTTCTGGCATCAGTATTTTCCGCTACCAGTGCATTCGCCAGCCGTGCTCCATCCAGATAAAGCTGCATATTATGTTTATGACAATATTCGGCCAGATCACGGATTTCAGCCACACTATAACAAGTGCCCAGCTCAGTAGTCTGGCTGATATACACAACTGCCGGCTGAGCACGATGTTCCATTCCAAAACCCCAGGCTTGCCGGGCTACCAGCTGTGGGGTTAATTTACCATCATCAGTAGCAACCGTCAGGAGCTTTACTCCGGCCAGATGTTCAGGCGCCACTCCTTCATCACACTGAATATGTGCGCTCTCCGCACAAATCACCGCACCCCAGCGCGGCAACAATGCTTGTAAAGCGGTAACATTGGCTCCGGTTCCGTTAAATACCGGAAAAGCTTCAGCCTGCTCACCAAATAACTGTTTGATTTTCTGTTGCAGAGCAAACGTATACACATCAGCACCATAAGCAGGCTGATGTCCGCCATTAGCAATTGTCAGTGCCTCGATGATTTTCGGGTGAACACCTGAATAATTATCTGATGCAAAAGCATAACTCTGATTATCATGTAATCGGTTCATCGTTTTAAGCTGAATTTTTTATAAAAGATATCATAAAAATTGCCTGAATACTGGATATATTCAGGCAGTTTACCGGCAATCAGTTACAGCAAACCGGATACTTTCTACCCGTTTGTTTCAAGGCTAAACTGTTGAATAATGTTTCACGTGAAACATTATTCAACAACCATCAGCAATTTAATGTCCGAGAGCCTTCAACTGTTCAAGCAGTTCTGGAACAGCAGTATTTAAATCAGCAACCAGCGCATAATCAGCTACGTTAAAAATCGGAGCATCAGCATCTTTATTAATAGCCACAATAACTTTACTGTCTTTCATTCCGGCCAGATGCTGAATGGCTCCTGAAATACCAATAGCAATATATAACTCCGGTGCGACTACCTTCCCTGTCTGCCCTACCTGATAATCGTTCGGAGCATAACCGGCATCCACAGCCGCGCGTGAAGCACCGATAGCTGCATTCAGGGTATCGGCAAGCGGGTTGAGAAGTGCAGCAAAATTTTCAGCACTGCCCAAACCACGTCCGCCACTGACTACCACTTTAGCAGTAGTCAGCTCAGGATGATCTGATTTGGTCAGTTTACGTTCAATAAAACGGCTTAATTCAGGCACAGGAACAGCGGCAACAGATTCAATTGCCGCTTGCCCGCCAGCAGATTCTGCCAGAGCAAATGCGGTAGTCCGGATTGTCAGCAACTGTTTCGATTGTTCACTACGCACTGTTTGCAAAGCATTTCCGGCATAAATCGGGTGAACAAATGTCTGACTGTCGATAATGGCAACAACATCAGAAACAGGAGCACAATCAAGTAAAGCCGCAACACGCGGTAACAAATTTTTACCGAAACAAGTAGCTGCTGCAATAATATGATCATATGAATCAGCAAGTTGCACTACCAGTGGAGCTACTGCTTCCGCCAATACCTGAGCATAGTCAGGAGCATCAGCCAGTAATACTTTTCGTACCCCGCTAATTTGCTGTGCCTGGGCAGCGATACCGGCTACATTGTGCCCGGCTATCAGAATATCAATTTCCCCCAGTTGCTGTGCCGCAGATACAGCATGCAAAGTGGCCTCATCCAGACAGGATTGCTGATACTCAGCAATAATCAATACAGACATTAATATCTCCTTTAAATGACTTTTGCTTCGTGATGCAATCTGTCTACCAGCTCGGCCACATTTCCAACTCGGATGCCGGCAGCCCGCTCAGCAGGTTCAGTTACCTTTAACTGTACTAACCGCGGGCTGATATCCACACCCAGCTCAGCTACTGTTTTTTTCTCAAGCGGTTTCTTTTTTGCCTGCATAATATTCGGCAGCTTGATATAACGAGGTTCATTCAGCCGCAAATCAGTACTGATTACAGCTGGTAATTTCAGCGCCAGCTGTTCCTGTCCGCCGTCAATTTCACGGGTAACCAGCACTTCATCTGCTTTAAGCTCTATTTTGCTGGCAAAAGTACCCTGAGCAAACTGCATTAAAGCGGCAAGCATTTGTGCCGTCTGATTGGCATCATCATCAATTGCCTGCTTACCCAGCAACAATAACTGCGGCTGCTCGGTTTCGGCCACGGCTTTTAATAACTTAGCCACGGCCAGCGGCTCGAGCTTTTCATCTGTTTCAACATGAATGGCACGATCAGCACCCATTGCCAGAGCTGTACGCAAGGTTTCTTCACACTGTTTTACACCTAAAGATACCACCACCACCTCAGTGGCTTTACCGGCCTCCTTTAAACGTACAGCTTCTTCCACAGCTATTTCATCAAACGGATTCATCGACATTTTCACATTGCCAATATCCACATCTGATTCATCAGGTTTAACACGTACTTTCACGTTGTAATCGACAACACGCTTTACCGCTACCAATATTTTCATCTGAACCACCCTTAGATTAATCATAACCGGCAATCATCAGTGATTACCGGTATTCTGATTGCAGATTAACCACCGCAATACAGATAAATCAGCTAATCAGTGTAATTTAATTGCTACTATCAATTTATACTTAACCGGATATAGTAACAGAAATACAGATAAACTGCCGACACTCAGTTGGAAATATCATTTTACTGTTCAAATATGATTTGTGGATAACTTTATCCGGCCGGTTTTAAAATCACTGTGTACAATAATTTTTAATTCTGTAAAAAATAATCAACAGCTATAAACAGATCAATTCAGTCTAATTTCCGGTATGAAATAAAACCATTGCAACTTAAAATCCGCAATTCAACACAATTATTTTTTATAATATTAAAATCATATAGTTAACCACTCCCCTACTCTGTTATATTTATCCACAGGCAGGTCTTCAGGCTACGAGTCCGGAATACCGGGTTAATAATTTATTCTGGTTGAAATCATGAATCAGACATTTCCATACAAGATTAAAATCCACAGAAATTCACTTATCACTAAAAATTAAATTATCCACAATCATAATGGTCTGTTTATCGTTATTAATAATATTTTTAATTAGAAAATATACTTTTAAACAGCTAATAAATCAGTAATACTGCCAGATAAACAAGCTGTTTCGAATTTATACGGAAATCAGTATAAAACAGTAAATAATAAAAATATATTTATCAAAAATTTAAACGAGAATATTATGATTCCGTGCATAACTTAAGTAATCGGATATCAAATGAAACTCATTTAATGATTAATTTAAGCATAATAAAAACAATAAATTAATTATTTTATCCACAATTTATATACAGAGAAATATACTAATTACCGTACAATATACCTGTTCTGATTAATCATATTTTGTACGTTTTATGCCCGCATCTTCTGAAAATTCCGGTCCGCACTGGACAATTCGCCCGATTGGTTACATTAATTCTCCCTATAAACAAAAATTCGGAGTTGCCCGGCAGCCCGGACTGGTACCGGCAGCTCAGGCATATATCGATTTATCCACAGAATTTACTGCTGAATGTGTACGCGGTTTAAGTGATTATGAATATATATGGGTTCAGTTTATTTTTCATGCCACCATTAAAGACGGCTGGCAACCTCTGATCAGACCGCCAAAATTAGGAGGTAAAGAAAAAAAAGGGGTTTTTGCAACCCGTAGTCCGCACCGACCTAATCATTTAGGTTTATCACTGGTAAAACTAGAGCGAATTGAATGTAATAAACAGATTCGATTGTATGTAAGCGGTGTGGATTTTCTCGATCAGACACCGGTAATTGATATCAAACCCTATATTCCGTTTGTTGAGGCTAAACCTTATGCACATAGCAGTTTTGCACATGAACGCGAATTACTGACAGTTCACTGGTCACAGCATGCATTAAATCAAATGCAATTTTTTTCATTAGATTCTGAATATTTTCAATTAGTTAATCAAAGTCTGGCCCAGGATCCGCGACCGGTGCATCAGCACCATACAGACAAAGTTTTTGTTATGCATCTGGGTAATTTTGATGTTTTATTTCAATTCAGAGATAAAACTGTTGAAGTAACCGGATTACGTGAACATGTCGGAATTTAAAATTATTATTCAAATAAAAATATAAATAATAAATTGATGAAGACAAAGACGAAGCCATACATCCTGTGGAAAAGTAAAAATAGTATTAAAAAATCACCTATTTAATTGTAGATAACTTATTATTTGCGGATGAGTATGATTTGTGGATTATGTGGATAACTTTTCTGCTGATAATACTTTCTGTGGATAATTGGCAGAAATAAATTCTGATAGCAATAATTTATCCACTGTTTGGCAAAATTCATTACTTTTACCGGTTAAATTCGTTACTATTGGATTATCAGATTGATCAGGAACAGAATATGCTGCAGCGCACATTAGCAAAAAGTATCAGTGTTACCGGAGTAGGTTTGCATTCCGGAGAGCGGGTAAGACTGAGTTTGCATCCGGCTGCATCTGACAGCGGTATCCGTTTTCGCCGCACTGATCTGAACGGAGAACTTGGCCGTATTGTGCCGCTGATTCCTGAACTGATTAACGATACCCGTTTATCTTCTACAGTTGTTACTCCGGACGGTATTCGTATCGGCACCATTGAGCATATTATGTCGGCATTCGCTGCCTATGGAATCGACAATATCATTGTTGAGCTCAATGCTCCGGAAATCCCCATTATGGATGGTTCCAGCCTGCCTTTTATTTATCTTTTGCAGGATGCGGGTGTTATTGATCAGCCTGCTGAAAAAAAATTCTTACGTATTAAACAGCCGGTAATGCTGTCGCAAGAAGATAAATGGGTAAAATTTACTCCGTATGAGGGGTTTCAGGTTACTTTAACCATAGATTTTGATCATCCGGTATTCAATCGCAGTAATCAGACTTTCACGATAGATTTTGCCGGACAGTCGTATGTTGATGAAATTTCCCGCGCACGGACATTTGGTTTTATGCAGGAAGTAGAACTGATGCGCAGCCATAATCTGGGGCTGGGCGGAAATCTGAGCAATGCAATTGTAATTGATGATACAGATGTGCTTAATCCTGAAGGCTTACGTTATCCTGATGAATTTGTCCGCCATAAAATTCTGGATGCAATTGGTGATCTTTATACACTCGGACATCCGATTATCGGCGCTTTTGAAGGTCATAAATCCGGTCATGCGATTAATAATGCATTATTGCGGCAATTACTGGCACAGCCCGAAACGTATGAATGGGTAACATTTCCGCATGACCGGCAGCTGCCCTCTGCCTTCCATCATCTGCCTCAGGCTGCCTGATATTTATGTACAGATTATGTTATACTATTTTGACAAAACTATCAGATTAACCGACCGGACAATTATTCTCCGGTTTAATTAACTATTCCGGGATGTAAAAGAATGGACTATCAAGCTGTTGTAGCGCAATTACTTAACGTAGAAGGTGCACTGGCGGCGGCAGTGGTTGATTACGATAATGGTATGCTGATGGCGGGCAATGCCATCAATAAAATTGATCTGGAAATTGCTGCTGCCAGCAGTACCGAAGTTATCCGCTCTAAAATCAAAACTATGCAGATGCTGGAGCTGAATGACGAAATTGAGGATATACTGATTACGCTCGGGCAGCAGTATCATCTGATCCGGCCGCTGAAAAAACTTGGCAGCCTGTTTTTGTATTCTGTACTTGATAACAGCAGGGCTAATCTGGCTTTATCCCGCCGGGCTCTGATTGATGTTGAAAAACAAATGGAACAATAGAATTATTTTAATAATTTTAATTAGAAAATCAAAATATTATAATTAAAATTGTTAGTTTATTTACTATTGATGGCGTGTTTTTTGTAACTCAGATATATCATTATGCTGAGAATTATTATATTGTTTATAATTACAAATATATTAACACTGCATTTTGTTTTTAGAGTAAATACATTTGCCAAACTGAACGTTGTTAATAAAATCTATATTTTATTTACTTCCAGTATAAGCAAAAAAATAATGTGTACTTGATAAATAAAAAATGAAATCATTTTTTAAGTACATTGCATATAATTGTAAATAAAATTTCTGTTTCAGTAATATAAAAAAGTAACTGATACCAGATAAAGAAAATATAACTATTAACTTAAGTTTCAAACATGAAATGCTAATTTTTGTATTATTCTAATTAAATTTATTCTTTGTTCAGAAAATTTTATTTAAAATAATTCATATTTGCTCTTTCAGACAAACTGCAACTATTATTGTTGTGGTGTTAATAAGACAATAATAATATCTAAACAAAGTATTTAATAAACATACATATATAAAATTAAAAAAAATAATCTGATAAAAATTCAATTGCTTACTCATAAAAAAAAATCATAAGCCAACAGTTTTGTTAAGTGTTTTTCTATGTTGTTTACTACATGCAAACAAATATTTATGTTATATTACTTAAAGATTTATCTTAATTTTTAACTTAACTTTATTAAGTTATCCAAAATTTGTTTTACGGCATGATTTCTAAATCAGGAGTAACCAATTGAATAAAATATATCGTGCTATATGGAATGAAACGACCCAGACTTGGGTGGCAGCTTCCGAACTAGCTAAAAGCAAAACCAAGTCTGATGCAGTCTCTTCTTTACCTGCTAAAGGTATAGTAAGCAGAAAATCCAGATTTAGTTCTATTTTTAAACTGAGTCTTATAGCTTCAGTTTTAAATATGTCTTTATTAATACCTAATTCTTATGCTTCGAATTCAGGTTTGGTTGGTGGTAAAAATGTTGGTAGTGGTGGCGCAGATCAACCGAATTATCCTGGCGAAGCAAGCCATGGTACAGTCATTTTTACTGGTTCAGCTGATGCTTGCGGAGCTGATGAAGTTACAGGCAGAGGGAAACCTGGTCGAACTATAGTCGGAGAGGAAGTAAGTGCTTTAGAAGAATACTTGCGCTTTGCTACAGATCAACCTTTTAGTGGTAAAAATCCTTACGGAACAACCAATGGCAGTGTTTCTCAAACTGCGGCTGCACAGCAAGGTACCAGTACAGGAGGTAATCCAAATAAATTGCCTGTTGCTTATGGTGTTTATTCTTTTGCTTCAGGTTGTGGTTCATATACAACTGGTAACTACTCAACGGCTTTTGGTACTAATGCTACAGCTACAGCTGGTGGTGCGATGGCTATCGGCACAGCAGCACTGGCTTCGGGACGCGCATCAATTGCTTTTGGTGTCAGTGCACAGGCTACCGGTGTATCCAGTGTGGCTTTGGGTTCAGTAGCTTCATCTGAAGGAGTAGGCAGTGTGGCTGCCGGTCTGATGTCTCAGGCCAGTGCAGACGGAACTGTAGCATTGGGTGTACAGACACAGGCTAAAGGACATTCTGCCATTGCTATTGGTAATTCTGCTCAGGCAACTGGTCAACAGGGTATAAGTATTGGTTCAGCCAATAATGTAACCGGGAAAGCCTCAGGTGCCATTGGCGGTTCTGCAGCAACTACTTTGTATAATAGTAAAGATGGTACTCAGACAAAAGCAGCTAGCGGTGCTACTATAGTATCCGGTGATAATACCTACTCTTTTGGTAATCAGAATGGAACGATTACTGCTGATAATACAGGTATATTTGGTAATCAGAATACAATTGAGACAGATCCTGCCGGTTCTGATAAAGCCAATGATATAAGAATACTGGGTAACAATAATACTGTTTCCGCAAATGGTACAGGTGCTATGATAGTGGGTAATGCTGCTAAAGTTAGTGCTGCAAATGCCTTGGCACTTGGTAATAGTACCCAGATTAGCGGAGCCAATGGTGTAGCTATTGGTTATAATGCCAACGCCAGTATTGATGATGGTGTAGCTTTAGGTAAAGATTCTGTTGCCTCTACTAAAAAAGGAGTAACCGGATATGATCCTGTTACTGGTACACAAGCAAAGGATGTCACTTCATCTGCTTGGAATAGTAAAGCGGGTTCTGTCGCTGTTGGTAATGGTTCAACTGTAACTAGACAAATTACAGGTCTGGCGGCCGGTACTTTAGATACTGATGCAGTTAATGTGGCTCAGTTAAAAAGTGCGCAGAGTTTTGTATCAAGCAGTTTATCTACTCTGACAGACTCAACATCCAAATCAATATTTAACCTTAATAGCAGTTTAACAGAGTTATCTAATTCTACCAGTACATATATTAATAACACAGAACAGAATTACCAAACTTTATCTACTTCTGTGGATAATCGGTTTTCCATAGCTGATACTAATTACAATAATTTAAGTACGACAACTGCTACTAATATTTCAATTTTGCAGGAAGATGCATTACAGTGGAATTCAAAGGCACAGGCTTATGATGCATCTCATTTAGGAAAAGGACCTGCAAAAATTCTAAATGTTATGGCCGGTGATGATAGTGCGCCGGGATCAACTGATGCTGTTAACGGCGGACAGTTATATACTACAAATTCGTTATTAAGTTCTTTATCTAGTACATCAATAGGTTCTATTAGTAGTGCAATCTTAAAATTTGAAACAGTTTCCGGATCTGTCAGCTCAGTACTGTCTTCTACGACAGAAAAATTCAGTCAGTTGTCTACCGCTACTGCTTCCAGCATTACTCAGTTAAACCGTGATGCATTGCAGTTGAAAAATGGTATCTATGATGCCAGCCGAGATGGACAAGCGCAGAAAATTACCAATATAGCTGCTGGTGATACTAGTTCAGCCACATCTACGGATGTGGTTAACGGCGGACAACTGTTTAATACTAAATCCGATATCAACAGCCTGTCTACTATGACTAGTACTAGTCTGAAAGACGCAGATAATAAGAGAATAGCTGTTTCTCAGTCTGTATCAAATGCTATTGGTATTACTAATAAAGCTATTTCATCACTGGCTATATCAACCAGTGACTCTATTGCACATCTCAGCGACGTAACTTTACAGCTGAAAGGCGATGTTTATGATGCCAGTTATGCTGGCACGAACCGTAAAGTAACTAATGTTGCGGCTGCTGATATAAGTAAGGCTACATCCAGTGATCTGGTTATTGGTGGGCAGTTATATACAACTAATAAAAATCTTGATAATTTAACATCAACAACAGCAGAGCAATTATCAAAGGCGGGTTCTGAGTTAACAAACATATCAACAGGTATTGACTCTAATATTAAGACTGTGTCTAAACAGCTTACTGACAATATCAATACTACAGTAACTGATACTACTGCCAAACTGAATACAGTTAGTACAAACCTGACCAGTTTGCAGAATTCTGCTTCAACATCTATTAAAGATCTGAGAAGTAATGCTCTGCAATGGGAAAACAACGCTTTTAGTGCTTCACGTGGCAATACCCCGCAAAAAATTACTCAGGTAGCGGCTGGTGATATTACATCCAGTGCTTCTACTGATGCAGTTAATGGCTCCCAGCTATATACTACTAATTCAAATCTGACTAATTTATCCACTACTTTTAATACTGAATTGGGTAAACTGTCAGATAAAATCAATGCTTCATCTTCTGACGAAATTGGTAAGCTGTCTGATATGGCTAAAGCTATAAATACTCAGGTTACCAGTCTGCAAAACAATGCACTGCTGTGGAATGACAGTACAGGTGCATATGATGCTTCTCATGGTGGTAATCCGGGAAGAATTACCAATGTACTATCTGGTAGTATTGCTCAGGGATCAACTGATGTAATTACCGGTGGTCAGTTATTTAGTCTTTCTACAGCCACTGAAACCAAACTGCAAGATGTGACGAATAGCCTTAATACCGGTCTGACTAACAGTAAAAGTCAAATAGAAGACGTAAGAAAACAGGCATTGCTATGGAATCAAAGTAAGACAGCTTATGATGCCAGCAACCAGCAAAATGGTACTGAACAGAAAATTACCGGTGTTGCAGCTGGTGATATATCAGCACCCAACTCTTCTGATGTGGTTATCGGCGCGCAGTTATACACAACTAATTCTGTTCTGAATTCACTTTCTTCATCTACTTTAGGCAATATGAACAGTCTTAGTACTGCTTTAGACAGCACTTCCAAATCAATGCTTGATAAGTTTAATAGCGATGTGCAAAGCAGTCAAAATGATATTACGGCACTGAAAAATAATGCTCTGCAATGGAATAGCAATGTTAATGCATACGATGCTAAAAATCAGCGTATTACCAATGTAAAAGACGGAGATCTCGGAGAAAGCTCAACTGATGTAGTAACCGGTAAACAGTTGTATAGTATTTCCAGCTCTACAGAATTAAGTCTGCAGAGCCTGTCCAGTTCGCTGGATGGTCTCTCTGCAACAGGTCTGAATAAATTGTCTACAACTCTCAGCAATGGTTTAAGTAGTGTCGGATCTAGCATCGGTGGTTTAAAACAGGATGCTTTACAATGGAAAGATGGTGCATATGATGCGAGCCACGGTGTTATAAATGGCACGCAGCGTATTACCAATGTTAAAGATGGCGATTTGAGTGCTACTTCCAGCGATGTAGTAACCGGTAAACAGTTATACGATACCAATAATGATGTCAGCAATCTGTCTTCCAGTCTTACTACTAAATTGCAAAGTTTGACTAGTTCAACCTCCAGCAGTCTGGACGCACTTTCAACTGATTTAAATAAATCACTGAACTCCGGTCTGGGCTCTCTTTCTTCTGCTGTTGATAACCGTCTGACTTCTACTAATGCCAGCTTAAATACATTACAGAAAAATGCTCTGCAATGGAATGGTAAAGCTTATGATGCCAGTCATGGTGTAGAGGGCGGAAAAGAAAGAATTACCAATGTTGATGATGCTGTATTGCTTGAAGGTTCCTCTGATGTGGTAACAGGTGGTCAGCTGTACAATACCAATACTACTGTCAGCAGCTTATCTACCACACTGGATAGAGGGATAAAAAGTATATCCACAAGCACTGATACCCGTTTAACTGCTTTGTCTGATAATCTGAATAAATCACTGTCATCAAAGATAAATGAACTTTCATCGACTTTAGATAACGGTCTTAATCAGGCAGATACCAGTATAAGATTACTGCAGAAAAATGCTCTGCAATGGAATGGTAAAGCTTATGATGCCAGTCATGGTGTAACGGGCGGACAGGAAGTAATTACTAATGTTGCTGATGCCGATTTGTCATCAAATTCAAGCGATGTGGTAACCGGCGGTCAGCTGTTTAGTACTAATAGTCAGTTGAGTGATTTATCCGGAACTGTTGACCGTAGTATAAACTCGCTTTCTTTATCGACATCAACTGGTGTGAGCAGTCTTTCTACTGCTCTGTATGAAGCTGCCGGTAAACAAATAAATAGTCTGTCTACAAGTTTTGATCAGCAATTGACTGTTGCTAAAGCCAGTGTTACATCACTGCAGCAAAATGCACTGTTGTGGAATAATGATTTAAATAATGGTAAAGGTGCCTATGATGCCACTCATAACGGGCAGGCTCAGCGCATCACAAATGTACTCAATGGAAGTGTACAAGCCAGCTCCAGTGATGTGGTTACCGGTGATCAGTTATTTACGACCAACAGTAATCTCGGTACTTTGTCTGGTAGTGTAAGTACTACATTCAGTTCTTTATCAAATTCACTGAGTGATATAAACAACGACAAGCTGACTGAATTGTCAGGAAAGCTGCAAAGTACTAATGATGAGCTTCGTAAGCTGAGTACAACAACATCGGATTCTTTGAAAAGTACTAATACCAATCTTGGTTTATTGCAGCAAAATGCTCTATTATGGAATAATGAACTGAATAATGGTAAAGGTGCCTATGATGCTAGTCACAACGGTATTTACCAGCGTATTACCAATGTTGCTGATGCTGATCTGTCACCAGGTTCCAGTGATGCAGTTACTGGCGGACAATTGTCTACGACCAATGCTAAAGTCAGCAACCTCTCCAATACTATAGGCTCAGTTTCTAATAGTGTTGTAAATGGCCTAAGCAGTCTTTCTTCATCGTTGACAGAAATCAGTAATAATAATCTGTCCAGTCTTTCAACTGGTTTGAATGAAACCCGTAACAGACTGACTGATCTGTCTGAGTCAACGTCCAGCAGTCTGAAAGTAACTGGTTCTAAAATAAAATCATTACAGCAGAATGCATTGCTATGGAATGATGATATTGATGCGTATAATGCCGGCCATGGCATAGCAAATATGCCTGGTAAAATTACCAATGTAGCTGATGGACTAATCAAAGAAGGTTCCAGTGATGTAGCTACTGCCGGTCAGCTGTATACTACCAACACCGCGATTAGCAGTCTTTCCACCAATGTTAGTTCCGGCTTTGATAACCTTTCGACATCTTTGAGTACTATTGCTAAAGCCGGCGGTATCACTAGCCTGTCTACTGTTACGGAAACTGTAAGTAGTAAGGTAACTCAGTTGCAACAAAATGCATTGCAATATAATAATGAACCGGGAGTGGGAGGTTATGATGCCAGCCGAGCAACTGGCAAACCGCAAAAAATTACCCGGGTTGCTGAAGGTAATATCAGCGATACTTCAAGTGATGTCATTACCGGTTCGCAGCTGTATGCAGTTAATACAGAATATTCTGCCGGTTTGAACAGTGTATCAAAATCAGTATCTACTGGTTTAACTTCTGTTCAGGATAAACTAAACAGTTTATCTAATGACTGGCCGGAAAAATTTAATAGCCTGTCTAATAGTGCTTCTACCGGATTAGGCAATCTGTCTACGATAGTATCAACTTCTATCAGCAGCCTGTCTGTAAGTACTTCAGGCAGTGTAGCCAGTCTGTCTACCAGTACCTCTACGGGGTTGAGCAGTTTATCTGTCAGTGCTTCAAACCAAATTGCCAGTTTGTCTACTAGTACTTCTTCAGGATTAAATAATCTGTCTGCGAGTACTTCAACAGTACTGGGGAAATTAGGCAATACAGTAAGTACTGCTGCCAGTAATGTTGCCGGATTACAGAAAGATGCACTGCAATGGAGTGAAGAAGCCGGTGCGTATAGTGCAAATCATGGAACTGGTAAGGCACAAAAAATTACCAACGTAGCTGCCGGTAATGTAGCACCGGAATCAAGCGATGCTATTAATGGCAGCCAGTTCTTCCAATTGTCCAGCTCAACATCAACAGGGCTGAGCAGTCTGTCAACCAACCTGAGTGCAATTACCAATAATCAGTTAGGCAGTCTGTCTACTATTGTTGATAATAATCTGAACACTGTGAATCAAAACGTATCCAGTCTGACAAGCGGACTGAATACTGTTACTGAAAAGGTTACTGCATTGCAGGCTGATGCACTGCAATGGGATAAAGTAACCGGTAATTACAAGGCTGAGCATGGTGGTAAGGCTCAGAAGATTACACAGGTAGCAGCAGGCTCGATAATGGCAGATTCTACCGATGCAGTTAACGGTGCACAGATGTACAGTTTGTCAACCGGTACTGCTGACAGTGTCAATAAACTGACTGAAAATCTGAATAAAACCGATTTAGGTTTAGGTTCACTGTCCACAGCAACAAACACAGACCTGAAAAATCTGAAAGACAGTTTGAAGAGCACCAACGATGGACTAACTCAGCTGTCATCCAGTACTTCAGGCAGTATACAGAGCATTAGCACCAGTCTGGACACACTGACTACTTCTACAGCTAACAGCCTGCAGGCTCTGGACAAAGGTCTGAAAGATACCAGCAGCAGCGTATCCACATTGCAGGCTAATACCTTGCAGTGGAACGCAGGCAAAGGTGTTTATGATGCCAGCCGAGACGGCAGTGCCAAAGTTCTGAGTGGTGTGGCAGCAGGAGCAGTGAGTGCAGAATCCACAGAAGCGGTTAACGGCGGACAGCTGCACAGTCTGTCTACGGTAACTGTAGCAGGACTGAACAGTATCAGCACCGGTCTGAGCAGTTTGTCAGAGTCTACAACTACCGGCCTGAACAATCTGACAAATAGCCTGAACAGCACAAATCAGACTCTGACTACATTGCAGGCAAATACATTGCAATGGAAAGGCAGTGCCTATGATGCCGGCCATAATGGTACGGCGCAGCGGATTACCAATGTAGCAGCAGGCAATATAGCATTGGGTTCTACAGATGCAGTAAACGGTGACCAGCTATTCAGTCTGTCCGGCTCAACATCAACAGGGCTGAGCAGTCTGTCAACCAACCTGAGTAAAGTAACCGACAATCAGTTAGGCAGTCTATCTTCTATTATTAGTAATAGTCTGAGCACTGTGAATCAAAACGTGTCCACTCTGTCATCCAGTCTGAATGATACTAATACTAATGTAGCTGAATTACGGCAAAATGCTTTGCAGTGGAATGGTGTAAGCAGTGCCTATGATGCAACTCGTAGCGGTCGTGCGCAGAAACTGACCGGAATTGCCGGCGGGGACATCAGCCCTACATCAAGTGATGCGGTTAACGGTGCGCAGATGTACAGTCTGTCAACGCTGACTCAGACAGGTCTGGGCAGCATCAGTACTGGTCTGAGCAGCCTGAGCAGTGTTACCTCATCTTCTCTGGATAATGTAAATAGAAGTCTGGAGTCACTGTCCACAGAAACTCATACAGGACTGAACAGTGTCAGCACCGGTCTGAGCAGTTTATCAGAGTCTGCGACTACCGGTCTGAACAATTTGTCAGCCAGTCTGAGCAGTGCGAATCAGAATCTGACTACCTTGCAGCAGAATGCATTGCAGTGGAACAGCACACTGACTGCTTATGATGCCGGCCATAATGGTACAGCGCAGCGGATTACCAATGTAGCAGCAGGCAATATAGCATTGGATTCTACAGATGCAGTAAACGGTGGTCAGCTATTCAGTCTGTCCAGCTCAACATCAACAGGACTGAGCAGTCTGTCAACCAACCTGAGTAAAGTAACCGACAATCAGTTAGGCAGTCTGTCTACTATTATTGGTGATAATCTGAACACTGTGAATCAAAACGTGTCCAGTCTGTCATCCAGTCTGAATGATACTAATACTAATGTAGGCAATCTGCAGAAAGATGCATTGCAATGGAACAGTACAATTAGTGCCTATGATGCAACCCGTGGCGGTCGTGCGCAGACACTGACCGGAATTGCCGGCGGGGACATCAGCGATACATCAAGTGATGCGGTTAACGGTGCGCAGATGTACAGTCTGTCAACGCTGACTCAGACAGGTCTGAGCAGCAGCAGTACTGGTCTGAGCAGCCTGAGCAGCGTTACCTCATCTGCTCTGAATAATGTAAATAGAAGTCTGGAGTCACTGTCCACAGAAACTCATACAGGACTGAACAGTGTCAGCACCGGTCTGAGCAGTTTGTCACAGTCTACGACTACCGGTCTGAACAATCTGTCAGCCAGTCTGAGCAGTGCGAATCAGAATCTGACTACCTTGCAGCAGAATGCATTGCAGTGGAACAGCACACTGACTGCTTATGATGCCGGCCATAATGGTATAGCGCAGCGGATTACCAATGTAGCAGCAGGCAGAATAGCAGCTGATTCTACAGATGCAGTAAACGGTGGTCAGCTATTCAGCCTGTCCGGCTCAACATCAACAGGGCTGAGCAGTCTGTCGACAGTAGTTTCATCCACTGTTATTAATGGAATCAACAGTATAAGCAGCTCCCTGTCTACCGGCTATGAAAGTCTGTCACACAGCCTGAGTACGGCAACAGACAATCTGCAACAGCTGACAAACAGTACCAGCAGCAGTCTGAGCAGCTTATCAACTGTTACAAGTACAACTCAGAAAGATGTGTCAGATCTGAAAGAGAAAGCACTGAAATGGAATGATGATAAAGGCGGATTTGATGCAGGAAGACCAAACAATCTGACCCGTGATCTAGGTTTAGGTAAGATCTTTAACGTGGAAGATGGTGAGATTGCAGCGGGTTCGCATGAAGCAGTAACCGGTGGACAGCTTTACGACATAAAATCCGATCTGTCTGCTCTGGCAACATCTACATCATCATCACTGAGTTCATTAGACGAAAAAGTGAATGGTATCTCGACAAGTAATATTATTACTAATATCACTAATCTGACCAAAAATGCATTGCAATGGAAAGATGATGGTACAGGTCACAATACAGGCTTTTATGATGCCAGTCATAATGGTACTGCACAGCGGATTACCAATATTGCAGCCGGTAATATAGCTCAAGGTTCTCTTGATGCGGTTAATGCCGGTCAGTTGTGGACGGTACAAAGCAGCCTGAGTACTCTGTCAACTAAAGTAGATACTCTGCCGACCGGAAATATTTCTAGTGACGCATTGACTAGCCTGTCAACAGCAATCAGTGCCAGAACAGCCAGCCAGCTTGCTTCCATAGCAGCCGGTCTGGGTAGTTCATATGACCCGAATACAGGTCTCAGTAAACCCAAATATGATAGCACTACTCCGACAGGAGGTATTGCATCTGCTGATAATGTGGCTGATGCCCTGCAAAATGTTCAGAATTATGGTACTAAGTTTGCGAAGATCAATTCTGCAAAAGCTGCCTCAGTTGCACAGGGTACTGATTCTATCGCAGTAGGCGGAGCAGCTATGGCCAGCGGAACATCGGCAGTTGCAATCGGTGATTCTGCAAGTGCTCCATCAGCCAATGCTGTGGCACTGGGTAGTCAGGCTAAGGTAACACAGACCGGAGGCGTAGCACTTGGTGCGGGTTCAGTAGCGAATACGGCAGCCGGAAAAGAAGGCTATATTCCGGTAACGGCAACGTCACAGCAGGCAGCAGCGATCCGGGCAACGAAGAGTACGGAAGGTGCGGTATCTGTAGGTGATGCATCGAAAGGTGTATATCGTCAGATAACCGGAGTTGCAGCAGGTACGGCTGATACTGATGCAGTAAACGTGGCTCAGCTTAAAGGTGTTAATAATCAGATTACTAACGTCAATAAGTATGTAAACAAAGTAAATGAACGTGTTCAGCGTACAGAACGCCGTGCATATTCAGGTACTGCATTGGCCATGGCCTTATCCGGCGCTTATCTGCCTTCTCTGAATGCCGGTGAACAGGCTGTCGGTGTGGGTGTAGGTACTTATCGTGGCTATACCGCAGTCGGTGCTAACTATAAAGCCATCAGTAACAGCGGTAATATCGGCTGGGGTGCTGGTGTTTCTACTACAGGCAAGGAAGTTGGCTTTAATGCTGGTGTCGGCTTCAAATGGAGCAACAACTAAACTATCTTTGCTGAATAGCTAGACTAACTTCCGGATTTATCTAAATCCGGAAGTTTTTTTATGGTTTGAAAAATGTACAGGTATGAAGTATTACTGTTGTGAAATATTTGGGCTGATGAGTACGGATATTGAGCTACAGACCGGCAATTATAAAATTTAATCTTTGCAGATGATTGCAAGAATATAAATTGATAAGCAGTTCATTTACTCAGGTACACTACTGCGGAATAAGCTATTGCTCCGGTTGATAATGGAATACGTTTTGCTCAATATATTAATTCTGGCAAAGCAGTTTCCGGTTATAAAAGTAATCAGAACGTTTTACTGTACTGTTCAGGTTGAAAAAAATTGTATTCCGGGTTGAGAATACTGGATTTTACATAGTATGCCGGTCTTTGATGCGGCACAGATGCTGCTGTAAATGCTTTTTTGTGATGAATTATGTCTGTGTGCGCATTCGCGGTATACGAAGTAACTGCCTGAAACTAATTTGGTACAAAAAATTTGCCGATTAATCCAGTAATTTAAAAATTAATAAATTCTGCAGGTATATCTCTGGCCATTGAATATTCGTGAGCTGTTGTCGTACTGCTTACTGGCAAACTGGTTTGCAAGTGCAGAAGATATTAATAATAGGTATTACCTGCCAGTAATTTTATTGATTTACTATAGTCAGTATTATATATTTAATAACATTAAAATATTATTACATAAACATAGGAATGCTAGCATGCATGCTGATCAGCAGACAGCCGGAAAGCAAACTGCACTGGTTGTAGAAGGCGGTGGAATGCGTGCTGCATTCAGCAGTGGTGTTACTGATGCCTTCTTACAGGCAGATTTTAACCCGTTTAGTTTACTAGTCGGAGTATCTTCCGGAGCCAGTACTATTGCCAGTTATCTGGCCGGACAGGAAGGGCGTAATCTGGATATACTGCTTGATCAGTCCTGCCGGCCGGAATTTATCAGCTGGTCACGCTTTATCCGTGGCGGCGACCTGATGGATATTGACTGGTTATGGCAGGTTGTACAACAGGAAAATCCGCTGGACTGTGAACGTATGTTTGCCCGACAGCGTGATTTCAGGGTTGTTTTAAGTAATGCTGTTAGCGGTGAGCCGGAGTATGTTGTGGCTCAGCCCGATTCTTTTCTGGAAGTACTGCGTGCTTCCAGCTCAATTCCGTTTATGATTCGTAAACCGGTAGCAATTGGCGGAGGATTTTATTTTGACGGCGGAGTTGCTGATGCCTTGCCGGTACAGTGGACTCTGTCTCAGCCGGGCATCGGTTGTGTGATAGTAATTCGTACCAGAGCGCACAATTATGTGAAGAAAGGTAGTCTGGGTGACAGTCTGCTGGCAAGGCGTTTGCCTGTCAGCGGGTTTGCTCAGGCATTACGGCAGCGAGTAAAGCATTATAATACTACCCTGACATGGATGCGGCAGCCTGAAAACTGCCGGTATATTATTGAAATTAATCCTCCGGATGATGGCAAAATGGCCGGACGTCTGTGCCGGGATGCCGGCCGTTTACGCTACAGTTATGCAGCCGGTCTGGAATGCGGCCGTGCATTATTGCAGCAATGGCCGGTAAATTAATAGTTTTTTGCCTTAAAGGTAAACGAGTAATTTGGTGAAGTAATGAAAACGGATTCGACTGTATCGAAAACACAGCACCGGCTTAGTCTTTTTGTTGCTATTCTGGCTTTGGCATTTGTTTTACGCGGCCCGCTGACTGGTGTGGGTCCCCTGTTACAGAATATTCAGACGCAGCTGCAGATAAGCAGTACGCTGGCCGGCATGCTGACTACGGTACCATTGCTGACATTTGGTCTGTTTTCGATTTTTATCCCCAGGCTTGCAGCACGTCTGGGCTCGGAGCAGATGGTCTTTTTTGCTTTGTGGATATTAACGCTGGGGCTGGTGCTGCGCTGTGGTTCCGGGCTGTTTCTGCTGCTGACAGGTACGGCTTTGCTCAGCTGTGCCATTGCTGTTGGCAATGTACTGATTCCCAGTATGGTAAAGCAGTATTTTCCGTTTAAAATGGGACTGGTTACCGCATTATATGCACTGGTGATGAATATGGGCGGTGCGGCCGGTTCTGCTTTAAGTGCCCCGCTTGCTCACAGTAATCTATGGGGCTGGCGCGGTGCTCTGGTAATCTGGGTACTACCGGCGCTGGTGGCTATGGTTATCTGGTGGCTGCCTTTTAAAGCAGCCAATGCTGTGCCCAAGGCGGCTGTACGTGCACGTCAGGTAAAGATACACCTGTGGCGTAATCCGCTGGCCTGGCAGGTAACGCTGTTTATGGGATTTCAGTCGTTTCTGTTTTATTCTACAGTTAGCTGGCTGCCGCAGATTGTAGCCAAAGCCGGTGTATCAGCAACGGAAGCCGGTGGCTGGCTCGGGCTGATGCAGCTGGTGATGATACCAACCAATTTGCTGATACCGATTTATGCAGCCAGATTAAAGCAGCAGCACTGGATAGGGTCGATGTGCGGCGTGGCTTTAATCTTGTCGGTATTATTGCTGATGTCGCCATGGCGCAGCTGTTATTTTCCGGCAGTGCTGTTGCTGGGGCTGGGTATCAGTGGGGCTTTCTGTCTGAGCATGATGTTTTTCAGTTTACGCAGCAGCAGTGTTACTGAAGGAGTGCTGTTATCCGGAATGGCACAAACCTGTGGCTATCTGTTTGCAGCTGTGGGTCCAGTCCTGATGGGCGCTCTGCATGACATGATGCATTCCTGGTTTCCGGCATTGTGTCTGATGTTTATTGCCGCGGTCGTTATTACTGTGTCTGGCTGGAATGCCGGTAAAGATCGCAAGTTATCTGATTTTCAGGAGTAAAAATATCCACAGTTTTATCCACAAATTTCTGTGGATAAAACTGCCTGCCCGCATACCGGACAATCTGGATTGGCAGCCAGCTGCAGGCGCTGCCATTGAAAAGAACAGGCGTCAAAACAGTGTAGCCAGCAGCCGTCAGGGTGAATACCGGCAATTATCTGCAATGCTTCACTGGCCTGTGCCGCGCCCATAATACCGAGTAAAGGTGCAAAAACTCCGTTTTTGGCACAACTGGCACCTTCATCATTCATTTCTCCTTCAAACAGGCATTGATAGCAGGGGCCGCGACCATCACGAAAATCATATACTGCCAGCTGACCGGCAAATACCAGTGCAGAGGCTGAAACCAATGGTTTGCGTGCACGGAAACAGACCTGATTAATCAGCCGGCGGCTGGGAAAATTGTCGGTACAATCCAGAATGATATCGGTATGCTGAACCAGTTGCTCTAACAGGCTGGCATCTGCTCTGGCTACAATGGGCTTTAATCCGGTTTGCGGATATTGTGTCTGTAGCTGCCGGCACAATATCGCGGCTTTTGCCTGTCCGATATCTTGATCATTAAACCAGAACTGGCGTTGCAGATTACTGATTTCGATAGTGTCGTTATCCACAACGGTAATATGCCCTATTCCGCTGGAAGCCAGATAAGTCAGAGCCGGATGTGCCAGACCGCCGGCACCGATTACCAGAACACGGGCAGCAAGAATAGCTTCCTGTCCGGCAATATCCAGCTTATCCAGTAATATATGACGGCTGTAACGCAATAGTTGTTCATCAGTAATCATGATTGTCTCTGGTGGTTGGGTGGCTGTGACCGGTACAGGTGTAGTCTGGTTTATTCTGCCCTGCTATTATAATAGTTTAGTCTAGTTTCTCAGAATATTTATGCGCCATCCTGCCCGTCCGTCCGGTCGGTTTTTATATCGTCTGCGCAGCCATCTGCATCGTGGCGGTTTGATTGCCTATCCTGCAGAAGGCAGTTATGGGCTGGGTTGTCTGCCAGATTGTGTGCCGGCGGTGCGTAAAGTCATTGCATTGAAAAAGCGACCGCAACATAAAGGGCTGATTGTTATTGCTGCTGATTTCACTCAATTACAGCCTTTGCTCGCACCTTTGTCCGCAACCGATATAGCGGCTGTCAGCCGGCAGTGGCCGGCACCCAGAACTTTACTGTTACCGGTACGCAAACAGGTTTCATCTGTGTTACGCGGGCGTGGTCGGCAAACTTTGGCCGTACGAGTTCCAGACCTGGCAACTGCCCGGTTTTTATGCAGAGCAGCAGGTACAGCGCTGGTATCTACTTCTTGTAACCGGGCAGGAAAAAAAGCTTGTTGTACAGAGCGTGAAGTCAGACGCCAGTTTGGAAAACAGGTGATGATTCTGGGCGGGCGCACCGGCGGAAGAAAGCAACCCAGCCAGATTATTGACTGGGCTTCCGGTAAGCGGCTGCGTTAGTTATTTTATGAATAAGCTGATCTGTAAATAAGTTATATCTGTCATTAACTGAATTACTGCGCAGACAATGTTTATATATTTGTAGTTTGCTGTTGCTTAGCACATTTTTAATGATTGCGGGCAACGACAAATTGCGCCAGTGCGCGAAGATGAGATGCACGCTGGTCAAAATCGCTTAAAGCATCAATAGCCTGTTGTACCAGATTTTCTGCATACTGGCGTGCTGTAGTCAGCCCCATCAGACTAACGTAGGTAGGTTTATTAGTCCGGGCATCTTTTCCGGCGGTTTTACCCAGTGTGCTGCTATCCTGCTCGTAATCCAGTACATCATCAATAACCTGAAAAGCCAGACCCAGATGAGCGGCATAATGGTCGAGTGCGGTTAATGCCTGCTGGCTGATATCCTGACAGCAAAGTCCGCCCAGTGTAACTGCTGCTCTGATCAGCGCACCGGTTTTCAACTGGTGCATGTGTTCCAGTTCGGCCTGATTCAGACCTACCCCTACGCAGGCTAAATCGATAGCCTGTCCGCCGGCCATGCCATGACAGCCGGCAGCCTGTGCCAGAGTCTGTATCATTTGCAGCTGACGCGCAGCGTCCAGACCGGTTGGCCGGCTCAGCAGGCTGAATGCCATACTTTGCAGGGCATCACCAACCAGTAAGGCTGTTGCCGGTGTATATTGTATGTGACAGGCAGGTTTTCCGTGACGCAGACTGTCGTTATCCATCTCCGGCATATCGTCGTGCACAAGCGAATAGATATGTATGCATTCGATTGCAGCCAGAGCATAATCTGCGGCTTCTGTAACCGCATTACCCAGCTCCGCCGCCGCCAGAACCAGCATCGGCCGCAACCGTTTACCGCCATCCAGCGCCGCATAGCGCATGGCTTCAATCAGTGGTGCGGGAAGTTGTCCGGCCGTGGGAAGTAATCGGGTTAATGTCTCTTCTGTATGTGTCTGTACCTGTTTTTGCCAGCCGGCAAAGTTACTCCCCTGTTTCAAGCTTCAGCTCCTTTAATTCACCATTGTCCAGTACCTGTAGTTTTTGTTCTACCTCAGCCAGCTTCTGCTGGCAGTATTGCACCAGTTCCTGACCATATTCATATGCAGCCAGTGATTCTTCCAGCGGAAGATCATTGTTTTGCATGGATTCAGTTATTTTTTCCAGTTGCTGGATAGCTTCTTCATAGCTTTTGGGGGTTATTTTCTTCATATTATAGGTCTTTACATGAATTTATGGCTATTGTAACACTCGCACTATGGCTATTGCTGCGGATATCTGTATCATACAATTAGTCAGAATTAGCTGATAACCGGATGAAGTATATTTCAGTTTGTGTTATTAAAAGTAATGTGCTTATATAATCAGTAATAATATTTTTATATGCAACAGAATTTATTCATGTAATGAATAATAATACAGATATTTTATTCAGATAAGGGCAAATTTAAATCAATATCTGCCTCTCTAAATATAAAAATTGTTTTTTAACCGTAAGAATAAAAAGTTATTTGTAAAAATTAATATATTTATATATTAATTATATAACTTGTTATCTGATGCTGATGTTTGAAATAGCAGGCGGAAAACAGTTTTATGTAAAAAAATCAAATAAATTTTGATTTTTTGTATTATTTTTTTAGCATATGTTTTAATTTTCGGTAATACTTACTACTGTTGCCGGTTGTACGGTGTATAACTTTTTATATATCGAAATATTTTCAGCATAATATGCGTTTGGAATTTTTTAAAATTAGTTCATTGTTATGGATTTTATTTGTCAGCAGGTATTTTTTTGCTGTTTATTTATCTGGTTTTAAAGCATAATGTTGTTCAAAGCATAATTATATTGTGCTAACTTTAAGTAATTGTTTTAATGGAAAATTAAAACATAGAATTATTTAATTTGTATGATTTGACAATCGGATATATGCAAAACAGGGAAGCCTGAGGAGGAATAATGGTGAACTATTTATACAGATACGGTTGTCTGGAACAGAGTAGCAGAGCAGGCATAGAAGCGAAGATTGAGTACTGTCGTTTATAATCGAATAAATAGTGGTTTCTGAATCTGTTTTACAGATTACTTGAGTAGTTTCTTTGTTTTAAGTAGGCGTTATGGGTAAACAAATTTTTTATGAGGAGTCAGGTCAGTTTAAAGTAGCGGAAATAGTTCAGGAAAATGATGCTACTTTTCTGGTTAATACACAACATGGTAAGCGGGCAAAAATCAAGGCCAGCCACGTTTTTCTGGTGTTTGATGGTGATGCTGCGCAATTTTTACAACAGGCTGCTGAAGCAGCTGCCGGTATTGATATCAGTCTGCTCTGGGAAGCGG
Organism: Snodgrassella sp. W6238H11; assembly: GCF_016100525.1. NCBI lineage: Bacteria > Pseudomonadati > Pseudomonadota > Betaproteobacteria > Neisseriales > Neisseriaceae > Snodgrassella > Snodgrassella sp. W6238H11. The sequence goes on along the minus strand of NZ_JACFSH010000003.1, from coordinate 297,413 downwards.
TAGGCAATGAAAATGAATTTACCGCAGCCAGTGCAGCCAGTGAATATTTTGGCGATAGCAGCGGGAATATTGAGCTGGCAGCCACACTGATGGCTCTGTATGCAGCGCCTATGTATTTTTACAAAAAAAATAAAGGTGTATTCAAAGCTGCGCCGGCAGAAACATTACAGCAGGCGCTGGCAGCCATTGAACGGCGCAAACAGCAGGAAGAACAAGTCAATAGCTGGATACAGGAATTGCTGGCCGGTCGCCTGCCGGATGAGATTGCTGCTGAAGCCAAAATGATTCTGCATGCACCTGATAAACAAAGTCTGAAATACAAAGCAGTGGTCAAAGCTGCTGATCAGAAAAAAACCTCACTGTTTGCCCTGCTCCAGAGTGTTGGTGCAGTACCGCCTCTGCCTGAATATTTTCTGGATGGTTTTTTACTTACTCAGTTTCCCAAAGGTGCGGATTGTGGTCATTATCCTGTACCGGTTATGCACAATCTGCCAGATGCCGATACCTCAGTACGTGCATTTTCCATTGATGATATTGAAACCAGTGAGGTAGATGATGCATTCAGTGTGCGTGACCTGCCCAATGGCAACAAACTGGTCGGAATTCATATTGCTGCCCCGGCTCTGGCAATAGATGCTGAGTCTTTGCTGGAAAAGCTGATATTTGAACGTTTAAGTACTGTGTATTATCCCGGCGGTAAAATTACTATGCTGCCGGATAACTGGATAGCTGCTTTCAGTCTGGATGAAGGAGCAGCACGACCGGCAGTCAGTCTGTATGCTGAAATCAATCCGCAGTTTGAGGTGATACGTTATGAATCACGAATTGAATCGGTGTATATAGACTGTAATTTACGTATTGAAAATATTGAGCAGGCATTTCAGCCTTTGCAGCCGCGCAGCGATACTGAAGCTTTTGCACATCAGCATGAAATGAACTGGTTATATGATTTTGCTGTGGCCAGAATGCAGGCGCGGGGTAAATATGATCCGGAACGTTTACCGCAGTACGATTATGGAATTAAGCTTGGGACAGATAATACTGTACATATCAGTGTGCGTGAACGCGGAGCACCAATTGATACGCTGGTCAGTGAGCTGATGATTTTTGCCAACAGCACCTGGGCGCAGATGCTGGATGAGGCTGAAATGGCTGGATTATTCCGTGTACAGCCTACCGGCAGAGTACGGATGAGTACTCAGTCTGAACCGCATATTGGTCTGGGGCTGAAACATTATGCCTGGTTTACTTCACCACTGCGCCGTGCTACTGATTATATTAACCAGAAGCAGCTAATTAGTTTACTGGATCCGGACGCAGAGCCACGTTTTGAACCGCAGGATGCCATGCTGTTTGCGGTATTGCGTGATTTTGAGTCGGCTTATGCAGCCTACAATGATTTTCAGCGCCATATGGAAGCATACTGGAGTCTGATATATATTCAGCAGGAACAGTTGCAGGAGCTGACTGCTCAGTTAATACGTGATGATTTAGTGCGTATTGAAGGCCTGCCGCTGGTAAGCCGTGTCAACGGTGTACCGGTTGATGCCATGCCAAAATGCCGGATGAAGGTATCGATAACCGGAATCGATCCGATACAGGTAAGTGTCGGACTAAACTATATTAATGTTTTGTTGCCGGCAGATAATGCCAGCCAAATATCCGGCTGAATTATTTAAAGTGCTTTGAAGGTTACCTGATGGATGGCACACGATTTGATTGGCTACTTTGCTGACAGTATAAATATACGGGTGTGACCGTTGATTCTTTGTCTGTCTGATTGTTTTCAGGCCGTATATTGTGCTTCGGTTAGAAATAACTTTTACTTAAAACCTTGTTTTTATACATGCAGCCCATATATGGGTTGCATTTCTATTATCTATCCGGTTTTGCTGTTCAGGCATCCTGCTGTTTAAGAGCAGGTTGCCTGCAAACCTTTGGAATAAAATTATGACTGAAGTAGATTTTTATGAAGTACTGGGCATAAGCCGTACTGCAGGGGATGAGGAAATCAAAAAAGCTTATCGTAAGCTGGCCATGAAATACCATCCTGACCGTAATCAGGGCGATAAAAACGCCGAAGAAAAATTTAAAGAAGTACAGCGTGCTTATGAAGTATTGTCTGATTCTCAAAAACGTGCTGCCTATGACCAGTTTGGACATGCCGGTGTAGACGGCAATATGGGTGCCGGAGCCGGCGGCTTTTCCGGCGGTTTTGATTTTGGTGATATTTTCAGCCAGATGTTTGGCGGCGGAGCCGGCGGACGGTCGCAGCAGAATAATCAGGGCGCTGATTTACAATATAATATTGAAATCAGTCTGGAAGAGGCTGCGCGCGGTATTAAGAAAAAAATCACTATTCCTACTCATGAAGAATGTGATGTCTGTCACGGCAGTGGTGCTAAAGTCGGGACTTCAGCCACTACCTGCAGCATGTGTGGCGGCAGTGGTGTCGTTCAGGTACGGCAGGCCATTTTCCAGTTACAGCAGACCTGCCCGACCTGTCACGGCAGTGGTAAACAGATTAAGGATCCGTGTGTTAAATGTCATGGCGACGGACTGGTAAAAACCCGCAAGACTGTTGAGGTTTCCATTCCGGCCGGTATTGATGACGGTCAGCGTATCCGCCTGAGCGGTGAAGGTGAACCTGGTAAGCATGGTGCGCCTGCCGGTGATTTATATGTGATGGTGAACGTGCGCCCGCATCCGGTCTTTGAGCGTGACGGCATGGATCTGCACTGTGAATTGCCTATCAGTTTTACGATAGCAGCGCTTGGCGGGGAGGTTGAGGTGCCTACGCTGGATGGTAAAGTTAAACTGAATATTCCGAAAGAAACACAAACCGGTCGTCGCATGCGGGTACGTGGTAAAGGAATTAAATCTGTACGTTCGGCTGCTGTGGGTGATTTATATTGTCATATCGTGGTAGAGACACCGGTAAATCTGACCGATCGTCAGCGTGAATTACTGGAAGAGTTTGAAAAAATCTCTACCGGTATGGACCGGGCTCAGACGCCGCGGCAAAAATCATTCATGGACAAACTGCGCGATTTATTTGAATAAAATACGAAACTACCACAGTTCAGAAGTGTTTATTCCGGATGTATGAATAATTAATACTGGTTATACTGTGTAAAAGCCCGCAGAGCATAATTTTTCTGCGGGCTTTTGTTATCAGAAGAAAAGATACAGGCCGGTTAAGGCTTGCTTCTGCTGAAACCGGCAGAAAAAAATGATTTGTCGCATTTCCTGTTGATGAAAAGCGTAAGCAGGCGTTTTAGTGAATTAAGTTCCGCTAAATATGCAGGATATGGCTAGTCTGTAATCACAAAGGCGTTTAAGCTGAAACTGACTGAACAATTTAATCTGTATTGACCAGGAAATAAATTATCGCTCCGTTTACCGAAAGGTGCAGGAGCGACAGGGAGATTTGGTACAACAACTGAATGATTGTGGACAAATTTGTAGTATTTAACTGGATAAAAATCAGTCTTTATGCTTAATTCCTTATAAAACAAGGGTTATAGCATAATAAATACTATTTATTTTACTGATTATCTGTGGATAATTCTGTGGATAATTATTGAATCAAAAAATGGTCAGGCCAGTTCTGCACGTAATTGTGCAGCCAGTTGCGCCAGTTCTGCCTGATCAGCAGCCACACTTTCATGTTTACCCAGTTCATGGATATGTCCGGGAATCAGATGAATGTGATAATGAAATACAGACTGACCGGCCTGTTCGCCGGACAACTGTAATTGCACAACGCCATTACGATGTAACACTTTACGTTGCGCATTAATAATCTTTTTGGCTGCACTGAATACGGCAGCAAGGTAATCTTGCGGCATGTCAGTTAACTCTATTGCTTCACATTTAGGAATCACCAGTACATGGCCGCGTGCCTGTGGCATCACATCCATAAAAGCCAGTGTCTGCTCATCCTCATAAACTTTATGGCAAGGAATTTCACCACGGATAATTCGGGCAAAGATATTGTTACTGTCGTATTGTTGCATGACTGTCTCCTCTCAGGCTTTTGCTTACTAGCCGTTACCTGAGCAATTGTTTAAGAAATAATACTTAGCTTGCTTTTGGCAAATACGGTATCCAGCTCTTTAATCCCCTGTTTACCGAAATTGATGGTCAGGCGTGCCCCTTCAGCTTTCCGGGTAGCATCTATGATGACACCTGTGCCGAAACGTTCATGATAAACATTCTGTCCTAGCTGAAAGCCGTCAAAATCCGAGCTCTCCTGTGTTTCTGCCAGTTTGCTGCGGCTGTGAAACGGATTGGTTCTCTGCGTGGACTGTTGCCGGGCTATCAGAGAGTTTCTGTGAGCAGACAGATATTGCAATACCTCTTCCGGTATTTCATCCACAAAGCGTGATGGCAGGGCAAAATGCGTTTGTCCGTGTAACAGGCGTTGTTCTGCCATTGTTAAATACAGGCGTTTTCGTGCTCTGGTGATGGCTACATACATCAGGCGCCGCTCTTCTTCCAGCCCGTCGCGTTCGGCCATGCTGTATTCACTGGGGAATAAACCTTCTTCCAGCCCTGTCAGAAATACACCATCAAATTCCAACCCCTTGGCTGCATGCACAGTCATTAACTGCAAGGCATCTTCACCCTGACCGGCCTGATGCTCTCCTGCTTCCAGCGAGGCAGTACTTAAAAAAGACAGTACCGGAAATAAAGGATCGTTTTCATCATACTCAGGTTCCATATCAAAACCGGATTCCTGCGGTTTAAATGCCACTGCCGCATTCAGTAATTCTTCCAGGTTGTTGATGCGTTCCTGCTGTTCACCTTTCTGGGTACGGTAGTGTTCCATCAGACCGCTATCATAGATGGCAGCAGCCATCAGTTCCTGCAGAGAAACTTGCGCAGCCTGTTGCTGTAAATTTTCAATCAGGCGGATAAAAGCAGCAATTTTACTGTTTTTCTCTGATAAACTGATGGCCGCCTGCCATAACGAAGTATGAGCTTCATTGGCTGCCGCCTGAATGTTTTCAACACTCCGCGCGCCGATGCCGCGTGCCGGTACATTGATTACCCGTAATAATGCATTATCATCATTGGGGTTAACCGCCAGACGCAGGTAAGCCAGTGCATGTTTGATTTCCTGACGCTCATAAAAGCGCAGGCCGCCATAAATTTTGTAAGGTATACCGGCGCGGAACAGAGCCTGTTCCAGAACCCGCGACTGGGCATTACTGCGATACAGTACAGCCATCTGCATATAATTCAGCCCTTCGCGGTGTAAAGCCTTAACTTCATCAACCACAAACTGCGCTTCTTCAAGATCATTAATTGCCTGAAGCACACGGATTTTTTCGCCATCGCCGGCCTGAGTGCGCAGATTTTTACCCAGACGGCTGGCGTTGTGTGCAATCACCGCATTGGCTGCAGTCAGAATATTGCCTACCGAACGGTAATTTTGTTCCAGCCGGATGGGTTCGCCAACATGAAATTCATTCAGAAAGCGGGTCATATTGGCTACTTCGGCACCGCGAAAGCGATAAATACTCTGGTCGTCATCTCCCACGGCGAAAACCGCTGCATGCTCTCCGGCCAGTAATTTTAGCCATGCATACTGTAATTTATTTGTATCCTGAAATTCATCAATCAGCACATGATTAAAACGGTTCTGGTAATGATTGCGCAATATTTCATTACTCTGCAGAATTTCATAACTGCGTAACATTAATTCCGCAAAATCCACTACCCCTTCATTCCGGCACAAACTGTCATAGGCGGCATAACATTCAATCATTTGCCGTTCATGCGGGTCGCGGGCCGATAAACGCGAAGCACGCAATCCGTTTTCTTTTTGTGCATTAATGAATCCTTGCAGACTGCGCGGTGAGATAATTTCTTCAGCAATATTCAGTTGTTTGAGCAAGCGCTTGACTACGGAAAGCTGATCACCCATATCCAGAATCTGAAATGTCTTGGGCAGTGCTGCTTCCTGATGGTGCAGTCGTAAAAACCGATGGCACAGCCCGTGAAATGTCCCCAGCCACATCGCCCGTACCGAAACCGGTAACAGCGTGCTCAGGCGCAATTGCATTTCTTTAGCCGCCTTATTGGTAAAGGTAACGGCCAGAATGCTGTGTACACTGGCCTGACCAGTCTGCAATAACCAGGCAATACGTGTGGTCAGTACTCTGGTTTTACCACTTCCTGCACCCGCCAGTACCAGTGCCGGTTGCGCAGGCCAGGTAACGGCGGCTAATTGTTCACTATTAAGACCGGTCAGCAGACCGGCAGAAGATAAAATTTCCATAGTGCTTATTGTAGCTGATTAAGCCTGAAAAATCGCTTTGAAAAATATGCTTATGGATTATTTTATGGTATTTATGCAGCACAAGAAGATTTATCTGACATCTGCACAAACTGAGCTTAAGCAGGACAATGGATGTTGCGTAAAATTCTGGCTGACGATACCAAACAAGAGCAGAGCAAAATATCAGCGCTTTGCCGAATATCTGCCCTGCTCCTTTAATAAATCAGATTGCCGGTTGCAGACTAGTCCGGCGTGCTGAGCGGGCTGAGTCCGGGTAAGTCGGCAAAGCTGCGTTCGCGCACAATCTGGCAGAAATTATCCAGATAGCTTTTATTACTGTCTGTTTCGCGCATGGCGGCATACAATTCACTTTGCAGCGGTATATCGCCAATCTGCCGTGCTACTACATAGCCTTTTTCCAGATACGGCATAACCGTCCAGTAAGGCAAAGCAGCAATGCCGCGCCGGCTGGAAACCAGCTGAATAATGGCTATCGTCAGTTCACTGTTACGCCGTGCCGGCTGTACCCCGGCCGGTTTTAAAACCTTACGCAGTAAATCCAGCATATCATCCGGTACCGGATAGGTGATCAGTGTTTCATTCTCAAAATCCTGAGCCTGCCACACACTTTTAGCCGCCAGCGGGTGATCCTTCGCGCAAATGCCGACCATTTCATAGGCAAACAATGGCTGAAAAATAATCCCCGGCTGCGGAGCATATTCGGATACGATTGCCAGATCAGCACGGTGAGTCAGCAATAACCCAACCGGATCGGCCTGAAAGCCGGAAACAATATCCAGCTCTACTTTAGGCCACAGCGCCCGGAAAGCATCCATGGCCGGCATCAGCCAGTCAAAGCAGGTATGGCACTCTACCGCTACCCTCAGCTCCCCTGCCTCACCTTCAATTATCTGCGCCATATCCAGCTCTGCTACTGTGACCAGCGGCGTGATTTCTCGTGCCAGCTGTAACAGCCGCATACCTACCGGAGTAAAGTGAATCGGGTTGGATTTACGTTCAAACAGGGGGGTACCATAGAAATGTTCCAGAACACGAATCTGGTGTGACAGAGCAGACTGGGTCAGAAAAACCCTTTTTGCCGCCATCGATACGCTGCCGGTTTCTTCCAGAGCCAGCAAAGTGCGCAGATGGCGCAGTTCAATAATCGACTCCATGTATTCCGCCTTTGATGAGTATTTTTAACTACAAATTCAAGTTAAAAAATTCATAAACAGCCAGACTGCTTATAAATATCATTTATATGAATAGAACAATAATTACCTTACTGATAGCCAGTTATCTATTTACAAACTTAACACCTGTATACCATATCATACTCTTGGATTACACTAGTCTGAAATATAGTATTAAAAAAATTCATACAGAACTGCAAAATTTATCGCTTGTCGTAATGTCATAACTCACGCACACTGGCCGTTATTGAAATCCATCATTCGTAATAGGGAGAAACAAATATGAATACATTCCATCTGTCTGGTTATCCGCGTGTTGGTGCTAAGCGTGAATTAAAATTTGCCGTTGAAGCATTCTGGAAAGGCGCAAAAAGCGAAGCCGAGCTGCGCCAGACAGCGGCAGATATCCGCCAGAAAAACTGGGCAACCCAGATTGCCGCTGGTGCCGATCTGCTGCCGGTAGGTGATTTTTCATATTACGACCACGTACTGGATACGCTGTGTGCACTGGGCGCCATTCCGGCACGTTTTGGTTTTGACGCAGATAAACTGACCCTGTCTCAGTATTTTGAACTGGCACGCGGTAATGCCAGTCAGGTAGCAATGGAAATGACCAAATGGTTTGATACCAACTACCACTATATCGTACCTGAATGGCATCAGAACACCAGTTTTAAGGCCAATGCAGCCAGTCTGATTGCCCAGATAGAAGAAGCCAAAGCCACCAGACATGATATTAAACCTACACTGGTGGGTCCGCTTACTCTGTTGTGGCTGGGTAAAGAAAAAGATGCCGGTCATAATCGTCTGGAATTATTGCCGCGTCTGCTGCCTGAATATCAGAAACTGTTACGTGAACTGGCCAATGTCGGTGTTGACTGGATACAGATTGACGAACCGATTCTTGCCGTAGATATTGCCCGTGAGTGGCTGGATGCCTTTGCTCCCACTTATCAGGAGCTGGCGATTACCGGTACCCGTATTATTATCGGCACCTATTTTGGCAGCGTTGCCGAACATATTAATCTGCTCAAAAACCTGCCGGTTAACGGCGTACATATTGATTGTGTGCGGGCACCTGAGCAACTGGCTGAATTTGCCAATGCATGGCCGGAAAATAAAGTATTGTCGGTTGGTCTGATCGACGGACGTAACGTATGGCGCGCCAATCTGCGTGAAGTGATAGAACTGCTGGCGCCGGTAGCTACTCAGCTGGGTAATAATTTATGGATTGCGCCGAGCTGTTCACTGTTGCACAGTCCGCAGGATTTAAGTGCAGAGGAGAAACTTAACCCTGAAATCAAAAACTGGCTTGCCTTTGCTGCCCAGAAACTACAGGAACTGGGTATCATCAAACAGGCACTGGCACACGGTAAAGATTCCGTACAGGAGGCTCTTGCGGCTTCTGATGCTGCGGCTGCCGGACGCAAAACCAGTAAACTGATTCATAATGATAAGGTTGCACAGCGCGTAGCCAGCCTGCGCGAACATGCCGACCAACGCCATAGCCCGTTTGCACAACGGATTGAAAAACAACAGCAATGGATGAATCTGCCTCTGCTACCAACCACCACTATCGGTTCATTTCCACAGACACAGGAAATTCGTCAGGCACGCGCCGCCTTTAAAAAGGGTGAACTGAGCGCTGCCGATTACGAAGCGGCTATGAAAAAAGACATTGCCTACTGTGTTGAGCAGCAGGAACAGCTGGATATCGATGTACTGGTACATGGTGAAGCTGAGCGCAATGATATGGTTGAATACTTTGGTGAACAGCTGGATGGTTACTGCTTTACTCAGTATGGCTGGGTACAGAGCTATGGTTCCCGCTGTGTTAAACCACCGATTATTTTTGGTGATGTGGCACGCCCGAAAGCCATGACTGTTGCCTGGTCTTCTTATGCACAATCTCTGACCAAACGTCCGATGAAAGGTATGCTTACCGGACCGGTAACCATGATGAAATGGAGTTTTGTACGCAACGATGTACCATTAAGTCTGGTGTGCAAACAGATTGCGCTGGCACTGAACGACGAAGTACTGGATCTGGAAAAAGCCGGTATTCGCGTTATTCAGATTGATGAGCCGGCCATTCGTGAAGCCTTGCCGCTGAAACGTGCGCAATGGGATGAATATCTGGTCTGGGCATGTGAATCATTCCGCCTCACTTCCACTGATGCGGATGACAGCACTCAGATTCATACACATATGTGCTATTCTGAATTTAATGATATTCTGCCGGCTATTGCCAGCATGGATGCTGATGTAATTACCATTGAAACTTCCCGTTCTGATATGGAATTACTGGATGCTTTTGTTAAATTCAGCTATCCGAATGATATCGGCCCCGGCGTATATGATATCCACAGCCCGCGTGTGCCTACTGAAGCCGAAGTCGAACATCTGTTGCGTAAAGCACTGAAAGTCATTGATCAGCGTCGGTTGTGGGTAAATCCAGATTGCGGACTGAAAACACGCGGATGGCCGGAAACCAAAGCAGCGCTGGAAGTTATGGTTAATGTAACCAAAAAACTGCGTGCAGAATTAACTGCATAATTCAGATTTAGCTTAACACACCGCCCCGGTTTGCCGGGGCGGTTTTGTATGCTCGATTGGTAGAATATACCAATAATATTAAGTTAATTTTACTTTTAATCAAACAAGATAATCAGGCATCTGTATGTGCTTATAAATTGGAATATATCTGAGTAAATACTCAGTTCATTATATAAATACATAATATATGCATATATAATTAAATATTACTGATATCCGATAAAATATTTATCCAATATCAGACAAACCCTATTCATTATTATTTACAATGGGTAAAAAAAAAATTAATCTAACTCAATTAATATAAAATAATAATAGTTTACTATTGTTGTAAATTTTATTTATTAATAGAATTTTAATTGTCATTTATCTAATGAAAATTTTTTAATTACTTGGGAGATAAAGTTGGCTAAAGGATATTTTTTAAGAGTTGGGGATCGTACGACTTGTGGCGGTAAAATTATCAGTGGTGACAGTATGATCTTATGGCATGGTAGTGCTGCCGCATGGGAGGGCGATTGGGTTACCTGTGGAAGACATAGCGGAACCTACCGTATTACCGGAGGAGTCGGCAATATGTTTAATCCATCAAAAAAATTAGCTGGTTCAATCAGCAGTATCAGTACTTGTCCATGTAAAGCACGCTTAATTCCTTCCATAACTGACAGCTATATTGAAGACAGACTATCTAAATCTGTTAGCAGTATGCCGTATTCCCGCAGCTTTCATATTAAAACCCCGGAAAACGTTAATACTTATGGTGTGGCTTATGCTATCAAAACGGCTTCAGGTATCATAACGGGAGAATCAAACCGCGATGGACATATGCATACCGTACAAACTTCGCAGCCTGAGCAGATAGAAGTAAGCTATTTAGTTCAAACTGAGATAGGGATGTAATTATGGCAGAATTAAAAACCCACACTATGAAATCAGCACCCAAGACTACTCTGAATGCAGATATTTTTACCTTAGACCAGATTCCTGCTGCTATGGATAAAATGGGCTGGGTAGTTGCAGCACAGCTGATGCGGCACTGGTTTAACGGAAAGCCAGCTAAACCTTTCAATGACAAGACAAAAAATCTTTATGTAACAGGACCGGCAATAAATATACCGCCAGAACATGTAAATGATTCTATTGTAAAAATGCAATGGGCAATGAAATTTGAACCTGTACAGAAAGCGATTAAACAATTAAAGAAAGACTGGCAAAGTTACCAGGGATTAAAACTGCTAAAAGAAAGGCTTATTAAAAATAAAGGTGAGCTTAAAAAACTAAATGATGTTAAAATGCTTGATACATATTTATATGTAAATAAAACTACAATTGGAAAAGCTGATTATGACCCTTTCGGCTCTTACAGTTTTTCCGGTATTTCCGGTGCCTCCGGCTCTGGCTACAGCTACTATAGTTACTACGGATCTGGAATGTCCATTAATGATTTTATGGGCGCGATAGGCTTGTCAACATTAAAAATTGTGCCATGTGGTTATCAAACGGTACGTGACGGAAAAAATGTCTTTATCACTGAAAAAATCGGTTTTTATATAAAAGATACCTATGATTTTCTCGGTACGCAATTTCTGGGTGTCTGGAATAAAAATGAAATGCTTGGTGCTGCAAAGGCAAAAGAATATCTAAACCTTTTTGAATCGAAAAGTTGGAAGCGAATATATGATTTGGCTATGCAAAATTATGCAATGGTTTGGAATAGTGATTTCAGAAAATGGCAGCAAGTGAAAAATACCGGTATTGATTTTGTAGTTTTTTCGGATGTTTACTGGGATGACCCTTTAGATGATCATAGAGTAACTCAATTAGATGCTATAAAATAATTTAGAAATTTTTTCAGCTTTGTCTGGTTTGATTTCTATTGATTATTTATAACCATTTCCGCAAAGTTGGAAATTATTTGGTTTGACTATTTCCTGAATAGATATTGATGCCGGATTAAAATTTTCCGGGCGTAATGAAAAATATTTAGCTTTTAGAAAAAGTGATGGTTATGATGATATTAATATCAATATAAAATTAAACAAAACCATAGGAAATTAAATGAAACATAATATCCATATATTTTTTAAAAATATACTACGCAAAAATGCTGTATTTATAAAAATTATATTAGTGCTAATTATGGTGATGTGGTGGTGGTTTTTCTCGTCCTCCAGTTTTTATGGTGATTTTAATCTGTACGGTACAGTAGAAGGAGTGGATGGTGAGTATTACATAAATATGTATGAGCATCTGCCAACAACCCCGCTGGCAGTCTATGAATTGATAAAGGGGGATCGGTATTTTTATGTTTTATATAACAAACAGGGTAAGAAAATATGGCATTCACCTTATTATGCTTATTTATATGACAATGTAAATCCTTTGTTTATTCCTACTAAAGACAGTAAATTATTAAGATATTCAGAAGAAGACTGGAGCGATGCTGATATAAGGAATAAAATCAAGGAAGTATACGGTGATATAGAGCATAATCAGCCTTAAAGATGAAAACCAGTCTATAATAAAAGTATGGAGCGACGGATTATGAAAAAAAGCATAAAAATGATAAAAATAATAGGTTATTTTGCTTTTTTCTATTGGCTGTGTCTGTTTTCGTCATCCAGTTTTTACGGAAATTTTAATCTTTATACAACTATAAAAAGTGAAGATGGTGAGTACTATGTCAATATATACAAACATCTGCCCACTTCACCAATTTCAATTGTGCAAATATTAGGCGGTAATAAATACTTCGTCGTTTTATACAATAAAAAGGGAGAAGAACTATGGAGATGCTCTTTTTTTGAATATCTTAGTAAAGAGACGATATTATATCAAGAAATTTTTTTTCCTAATAAAACAGGAAATAATTTTCTATTTTTTACAGATCATGGTATAGAGGGACACGATTTTTCTACAATCATACGTAATCATAAAGTAGTACCAATCAAGTAATTTAAACCGGGTTAGCAAAATTTTTGGATGCAGGATAGAATTAAGTTAATTTAACTCAAAAATTAAACGAGATAAAATATTAAATAATAAAAGCCCCCTTTTTTGCTTGCATATTTCATATCATAACAAATGACAAAAATTTATTTTATACGATAAATATTTGTAGGTAGTTGGAAGTTATTCAGTTTGGCTGTTTCCTGAATAGATATCGATGTCGGATTTAAATCTTCCGGATGTAATGAAAAATATTTAGCTTTTAGAAAAAGTGATGGTTATGATGATATTAATATCAATATAAAATTAAACAAAACCATAGGAAATTAAATGAAACATAATATCCATATATTTTTTAAAAATATACTACGCAAAAATGCTGTATTTATAAAAATTATATTAGTGTTAATTATGGTGATGTGGTGGTGGTTTTTCTCGTCCTCCAGTTTTTATGGTGATTTTAATCTGTGCGAGACAATAAACGGAGAGGATCGTGAGTATTACATAAATGTATATGAGCATCTGCCAACAACCCCGCTGGCGGTCTATGAATTGATACAGGGGGATCGATATTTTTATGTTTTATATAACAAACAAGGTAAAAAAATTTGGCGTTCACCCCATTATGCTTATCTATACGATAATGTAGATAGTTTTTCGATACCGACTAAAAAAAGTAATTCATTCGAATATTATGATAAAGAATGGAAAACAGTTAATATAACAATAAAATAAATTAAGTATACAGTAATATAGAACACAAACAGTATTAAAGATGGAAGCCAGTCTATAATAAAAGTATGGAGCGACGGATTATGAAAAAAATCATAAAATGGATAAAAATGATAGGTTATTTTGCATTTTTCTATTGGCTGTGTCTGTTTTCGTCATCCAGTTTTTACGGAAATTTTAATCTTGATTCAACAGTAAAAAGTGAAGATGGTGAGTACTATGCCAATATATACAAACATCTGCCCACTTCACCAATTTCAATTATGCAAATATTAGGCGGTGATAAATATTTCATTGTCCTATATAATAAAAAGGGAGAAGAGCTATGGAGAGTATCTTATTTTGAATATATTAGTGAAGAAGCATTGTATAATATGATGTCTTTTCCTGATAAAACAAATAATGATTTTATTTGCCCGACAAATCATGGTTTCGACGGACACGATTTTTCTACAACCATACGTAATCATAAAGTAGTGTCAATCAAGTAATTTAAACCGGGTTAGCAAAATATTTGGATGCAGGATAGGATTAAGTCGATTTAACTCAAAAATCAAACGAAATAAAATATTGAATAATAAAAGCCCCCTTTTTTGCTTGCATATTTCATATCATAACAAATGACAAAAATTTATTTTATACGATAAATATTTGTAGGTAGTTGGAAGTTATTCAGTTTGGCTTTTTCCTGAATAGATATTGATACCGGATTTAAATCTTCCGGGAGTAATGAAAAATATTTAGCTGTTAGAAAAAGTGATGGTTATGATGGTATTAATATCAATATCAAATTAAACAAAACCATAGGAAATATTATGAAACATAATATCCATATATTTTTTAAAAATATACTACGCAAAAATGCTGTATTTATAAAAATTATATTAGTGCTAATTATGGTGATGTGGTGGTGGTTTTTCTCGTCCTCCAGTTTTTATGGTGATTTTAATTTGTCCGACACAGTAGAAGGAGTGGATGGTGAGTATTACATAAATATGTATCAGCATCTGCCAACAACCCCGCTGGCAGTCTATGAATTGATACAGGGGAAGCGATATTTTTATGTTTTATATAACAAACAGGGTAAGAAAATATGGCGTTCACCTCATTATGCTTATCTAAGCGATGGTGGTATACATTCTTTTATGCTACCGACTAAAAAAAGTAATTTATTAAAATATTTTGATGAAGGCAGAAAAATAGTTGATATAACAAATAAAATAAATTAAGTATACGGTAGTATAGTGCACAATCAGCATTAAAAATGGATATAATAAAAGTATGGAGCGACGGATTATGAAAAAAAGTATAAAATGGATAAAAATAATAGGTTTATTTGCTTTTTTCTATTGGCTGTGTCTGTTTTCGTCATCCAGTTTTTACGGAAATTTTAATCTTTATACAACCATAAAAAGTGAAGATGGTGAGTACTATGCCAATATATACAAACATCTGCCCACTTCACCAATTTCAATTATGCAAATATTAGGCGGTAATAAATATTTTATTGTCCTATATAATAAAAAGGGAGAAGAGTTATGGAGAGTATCTTATTTTGAATATATTAGTGAACAAGTAATGTATGAAATGATATCTTTTCCTGATAAAACAAATAATGATTTTATTTGTGCGACAAATCATGGTTTAGAAGGACACGATTTTTCTACAACCATACGTAATCATAAAGTAGTGTCAATCAAGTAATTTAAACTGGATTAGCAAGATTCTTGGATGATTATTTATTTTTGTTTCACTTATAAAAAATCATCTTAGCTTAAGAAATTTCTTAAATGCAGGGCAATAAATATAAAAATCTGGTTTAACTGATATAGAAGATATACAGGTATCAATAAAGCAATACCAGATGAATCAATCATTAAAATACCGATAAAACCAATTTGTAAATTGTGAAGTTAGATATATTCATTTTGATATCACTGATATAACAAATAGCAGCAACTAAGACATAGCATTAATCACAAATTCAATAAAAATATTGTGTTTTGACGGCCGTTGTCTGTCGGCTGTATAAAGCAAATGTACTTCTTTTGCCGGTGGTAAAAAATCTTGTAATATGGGGAGTAATTTATTTTGTCTGATGGCATCGCTAAGCATGGATTCGGGCAACATAGTAATACCCAGTCCTTCAATTGCGGCTTTTGCTAATACCAGAGTCTCATTGCTTTGTAATGAACCTGATATAGAAACGTTAACTTTTTTTCCATTTATCATAAATGGCCAAAGGTAATCATTTTTATTTGGATTCATGTACTGATAAATAAGACAATTGTGCTTCTCTAAATCCTTTGGTACAGAAGGAACACCATGCTGAACCAGATAACTGGGAGAAGCGGCAAAAGTGAGTTGATAGGGTTTTAATTTTCGCGCAATTAAACCTGAATCAGCTAACTGGCCAATACGGAACACAACATCAAAATTGTCCTGAACCAAATCTACATAGCGATCACTTAATTGAATATCAACTTCTACTTTTGGATAGCGTTTCATAAAATCGCTGATTACCGGTATTAAATTGTAATAACCATAGCTTACGGGAGCACTAATTCTTAAATTGCCTTTTGGCTCTTCACTGAATTGTTGTGCAAGTACTTTAGTTGCCTGGATTTCCGCTAAAATAAATAAGCATTTCGGGTAATATTGTTTGCCGAATTCAGTCAGATTCTGTGATCGTGTGGTTCGGTTAAGCAGTTTTAATCCTAAATAATTTTCTAAAAATGCTATGTATTTAGCAATCATTTGCGGTGATGTATTTAATGAAACGGACGCTGCGGCAAAAGAACCGGTTTTTACGGTCAGAATAAATGCTTGCATACATCGGAATAAATTCATATTGCCAACTCTCAGTTGTTAATCAATCAATTTTATTTGTATTTATTGCCTTTTAATTTGTACTGATAATACAGCGCACTATTTAGAAAAGGAAATATTACGATGAAAAAGATTGGCATTATCGGAGCAGGATTTATCGGTCAGGCCTGGGCAAAGCTATTTATGCAGGCAGGCTATCAAGTGATGGTGAGTAATTCCAGAGGGAAAAATACATTGTTCAGTGTGGCCAGCAGCATAGGCTGTGAAACTGGAAGCCAGGAAGAAGCTATTGAGTTTGCAGAAATTATTCTGATTGCTATTCCATTTAATAATTATCTGCAACTACCTGCTGAATCAATGAGTAATAAAATAGTATTAGATACCATGAACTATTATCCCGATCGCGACGGGCACTGGCCGCAATTAGATAAGCGTGAACTCACAACCAGTGAATTGGTTGCTCAGCATTTTTCGAAATCCAAAGTGGTTAAAGTTTTTAATGCGATTCTGGCAAGCGATGTTATTAAAGATGCCAGACCGAACGATAAATTAAACAGAAGAGCCATTCCTGTGGCAGGCAATGATTTAACTGCTAAACAAACTGTATTTAAAATATTGGATCAGGTTGGTTATGATTTTGTTGATGCCGGTCTGCTGTCTGATAGCTGGCGATTTGAGCGGGCTAAACCTGCTTATTGTGTTCCGTTAAATATCCGGCAATTACAAGAGGCACTGGAGCAAGCCCAAAGAAATATTGATTTACCTGAAAATTCATGGAAATAAAAAACTGAATGTTACTAAGATATAAACAGGTTTCATTATTCTGCTATTCTGATTGAATTTGGTAATTAAACAAATTAAAAAAACCGTAATCATCGGGCTTTTTATAAGTTATATTTAATTCAGAAATAGTATTCGGTAAGCTTTTTGCTATCAGCCAGTAATCTGTTCTATGGTTAAAATTCATTAAATCAGCGGTTATTCAGTTTGCAATATTTTAATTAGTATTAACCAGAATAAAAACGCAGACTGCCACACAGGCAGTCTGCACAGGTTGTTCGCTGTTTTATATGGTTTAGTTAACCTGATATTTCGCCAGTGCCGCACGAATTTGCGGTAAGGCTGCTCTGGCAGCCTGTTCACCCAGCCGGATAGCCTGAGTTTTCTGGTCAAAACCGCCTACTGTACCCAGTTTCTGTACCTGAGGACGGATTACGACCTGAGCTTTGCTCAGTTCGCTGTTCAGGGCTGATGCGCTCATGATATTCAGGCTCTGGTCAAGATACGAAAAGAATCCCTGACTGGTCAGACGTGCCGGTTTAGCAGATATATCTACCGCGATAACTACATTGGCACCCAGCTGTTTGGCTGCTGTGACCGGTACCGGAGCAACCAGACCGCCATCGACAAAACTTTTATTGCCGATTACTGTGGGCTGAAAAACATTGGGTATACTGGCTGATGCACGTACTGCCTGTCCGGCATTACCACTGTTGAAAACAGCCATGCGGCCGGTACCGAATTCAGTAGCCACTGCGCCGAAACGGATAGGAAACTGCTGAATCGGTTTATTGCGAACTTTGTTGTTGATGTAATCCTGCAGTTTTTGTCCTTTGATAAAGCCGGATGTAGACAGTACCGGATCAACTAAATCGGTTTTATTCAGTATTTCAGCCTCAAGCTCCAGCCTGTCCGGGCTCATACCGGAAGCATACATGCTGCCAACCAGTGCACCGGCACTGGTACCGGTAACAACCCTTACCGGAATATGGTTTTCCTGTAAGACTTTAATTACCCCTATATGCGCAAAGCCTTTAGAAACTCCGCCACCAAGTGCCAGCCCGATAACAGCGCGTGGTTTGGCCGGAGCAGGAGGGGTAACCGGTGTGGTGTTTTTACAGGCAGTGATGGTAACGAATGTAGTAATAATAAGAATGCTATTACGCAATAATGCCGAGAATTTCATATTATATTAATAATGTTCGGATTCTAAATTGTAGATGAGGGATAAAATTGTACTGGTGCTGTATTGTCGGGCAGTACCTGTTTTTTAACACCGTGTCCGTACACCAGCTCAAGTGTAACATTTTGAATATCATTGCTCTGCCATGCATTAGCCAGAATACGAACTGCATCGATTTCACTGTTAAATTGCAGACTTTGCCATAGTCCGGCTGTGCGCATGTCATCAATAAAGCGCTCTGCATTGGTGTATTGCAGAGTCAGCATATCCATGTCTGTTACCGGATCATAAAAACCGTGCTGAAACAACATGTCCCCAAGATCGTGCATATCGATCAGATTCGGTGTTTTCACTACTATACCCTCTGTACGCCAAAGTGTCATGACTTCTTTCAGGGTATCCGGACCAAAGTGGCTGAAAAAAAGCAAACCATCCGGTTTTAAAGCTCCGGCCCAGTTTCTGATAACAGCCACGGGATCATTCTGGTGAATCAGACCAAGGTTACTCCAGACCATATCAGCAGACTGGTTACCGGGAAGCCGGTCGGAAACGGTTTGTGCTGGCAGATTGCTGTGGAGTTTTTGCCACCAGTTTTGCTTGGCTTTGCGAATAATCTGTGCTGCCTGTAAATAAGCCTCACGACTGTCATACTCCTGAAAATGCGCATGCGGATAACGCATGCTGAGCAAACGGTAACTTTCATCACCGTCTGCTGCTGCGAGGATAATCTGTTCCGGCGGTTGTTTCAGAATACACAGACGTTCATCCAGCGTAGCGGCCAGATGTGCATGGAGAAACCAGTCTGGCTTGTGTGGCAGAGTTGTCATGTGTGTCGCTCCCAAAATTGGCACAGTGCACGGGCAAATTGATCAGGATGGCTTAAAAACGGTGTATGTGCAGCCTGTGGCAGGAGGCACCATTCGCTTTGCGGCAGCCGCTGATGAATGTATTCACCCATACGTGGCGGGGTAATGGCATCGCGATCACCATAAACCAGTAATACCGGACAGTTTATGCTACTGAGTAAAGGGCGTAAATCAGCCTGTTCTAACGCATGCAAAGCCGCGTTAAGAGCAGCAGGCGGTCCATACTGACAGATAGCCGGTATCAGGCTGTTAACACTGGCTTGTGCTGAAGTGTCTGCATACAGCATCTGTAATTGTAGAAACTGCTGCATGTATTTGGGATAATCTTCACGAAATTTATCGGCCATAATATTGAGGCTGGTACGTTTCAGCCCTTGCGGATAATCGCTGTCGGCCAATAGTCTGACCAGACTGGCAGTCAGACACAGTGTGGCTACTTTCTCCGGATAGCGGGCAGCCAGAGTCAGTGCCACCATCCCGCCCAGTGACCAGCCAAGCAGATGTGCAGGAGCCATAAGCTGTGCGGCCAGCTGGTCTGCAATACTGTCTATACTGAAATTGCCGTTAAACGGTGCACAGCCATGCCCGGGCAGGTCCGGGGTATACCAGTTTTGTTGCCATGGGGCTGGCAGATATGCTTGTAAAAGGTCGAATATATGGTGGTTAGCGCCCCAGCCATGTATCAATAACGTTTGCGAAGGTGTGATCATGAGTATAACTTCATTGCTTACTTCATTCTGGCACGCCTGCATCGGCGCACCGCACTGTTTATTATGCCACGATTGTGCGGATGTCTCAGGTTTGTGCCGGTCATGCAGGCAGGATATGGCTGCTTTGCGGCGTTCTGATACTGATATCTGTCTGCGTTGCCGTGCCGGCGGGCTGACAGCCGGAGTGTGTGAACAGTGCGGCCAGAAGTGGCCTTTTACAACTTTATATGCCAGTTACCGTTATGCTGCACCATTACAGCAAATGCTGCGTGCATTTAAGCATCAGCGGCAGCTTGCTTTACTGGATACGCTGGCAGCACTGATGCTGGCACAGCCGCCGCAGTGGCTGGAGAAGGTAAAAATAGATGCTGTACTGGCTATGCCGCTGAGCCGCAGGCGCCTGTTTGAGCGTGGTTTCAATCAGAGCCAGTTACTGGCTGCAATCATTGCCAGACACTATACCTTGCCGGTAGTGACACCAGACTGGATAGAGCGTTGTCACCGGCCACCGCAATCAACTTTAAAAAAATCAGCACGTTTGCATAATGTACGCGGTGTATTTCGCCTTAATAGCGCAGTTAAAAAACGTAACTTGTTGTTAATAGATGATGTTGTGACCACCGGCGCAACAATTTTTGAATTGGCTCAGACCCTTAAGAAATCAGGTGTTGCGCAGGTTTATGTCTGGACACTCGCACATCCGGAATGAAAAAATCTTTGACAGACTGAAGTCTGTTTGGCATAGTGTCGCCCAGTTAAATACCTGATTCAATTGTTAACTGCATTACAACCAAGGCGATTTTGCCGGTTAGTAAGCGATTTTCAGAACCCGCCAGTGTGCTGTTTTAATCACAGCCGGTGTTTGTTCTTGCCAATTGAGGCACCAGCCTCTTCTGCCACATTTTAAAGTGGCTGCCACTGTTTTTTGCTGTCTTAGTAGAAATTCAGTCTTTACCGGACTATGTATTGTTTACCCGCAAATGGTAATTGCGTGTCTGGTTTTTGCGTCTTTTACTCAAAGAAACGGAAATACGGTTTGATCAGAATTAAATTGTTATTTATTAGTGTTGCCATGGTACTTGGATTGAGTGCGGCATATGCCGGACCATCAGGTAATTTGTCTGCACCAGTTTATCATCCCAAAAAATCAGTATCTAATCTTACAGTAGTACCTGCAGAGCATCTGCATAAAACAGCTAATCTTAGCTATCAGGTAGCGGGCAAACGTTATTATCCGCTACAAAAAGTGGCCAGTTTCAGTCAGGTAGGTAAAGCTTCCTACTATGGCAAAAATTTTCATGGCCGTAAAACTTCATCAGGTGAGCGCTTTGACAGCCAGATGCTGACCGCCGCCCATCCGACTTTACCTATCCCCAGTTATGCACGGGTAACCAATCTGTCCAATGGAAAGACAGTGGTTGTACGTATTAATGATCGCGGTCCCTTTCATGCTAACCGGGTAATGGATGTATCCTATGCTGCCGCACAGCAGTTAGGGTTTGTACGTGCCGGTACTGCTCAGGTACGGGTAGAGCAGATTCTGCCCGGAGAGCGTCTGCAACCGGCAGGTACCAGTGGTAATATTTACGTGGATCTGCAGAAATTTGACAGTAAGGAGCAGGCTCAGAAATATCTGAAAACCACTTCACGTCATTTACAGAGTGCAGGAAGCGAACAGCAGGCTAAGCTTGTGAAAGTTCAGAACAGCTATGTTGTCCGCATGGGTCCGTTTAAACAGCAGCAGCGTGCCGATGAGGCCAAAAAATCAATGCTGACTGTATTGTAAAATTGCTCAAGCTCAGAAAAAAGCCCGTGATATGATGCACGGGCTTTTATATATCTGGCTGTTGGGAAGGGAATATCATGATTAGCCGTTTACGCGGAATCATATTGGAAAAAAATCCGCCGGTAGTGGTACTGGATGTTCATGGCGTAGGCTATGAAGCTCAGGTTTCCATGCAAACCTTTTATACTTTACCGGCCGCAGGTGAAGAAACTGCACTGTATACGCAGCTGGTCGTGCGTGAAGACGCTCATCTGCTATTTGGTTTCGGTTCCCGCGAAGAACGGGAAACATTCCGTGCATTAGTAAAGGTAAGCGGTATCGGAGCCAAAAGTGCTCTGGGTATTTTATCCGCACTGACCAGTGAGGAGCTGGCTGCCGCTATTGCTACTGAAGATATTAAACGCCTGACAGCTGCACCAGGCATCGGTAAAAAAACCGCAGAACGCATGGTACTGGAATTGCGTGGCAAACTTGCCGCCGCCAGTGATGATGCTACCGGTTTATTTACACAGAATACAGCCGGCAATAACGAAGATATTATTAATACATTGCTTGCTTTAGGCTATACCGATAAAGAAGCCCGTACTGCCTGTAAAAATATACCGGCAGGTACAGACGTCAGTGAAGGTGTACGGCTGGCTTTAAAAAACATGCTATAAATTAATTTGCTTTATAATCATATACGCCACCACGGGAATTTGTATGGCATCTAAATTGATTTTGCTGGATCAGGATGGTGTTCTGGCCGACTTTGAGCAGGGAGTAAGACAACTATGGCAGCAAACCTATCAGCAACCGCTGCCTCTGAAAGAACGCAGACATTTTTACCTGCGTGATGATATGG
The DNA here is from genome assembly GCF_016100525.1 of Snodgrassella sp. W6238H11. NCBI lineage: Bacteria > Pseudomonadati > Pseudomonadota > Betaproteobacteria > Neisseriales > Neisseriaceae > Snodgrassella > Snodgrassella sp. W6238H11. The sequence continues at coordinate 274,696 of NZ_JACFSH010000003.1, read as the reverse complement.
CTTCCGAGTTTCACCGCCAACTGGCGCAAATTTATAGCAGTAAAGGTTTTTTTGCTTCATTACCGCCTATGCAGCATGGTATTTCAGCAGCTAAGTGCCTGCTGGAGGCCGGCCATGATGTGCGTATTTGTACCTCGCCTATACAGGATTATCACTATTGTGTATCCGAAAAATTTGATTGGGTATGCCAGCATCTGGGTGAAGACTGGATGCAGCGCATAATTCTGACCAAAGATAAAACCTGGGTGCGCGGCGATATTCTGATTGATGATAAACCTCAGATAAGCGGCAGTCTGGTGCCGCAATGGCAACACTGGATTTATGATCAGCCCTATAATCGGCATCAGACTGAATTGTATCGGATAAACTGGGAACAACCGGAAACATGGTCTGAATTACTAAATAATTAAGTTCGGTGACCTGACTATATAAAACAGAGAGGCTGGAAACTACAATGCAAACGATTTTTTTAACATCTTACATTGCCGGAACCGGTCAGAAGCTTGCCGATTTTATGCAGAACAATAAAATTAACAGCAAACGTGTCCTGTTTATCCCTACAGCCGGTAATGTTGAAGGCTACACAAAATATATAGATGAAGGTAAATCAGTATTAACACAGCTTGGATTGAAACTTGATTTACTGGATATTGCCACAGCGGATATCCGCCAGAGCCATACTGCTTTTTCGGCAGCAGAAATCATTTGCATAACCGGCGGTAATACATTTTATTTATTGCAGGAACTGAAAAGAAAAAATCTTGACCGGCTGCTTGCTCAAAGAATTGCTGGAGGCTGCGTTTATATTGGCGAATCTGCCGGTGCAATTATTCTGGCAGCAGACATAGAATATAATAAAATAATGGATGACAGCAGCCTGGCTCCGGAACTAAACAATTATACAGGTTTAAATTGCATCGATTTTTATCCTCTGCCGCATTATATTGATGAACCTTTTGTCCAGTCAGCCCGGCAAACCTATGCAGAATATAGTAAACGTTTGAATTTGGTAACTTTTAATAACTCTCAGGCTATTGTTGTTATTAATCATAACTATGTGGTGGTGTAAATTCAGAGCTGTAAATACGCAGCCAACCCAGTTTGTTCTGTCTGATTTTTAACCTGTACAGAAGTATTTTAAGGCAAAACTATCTGAATAAAATAAATAATAGTATCGCAGCACATTATCAAATAAACCTCTGTAAGCTACAATAGCACAATTATTCCAATGCCAAAGATCGGTTGTGATTCAGCTTTGGCCTCATATCGTATTCAGGAAAGCCCATGTTTGGATTTTTTAAACGAAAAAAAAATACTGAGCCAGTTGCTGAAAAGCCCGTACCGGCCCCTCACCAGCAGGAAAACTCAGAACAATTACAGAATATAGCTGATGATTCTGCTCAGACTGAAGTAATACCGCAGCCTGAACCGGCTATCAGTGATCCTGTTGCAGAAAAACCTGAGCAGGCAGACACCGCTTCCGTTCAACCACAGGCCGAAACGGAAAAAGATATTATTGTACCCACAGCAGTAGATGAACCGGCAGCCATTGCTGTAACAGACGATACTGCTTCACCAGTTCAGACACCTGTCGCTAGTGAAAACACAGTTGTGATAGCTGCTGAGCCGGATACAGTGAGTGAGCAGACAGAAAAACCGGCTAAACTGAGCTGGACTGCACGGCTAAAACAGGGGCTGAGCAAATCCCGCAATCAAATGGCCAAATCTCTGGCTTCTGTATTTGGCGGCGGTAAAATCGACGAAGATTTGTATGAAGAACTGGAAACCGTATTGCTTACCAGTGATATGGGAATTGAAGCCACAGAAAAACTGCTGGCGCAGGTGCGCCAGCGGGTTACCCTGAAAGGGCTGAAAAACGGAGATGAGCTGCGCAGTGCTCTGAAAGATGCTCTGTATGAATTACTGTTGCCGCTGGATCAGCCACTGATTTTACCGGATGATAAAAAGCCCTTTGTGATTATGATGGCCGGTGTGAATGGTGCCGGTAAAACTACCAGTATCGGTAAACTGGCGAAATATTTTCAAAGTCAGGGTAAAAGCGTGCTGCTGGCTGCCGGCGATACCTTTCGTGCAGCAGCCCGCGAACAATTGCAGCAATGGGGTGAACGCAATAATGTCACCGTGATTGCTCAGGCTTCCGGCGACTCAGCAGCAGTCTGTTATGATGCTCTGGAGGCGGCCAAAGCACGCGGTATTGATGTGGTACTGGCAGACACTGCCGGTCGCCTGCCTACTCAGCTGCATCTGATGGAAGAAATCAAAAAAGTAAAACGCGTCCTGCAAAAATCCTTGCCTGACGCTCCGCATGAAGTCATGCTGGTACTGGATGCCAATGTGGGTCAGAATGCTATCAATCAGGTTGTAGCCTTTGATGATGCGCTCGGATTAACCGGTCTGATTGTTTCCAAACTGGATGGTACGGCCAAAGGCGGTATTCTCGCGGCGCTGGCAGCCAAGCGACCGGTTCCGGTACGCTTTATCGGTGTGGGCGAAGGTATTGATGATTTACGCCCGTTTGATGCCCGGGCATTTGTAGATGCATTAATTGAGGATGAATAATAAAATGTCAGATAAAAGCCGGCTATAAAAATGAATAGACGGCTTTTCACTGTTTCAGTATAAACTGATGTTTTCGAGAAAGTATAATTATAGAAATAGCAGCCGGAACATTGAGCAGAATGCATCAAAAATACTATAAGACTCAATTAGTCTTACCATACAAATTTATTGATAGTAAAATAAATTAATAAAGAAGCTAATTATTAAAGTGGAGATACAAATGGCCGAAAATGAAACTAGATTAAACAGCAACTTATTCAAACAACATCAGAAGTTTGGTTTCGATATCATGGAGTATCTGGCTGATTTTTTTGAAAAAGCGGAGTTAGAAGAAGTTGATGAGCAGGCCGTAGACAGTGTAGATGGTTGTTATCAGCAACTAACTTTTCCTGATCAGTCTTCTATTCGTTATACTTCCTGGAATAATGGACAGCCGTTTTACGTTATTTTATTTAACTCACGCGGTGATTATATTTTAGAGTTGGACTTAACCAGACTGGTTTGTATTGAAGACAGATTTACCTGGTATCTGGCCAAGCCGGTTAATCCTGAGTCAAGAGAAGTGTTAGCAGCACATCTGGACTTGGTACAGATTCCTTCTGATTATAGAGCATGGGTAATTAATCAGAAAAAAATGTTGAAACAAGGTGAAAAGGTTAATAAAGAAGGTTTTTTACTGGTAAAAGATAGTAACTGGAAAGAATTAGTAGAAAAACTGGCTGCTCTTATTCAGGTATATCCAAAAAATACGTGATTGGCGGATAGGTAATCAGGGTAGATAATCTAAATTATTTATTATTGGTAGGTATACAATTACACTGGCTTAATAAACGCAGAAGATTTTTTCTGATTAGTCTGGAATCTTCCTGTAAATTGATGGTAGAAAATCTGATTGTGTGGTTTTGAATAATGACATGTTCATTTATGTTCTCATCAATAGCCGGATACAGTAACATCCCGGTTGCATGACAAGATGGGGCATCAGTAGTGTTTTCCTGACTTCTCAGGTAGGCATAAAGCTGATAAATATGTGCACTTTTAAACTTTTTGCTATTATTAGAACCTGATTGCCGAACAATAGAGGTACATTTTGTATCGATAATCATACGATGCTGGCAGGCTGAGTGTTCAATAATTAAATCTGTTCGCATTTGGGGCAGAAATTTATTTATATTGTTACTTGCAGACTTCTGCTGCCAGAATAACTTTTCACCGGAACTGATTTTCCATCTGCTGGCTGGCAGATTAACCCGGGCAAAGCCTATTGTAGCCTTTTCAAATAATTGCCGTAACCAAGTATCAGTTTTATTAATTTGTTCGGCCGATTGCACGCCGGCCTGTTCTGTCGGAATAGCCAGCTTAAAAATAAGACGGCATAAGGTGAGTAAATATCTATCTTGTGTGCCGGACCGATCAAAATAGTCGGCTCTGAAATCATAGTGAGTTGACTGGCCTATTTTCAGTGTATTAAAGTGACTGATAATTTTCTGACATCGGATTTTTAATTTTTCATCCTCTATCAGAGGCAATAAAGTGTGAGCGGCTGCATGAATATAGCGGTTTTTTGGTGTATCAATAGTTAAAACCTCAAACTGACATTGTATTCTGCCCTTTTCCAGTAAATGCTGTCGTACTGTAGCAAGAATATCTATTTTTCCTCTGACACGATTCAGTATTTGCGTCTGTTGTGTATATCCGCAGGATAATGATCGCATGAGTTTTTCGGTAGCCTTACAATACAATTCGGCAGCCAGCTTAATCAGATCTTCAGGATTATTTTCCAATTGAACTCGTTGCTGTTTACCCAAAGTCTGGTATAAATCAGAAGCATAAAGTAACAGTAACCAAATATTTTTAATCGGTATCTTGGCTACTGTAGTACTGGTTTCCTGTTTATTAGACATATATATTTTTTTTAGTTAGTTGTTTTGCAATAATAATATTTTCTCAGCTTTCTCAAATTGATTGGGTTTATCAAACCAGTATTCTTTCAATAAAGGCATAATTTCAGTTTTTACGATAGTAGTAAACCATTTATCAGCTTGATCATCTTTTATGCTTTGACTGGTGGTCAGGTAGCTGTGTCCAATGGTAAATGCAGGACCAAGTGTTTGGTCATCGCTAATTTTTTTATTCAGTTTAATCATACAATTTTGCCATTTCTGTAATTTTTCCTCTGAAATTCCTGATTTGTCTTTCATATATTCCAGCCACTCATCATCAAAATTTGGTTTTAGATCAAAAAATGCAAAGCGGCGCCGCAATGCAAAGTCAACCATAGCCAGAGAGCGGTCAGCGATATTCATGGTGCCAATGACATACAGATTATCCGGAATATAAAAGCCTTTTTCATTTCCATAGGTTAACTCCAATGCTTCCTGAGGATTACGTTTACTGGCTTCGAGCAGTGTTAACATTTCTCCAAAAATCTGTGCCGGATTTCCGCGATTGATTTCTTCAATAACAATCACATAGTTTGCGTCAGGATCATTTTTTGCCTGATTGGCTATATTAAGAAAAGGGCCGTCAACTAATTCAAGTTTGCCGTCGCTGGAAGGGCGATAGCCCCGGATGAAATCCTCATAGGATGTATTCGGATGAAACTGGATTGCTTTAATATTGTCAGAATTACGATAGCCAACGATTACACTGGCCAATCGTTTTGCCAGCCAGGTTTTACCGGTACCGGGCGGTCCTTGTAAAATTATATTTTTCTTTTCTTTTAATTTTGTCTGAATACTTTCCAATTCATCTTTGCTGATGAAACAGCCTTCTTCTATTAAATCATCCAGAAGATAAGGTTTTCTGGCTATATTTTTTTGGTCTGGATTTTCCTCACTACTAATATTATTTTTATTTGATATATCTGAATCATAACTTGCTAATTTATATTGACCATTATTATTCAAAAAAATCAAAATATCTTCATCACGTAACTCTTGAAAAGTGCGACTGATACTGTATTTTATTGTGTTATTTTTCGGAAATCGTTCTTGCAGTAGTTGTTCATACTCTTGCAGGAATTGTTGACGGGTAAAAATACTACTATTATTTTTTTCACATAATTCCTGAATCAAATAATGTACTGTTGTTTGCCATCTGGCATTATTATTAAGCTTCTGCTGACTTTGATTATTCATATCTGAGTCATAATTTGTATTATTAAAACGTTCCTGCCAATAAGGCATCTGACAAAATTGATCAATATCCTGAGGCTGATCATCAAAGGTGAAATTAATCAATTGCTCCGATTGCCAGTTGGTATCTTTATTTACCGGCCAGATGGTTTTCAGACTGGTATAAAAATACCATTTTTTTTCAGGAGTAGATCTTTGCCAGCTGACTTTCAGAGATTTACCATCACCCGGATTTTCAATAACAGTACCGATGGCTTTAATTTGTGTTACCGGTACAGGATAGCCTTTGTTTTCGAAAGGCAGATCAGATATCTGAGGTGAGACGGATTTCATTGCTACCTGATCGCCGGCAGCTATCAAATGAATTTGCTCAATATCCTTCTTATTATTGCCAGCATATATCCATTCATTATTACGAATAAAAATATCACTCCGGTTATTATTTGCCTCTAAAAACCAGTAGTTTTGCTTTGTATTATTCATTTTCCCCATCTTTGTAAATGATTACCGGTTGCTGATGAATCATAGCACAGCAATTAAATTAATTAATATTAACTTTAAATGACATTAGATATGATTAATGTTAATCACAATAAAGTTTAAATACAAACTTTTTTGAAAATAACATTTATAGACAATAACAAACAGCTGCCGATAAAATAATTAGCTGTGATATACGCAGATGCCGATAAGTTATCTTTTAATCTGAATGTTTTATTATATTTTAGTTCAAGAAATTGCCATAAAAAACGCGATGTAATCATCGCGTTTTTTATTCTTTACTGAAACTCAGGCAGCCTCATGAAAGCCGCAGTGACGTAACAGTGCATCGATTTGCGGTTCACGGCCGCGGAATGCTTTAAAGGATTCCATAGCCGGCCGGGAGCCGCCGACAGCAAGTACTTCATGCCAGAAACGTTTGCCTGTTGCCGCTGCATCCGCTTCTTCTTCAAAAGCGGCATAAATATCCGCAGAAAGCACTTCTGCCCAGCTATAGCTGTAATAACCGGCAGAATAACCACCGGCAAAGATATGGCTGAAAGAATGAGCAAAGCGGTTAAAATCTGGCTGAGGCATCACGGCTACCCGACGGCGTACTTCCTGCAAGGTTTGCTGCCAGTCACAACCCGGATGGCTGTAGATTTCCATATCAAACTGAGCAAACTCCATCTGGCGCAGCATCCAAAGCCCGCTCTGGAAGTTTTTTGCAGCCAGCATTTTCTTATAAAGCTCCTCAGGCAGTACCGCGCCGGTATCCTGATGGCAGCTCATGCCGGCAAGCACATCATATTCCCAGACAAAGTTTTCCATAAACTGGCTGGGCATTTCCACTGCATCCCATTCCACGCCATTGATACCGGAAACTCCCAGTTCATCTACCTGAGTCAGCAGATGATGCAGACCATGACCGGTTTCGTGGAACAGAGTCAGGATTTCTTCGTGGCTCAGGCGTGCGGTATTGCCGGCTACAGGCGGCGTGAAATTACACACCAGATACGCAATAGGTGTTTGCAGCTGGCCGGCATGATCGCCTGTTATAAAACGACGGCGGCCGCGGTAATCATTCATCCATGCACCGCCGCGCTTACCGGCTCGTGCATACAGATCCATGTAGACGCCACCGATGATGGCCCCGCCCTGTTCAAGCTCATAATAGCGAACATCAGGATGCCATACCGGTACCTGTTTTTCGATGAAATGAACGCCATACAATTTATCAATCTGGGCAAACAGACCTGCGAGAACGCGATCAGCCGGAAAATATTTTTTTACTTCAGTCTGGCTGAATGCATATTTAGCCTGACGCAGTTTTTCACTGGCATAGGTCATATCCCATGGCTGTAAATCATCCAGACTGAGATGTACTCGTGCGTATGTTTTAACTTCAGCCAGATCTTTTTCAGCAAAAGGTTTGGCTCTGCTCGCCAGATCCTGAAGAAAGGTCATCACCTGTTGGGGTGTATCAGCCATTTTGGTTGCCAGCGATAATTCTGCATAGTTTTGGAAACCCAGTAACTGAGCTTCACGTGCGGCAATCTGCAGAATCCGGTTGATATTGGCGGTATTATTCCATTTAGCCTCGCCAAGCTCACTGGCCCGGGTTGAATAGGCATGATACAGCTGCCGGCGCAGTTCGCGATTGTGGGCATATTGCATTACTGCCAGATAATGCGGCATTTGCAGCCCGATTTTATAGCCGGTTTTACCTTCTGCCTGTGCCGCTGCGGCAAACATGGCCAGTGCCTCTTCTGTTAATCCGCTGATTTCGCTATCCCGTGCAAAGTCGGCATCTGTGCTGGTCTGACCGGATGTATTTTCCTGACCAGCCAGTTCTGCGCCATTAGCAAAATACAATGCAAATGCATCAGTGGCGTCCAGAACATTCTGACTAAAGGCTGCGGAAAGCTGCGCACCTTCTGCCTGTAAGGCTGCAAACTCCGCCTGTTCCTGTTCCGGCAGCTCGGCACCGCTGAGAACAAAATCTCTTAAATCATGGTTCAGTTTGGTTTGCTGTGCCGGGCTCAACTGTGCATATTCTGCACTGGCTTTGATGCTTTTAAAGCGCTCATATAAGGCAATATCCTGACTGATCGCAGTAAAGAATTCGCTTACTTTAGGCATCAGTGCATTATAGGCCGCACGTAATTCAGGTGTATCTGCCACGCTGTTTAGATGGGCAACAACACTCCAGATACGACCGACACGTTCAGTAATACTGGTTAAAGCTTCTACGGTGTTATTCCAGCTGGCATCAGGCTCAGCTTTCAAGGCGGTGATAGCGGCAGCAGCCTGCTGCATCGCTTCGGTCATTGCCGGCTCAATATCTGCAGCCTTAATGGCATCGAAACTGGGTTCACTATCCAGATTCAACAAAACATTTTCAGACATAGTATTCTCAACAGAAAAATACCTGTAAATTTGCGGTTTTTCAGGTAAATCGGGTGGAAAGAGCAGGAGCTTATATTTATCTTCTGCTATAAATAATATTGCATAATGTAACAGGATAAGGTCAAAAACATGAAAAACAATATTCGTTCTTATTTAGATACGCAACCACAAATTGCCGATAGTTGTTATATAGATGATATGGCTGTGGTTATCGGGGATGTAATTTTGCAGGAAGAAGTATCTGTGTGGCCGTTTGCGGTGATTCGCGCAGATGTGAACAGTATGCGTATTGGTGCCAGAAGCAATATTCAGGATCACTGTATGCTGCATGTCAGCCACAAAACAGCAGCCAAACCGGATGGCTCACCATTGGTGATTGGTGAGGATGTTACTGTAGGTCATCATGTTAATCTGCATGGCTGTACGATTGGTAACCGGGTGCTGGTGGGGATTAATTCGATTGTTCTGGATGATGCGATTATTGAGGATGATGTGATGATTGGTGCCGGCAGTCTGGTACCCCCGCGCAAACGTCTGGCGAGCGGTTATCTGTATCTGGGTGCTCCGGTACAGCAAATCCGCCCGTTAACGGAAAAGGAGCGAAAATTTTTATTATATTCAGCATCGCATTATGTTAGACTCATGAAGAGTTATTAAGTTAACCCTCTAATTAAAGGACTATAAAAAATGAAAAAATTCTTGTCTTTAGGTTTATTATGCAGCCTGCTGGCGTTGACAGGCTGTGTCAGCGATGGCGCAGCTAAAGGGAAAGGGCAAACCCAGGTGTACGGAGAGGTCACCACCGGTGTGGAAACGTCACATACCAGTCATTAATTTATTTGGTCAAGTTAATTTGATGTAAATGAGTAGCAGAGTAATACTAAAATAGATGAGTGTCGTAAAATGGGTATTATATGCAGTTGGAAAATGCAAAATTTGCACGGAACAATTGTTATATTAATGAAGTTAAGCTAGATTGTGAAAATAGTTTTTCAAACCAACCGTTAAAGGACACAATGATGAAAAAGCTATTGGGAATTGGTGCCGTACTGGCTGCTCTGTTACTAACTGCCTGCGCTACTACAAATTCTGATACTAAAGCTGCTCCGTACAGTGATGTACAGGCTGCCGTAGAATCTAACTAAGCAGTAGTGATTAAATAAGTGGTTGGATTCGCTGGATAAATAATTCCAGCAAATCCAGCCACTTTTTTGTATAAAGTAAGCGGACAAATGCCGGTATAAAAAAATTGACAGATATCATTAGAAACGAAATAGGATTGAATAAAGAGATATCGGCACTCAGAGTAGTGCCGGTTAGCTCTAAATGAGGCATATTATAGATTTGCATGTTTGAGTGTCTGCGACACTCAAAATCTGTTCAGAAATAATTTTTTATTTTAAAGTTAATGATTTTTGCCGGCCTGATTTGGCTAAATATAAGCTGTTCAGAAATAGCCTGAATGCAATAAATATATTATTCATATTGGCGGAAGATCTACAGCGTATATCAATTCAGACTATCACCTTTAACTTTCAAAACATAGGCTGATAAACATACGCAGTTTAATCAACAGAATTTTTGATATTGGTCTCATCAATAATCTGATAGTAAACAGAAAAATATCCCAATACTCTATTGGTTGTACTGATACAGACAATTAAATTACTTGAATAATGTTGAATTTAATATCAGCAAATAAAAATTTTTCCAGCTTTAAGCAAAATGCTTGCAAGGCTGGAGCAGAGCATGATTAGCCTGTTGTATTCCGGAACTGATAAAAGGCAGTCAGACTGCCTTTTATACTGATTGGCGATTTTAGCAGATCGCTTAATCACCCTTAATGAGTGATGTAGTTGTGCCGTCCGGATGCACTTCTTGCAGAATAACCCCGCATTGGGCTGATGCAGATGCCGCGATGGCCTCGTAATCTTTACCCGGTTCGGCTACAAAAGTAAGTTTGTTACTCTGGCAGGAGGGCTGATAGGAAATGATTTTGCCATCGTTATGAGTATTATTAACATTGGTCAGACCAATAATGGCATTGGATATGGTAATCGGTACATTAGCTGGAATGGTGAATTCACGGTAGTACAGCTTAGACAAATTATGATTATGTCGTTTCATTGTATCCAAAGTAGCCGTTGCCGGTATACCAATGGTGCTGTTACGAGCCAGACCTAATGATGAAGCAAATGCCCCACCTAAGGTACCACCGGTTGATTCTTTTACCTCATGTCCCTGAAAACTGTATTTCATATTAGTCGGTTTGCCATTCTGCCCGAAGATGCGTATCCGTGCCTGTTGTGCACTATCATCTGAAGCATCCTGTGCCATGGCCAAATTAACATTGAAACTTAAGAAAAAACTGATTATCAGGAATTTTTTCAGGCTGAGTCTGGATTTGTTTTTTTTGATAAAAAACATATGAGTACTTTCTAAATAAATGAGGGTAGAAAAGTTAATAATAAAGTGATGTATCAGAATAATTAACTGATATTACTCTATATTCACATAAATAAATATTATTTATCTGCATAATTTTTTTATAGCTGAAACGGCTCAGCCTGAAAGTGTGATTCAGATTAGTGTTATGAAATGTGTAATAAATTATAATGCAGATTGGTATTAATACCAATAGCATAATAATATAAATCTGATACCAACCGGATTGCTGTTTTCCGGTTATTTGCTGCGCAGCACTGGCGGATCATTGTAATCAATAACTGATACCTGAAAAAAGCAGATTTGATTTCAATAAGTGCAAAGAGAATATGCATATTAATATCGGGAAATTCAGATGTAATTTATAATAAATACATATTTATCCGTATAAATAAACAGCATAACGGGCACAGTAATTTGTGCCCGTTATGCTGTTTGCTGTTCAGGTGAATTATGTCTGGCTGCCGCCCACAGTCAGACCGGCATCAATACGCAGCGTAGGCTGTCCCACACCTACCGGCACGCTTTGCCCATCTTTACCGCAGATACCTACACCACTGTCCAGACTACTGTTATTGCCTATCATACTAACGTGTTTTAATACTTCCGGACCACTGCCAATAATGGTGGCTCCTTTTACCGGATATTGTAGCTTACCGTTTTCAACCCACCAGGCTTCCGAAGCACTGAATACAAATTTACCACTGGTAATATCGACCTGTCCGCCGCCAAAATTAACCGCATACAAGCCCTTATCGACAGAAGCAATAATCTCTTCCGGATTAAGCCGGCCGTTTTCCATATAAGTATTGGTCATGCGCGGCATCGGTGCTGAGGCATAATTTTCACGCCGGCCATTACCGGTCACAGGGACGCCCATTAAACGTGCATTGGTTTCATCCTGCAAATAGCCGCATAAAATACCATCTTCAATCAGTACCGTACGCTGTGTAGCATTGCCCTCATCATCAATGTTCAGCGAACCACGGCGTTCTGCAATATTACCCTGATCAACAACAGTCACACCTTTAGCCGCTACGCGTTCACCTAAACGGCCGGCAAACGCACTGGTTCCTTTGCGGTTAAAATCACCTTCCAGACCATGACCTACAGCTTCATGTAACAATACACCCGGCCAGCCATTGCCCAGTACCACCGTCATCTGACCGGCAGGTGCCGGACGGGCTTCCAGATTGGTCAGTGCCTGAGCAACGGCTGTATCTACATATGATTTGAGCATGGCTTCATCAAAATAACCCAGATCAAAGCGGCCGCCACCGCCACTGCTGCCTTGCTCACGCCTTTCTCCCTGTTTAGCAATCACAGTAACAGATAAACGGACAAGCGGGCGGACATCAGTGTGTATCCGGCCGTCCAGTCGCGCCAGATAAATCAGTTCATGCTCGCAGACTAGCCCGGCCATTACCTGCACAATACGCGGATCAGCAGCTTTTGCCAGTGCCTCCACACGCTGTAATAAAGCCACTTTCTCTCCGGCATCCAGACTGAGCATCGGATTAGCCATTGCATACAGCGGTTTGACTGACGGCAGAGAAGTCAGTCCCACTGAGCGCTGCTGACCGGCCTGACCAATTGCCCGTACAGCCTGTGCTGCATCTGTTAATGCCTGCACATTCAGATTGTCGGCGTAAGCAAATGCTGTTTTTTCACCACTTACCGCTCGGACACCGACGCCCTGCTCAATCTGAAAGCTGCCTGATTTGACCATGCCTTCTTCCAGATGCCAGCTTTCATAGGTACTGCGCTGGCAGTAAATATCAGCATAATCAATATGGTGTGCTCCCATCAGGGAGAGTGCACGGGTAAAATCGGCTACAGCCAGTTCGTTGTCGGCCAGTAGCTGTTGATGAACAAGTTGCGCGGTTTGAGTTGAGATAGGCATGAGCTGTCAAAAATTAGGTTGTGACAAAAAGCACAGACAGAGAAAGATTTAATCAGAAAAGCAAATTGTGGGCAATTATACCGAAAACAAGCTTTGTCCGCGCGAATGCAGGAATACTTATTATACGCAGATCAGGTGTAGGAATAGAGACCGGAAAAACAAATTGTAAAAATTACCAAATTGTTATTGATAATAATTCTCATTATATTATAATGTGACTCACCAGTTAGTTAGAGATAGTTAACCGGTAATGACCTCAAACATCTTTTATCTAAATCTACTTTCAGGAGCGGCGTAACGATTAGCGTTAAATTTTTGCATCAAAACTCAAAAACCGAAAACACTTAACCCACTGAAACATCAGTGGGTTAAGTGTTTATAATAAGCTGATATTCAGTAATCAGATTTCATTGTGGCTGTTGTAGCCCTGCGGATTGAGCTGTTGCCAGTGCCATGCATCGGTCATCATACTGGTCAGACTGCGCTGAGCTGTCCAGCCCAGTTGTTCGGCTGCGCGTTCAGGATTGGCATAGCACACAGCAATATCTCCTGCCCGGCGCGGGACAATCTGATAAGGAATTTTTTTGCCGCTGGCCTGTTCAAAGGCATGTATGATTTCCAGTACCGAATAACCCCGCCCTGTACCCAGATTATAAATATGTACACCGGGTTGATTATTTGTAATGCGCATGGCACTTAAGTGGCCGTCAGCCAGATCCATTACATGAATATAATCACGGACACCGGTACCATCAGTAGTAGGATAATCGTTACCAAATACCGATAGCTGTACCAGCTTGCCAACAGCTACCTGACAGATATACGGTAATAAATTATTCGGAATGCCATTCGGATCTTCACCAATCAATCCGGATTCATGCGCGCCCACCGGATTGAAATAACGCAGTAATGTCATACTCCAGCGCGCATCTGCTGCCTGTATATCCGTTAACATCCGCTCTACCATATATTTGGATGTTCCGTACGGATTGGTGGTTCCGCCGGTAGCCGCGTTTTCATCAATCGGAACCGAAGCCGGTGTACCGTAAACTGTAGCTGAAGAACTGAAAACCAGATTGAAAATACCTGCTTTGGCCATTTCTTCAACCAGAATCAGGCTGCCACTAACATTATTATCATAATATTTCAGCGGCTCCCGTACACTTTCACCGACTGCTTTTAAGCCGGCAAAATGCAGCACATGCTCAATACTGTGCTGTTTAAATACCTGTTGCAGCAGCGTACGGTCGCGAATATCGCCCTGATAAAAAGTTACCTCTTTACCGGTAATCTGTTTTAAACGCTTGAGTACCACTGGCGATGCATTACACAGATTATCAATAATAATTACATTGTAGCCGGCATTAAGTAATTGTACAGTCGTGTGAGAGCCAATAAAGCCGGCACCACCTGTTACCAGAATAGCCATAAATTATCCGTAATAATTTTTTCATCGAAATACAACAAATAACCGGTATGTAAATAACCAGAAATCCATAAGTATATCTTGTTTATAATCATAGTTAAGTTGATGCGGGGTAGAAGATACACTAAAAGAACCGGTATCTGCTGTATCTTTACAACAGTAAAGTGCTGAGCCGCTCAGATGAGGTGACACAACAAAAAATATTCGGTACCTCTGACAAAAGTTATTTCTGTTCAAACGGCAATAACTGAACTGGACAGGAGTGATAAAACAGAAATCTGATAGAAATATGACTTGAAATACAGCGGCAAATAAAACCATATAAACCATTATGCAGATATAGCAGATAAAAAATCAGATTGAATATTTGCTGAAAACCGGCTACTGATAAATATATAACTAATTAATAAATTGAAAGTTTATATTTATTATTTAATAATATACATTTTAAAAACTAAAATAACTTTTTTGATTTTAACAATGTTCTTCATAATCGGAAGATTGAGACTTTAATATTTGTGCATGATATTGCGGCTGTTAATAAGCAAGTTAAGGATAAGTCATTTTTCTATCGGTTAACTCTTAATACTCATCATTATTCTGAAAAAGATACACAAAGTGAAAATAACTATGATTGTAAACAGCCTTTATTTAAAGACCGGCAAAATGTCTGTCTCAATTTAAATCTGCAGAATCAGTTTTTTAGATTACAGCTTGCGAAATCAACACTAGTGCTTTTAAAGATATACAGAAATTGTGGTACAAGGCGATTATAGCCCGCCTGCGTCTGTTGTATTAGATGAATTTAAAGATAGCTTTAAACCAGATTCGGCACCATTTATACACTTCGGATAAATTAAGCAATTTGTAAATAGCAGGATCGGTCTATATTATTTGACCGATTTTTATATCAATGTTGTATTTAAACTAGTTTAACAGTATAGTATGCAAATATTATGAAAACCAAATATCAGCTTGTGATTATTAAATTAGCATTTTGTATTTAGTCATCTACTTAATAATATGGAGTATTTAATTATGCAGATGTATATGAAAAGAATAATATTTTTAATAATCTCGTTGTTGATGACTTTTTTACTAAGTTCTTGTGCTAAACACTACAAAAGGGTAAGTACAGCTGACTACCAGTTAATAAATAGTTCTGACGCCAAGGAATCTTTACATGTCAGTTTACAAATTGATGATTTTTATAATCCTTATTTAACTCATGCAGAAAATGAAGATATTAAACAAAAATTTCCGAAAAAGAATATTAAAATAATAGCAAATTATGAGCCTATAACTGATAAAACAGGCTCCATCATCAAAAAAACGACAAAAAATAGTCCACCACAATTTTTATCGTTAAAGGATATTTTGGGAATTGATGATATAGAGATTGTGTATAACAAAATAAATCAATATGCATTTGCGACAAATTTAAAAGTTAATAAAGATAATCAAATTATAAACTTTGATATTCCTAAACCTACTAAGAATAACAAGCATGAATATGTTCTTGAAGGTATTTATCTTTATTATCCAGATTTTCAATTTTCCAAAAATCCTAAACCTTATTATTTTCGAAACGGATCAGATTATTATTTACCGATTTTTAAAAATCAAATCGATATCAATAAATTGAAAGGTTCTGTAAATAGATTTATGAACGTGGAACTATTAAATCTTGATATAATAACCGATAAGTTTTTTGACTTTACTTATGATTATGATAGAACACAGTTAACTAATAAAGACTATTTAGCCAGAAATATTGTCTTAAATACCAGTGTTTGGTTTTCAAATGATAAACCAATTAAAAAGAAAGTATTAAGTAATGAAGAAAAAGGTGATTTATTTGATGAAATGACTATCTCCATGGATGGGCAAAAATATGAACATATAGTTATTCCTGACTCAAAATTAAGTTGGTCTGATGCTGAAGATATATATGGTTCTTATGTTAAAGGCAAAACATTTGAAGTTTTACAACTTAAGGGACAACTTTCAAAGTATTCAAAAAAGGGTTATTACGACGGACGACGTGGAAAATGGGTTAAGCAAAAAGGGGATATGGTATATATTGACCAAAAATATGGTTCTCATGTGGATAAAAAAGGTTGTGAATTTGATTATCGAATAGTTTTTGAAAAAGATAATCAACCTAGAAGATATATTTTACACTCATATAAAAGGTCTGAATCAAATAATAAAAAGTTTACAATATTTTCTAATAAAACTTATATATCACAAGAAAATTTGAACTTCTTTGAAAAAACAAAGCAGCGAAAAAAAGAATCCTTTGACTATAGCTTGAGACAAATTCCTGTATTTTATAAAAATTCGGATAAAGAATTTCGTGATCAACTCATACTTGAAAATCAAGACTTAGCACAAGCATGTATGAAGGAAATAGATCATATGAAAAGATTGATGACAATGCCAAAAGAAGATTTAATGCAAGAATTTGAGCAATACAAAAAAATCATCAATAAAGAAAACTCGAAACAACGCTAATATAGCTGCATATTAATACAAATAAAGTAAATATATGGGTATTTCATCAAAATTTAATGAATATTACGATTCAGGTTACAGTTTGATTAGGCTGATAAATTAATATATTAGTAAATTACTTACCCTACTGGAGATGATTAATTAATTTTATAATATAGTCTTATTTAATTTTTTATTACTTTTATTTTAACCACAAAAACAGCTCTGGTTCCGGTCAGAATATTTGTATTCGTTTTATTAATTTTTATTAAAAAACATATGTGCTGAAAAAATCATTAAAACAATGTATACTGAAACTGTATGTAATGTTAATTTCAATTATTTATCAGATGATGCTGATCTAAATAAATTGAATCTGAATATTTGCCGCTAAGTTATGTTCAATAAACCTTACCAGTATGATTAACATACTAAATCAATGAAAAATTTTATCGAAATATTAAACCAAAAAGATATTAAATATACAGTTGAAAATGAGATTATCCGCATAGCGGATAATCTGCGCTTTTATCAAAATCCACTTAAATCACTGCCGGATAATTTAATTATTGAAGGTGATCTGGATATCTCTCAAACAAAAATCAGCCAGTTACCGGATAACCTGATTGTCTGCGGTAATCTGAATATGTCCTATACTAAAATCAGTAAACTGCCGGAAAATATGATTTTTCGCGGGGGGCTGAATATATCCGGTACACAAATCAGAGTGCTACCGGAAAATTTGGTGGTTCAGGGCAAACTTATTGCCTCTCGTACCAAAATACAAGTTTTACCGGAAACGCTAATTGTTGGTGGTTCGCTGGATTTATCCTATAGCTATATTCAGTCGCTACCAGAAAATCTGACAATAAACGGTAATTTATATTTACAGAATAGTTATATACTGGAATTACCGGAGAATTTGGTTGTTGCCGGAGACCTGGATGCCTCTTCAACCAGAATAACCCGATTACCGGAAAAATTTACGATAAAAGGCAGTCTTTGTCTGGAAAAAAGCGGTATCAATACTCTGCCTGCTAATCTGCATATAACCGACGATCTTGATTTGAGTAATACCCGTATCACAAAGTTACCTGAAAATCTGAAAGTAGATGGTAGCCTGATTCTGGCTGCCTCCAAAATTAAGAAATTACCAAAGAATATTCAGGTAAAAAATAATTTAAACTTACGTTTTACAGAAATCAGAAAATTACCGGATAATCTGACGGTGAACGGTGATCTGGATTTATCAGGAACAAAAATTAAAAAATTACCTGCTAATCTAAGAGTCAATGGATGTTTAGGTCTGGAAAGCTGTCGAAAAATCAATAAATTACTTAAAAATTTTAGGGCTATATGCACTAGTCTGGATTTGTGCTTTAATAAAATCAAAAAAATACCAGAGAATTTAAAAATCCAATCCAATCTGTATTTGAATGAATGCAAAATCAAAAAATTTCCCAAAAAAATGAATATAAACGGAAAGTTGAACCTGGATGACGCAAAAATAAAAAAATTGCCTGAAATTTTGCATGTTGGTGGCGATTTATCTCTTTTGCTGGTACCGATTAAAAAACTACCTAAAAAACTTTCAGTAGGAGGTGAGCTGTATTTATGGGGTTGCCGAGTTAAAAAAATTCCCAGTCATGTTAATGTAGTCAATGGGCTGGACTTAACTTTGACTAAAGTAAAAAAATTACCTCAGAATCTTACCAAGATAAAAAAACTGGCAATAGAGGAAACTAAAATTAACCGTTTGCCAGATAAGCTCAATGTTGAGGATTATCTGGATCTGAGAAATAGCCGAATTAAAAAATTACCTAAAAAAATACAGGTTGGTAGTACATTGCTGTTAAGTAATACCCGGATAAAAAAGCTACCGAATAACCTGAAACTTAATCATGGTATAAACCTGAAAAAAACTTCAATCAGATATTTGCCGGAAAATCTGGAGCTCAAATGGTTAAGTCTTGATCTTAAAAAGATTAAAAATATTGCTTACCGGAAAAATTGTACAGCTAAAAGAAAAACTATCTTTGCAGCTTATTTGAATGGCGAATATAAAATTTTTCAGAATGAATACCTGGTTGGTAACCTGCAAGAGTATGAGCAATTTGTTAACCAGAGATTTATTGATCCGCAGGCTGGTAAGCTTAAACAGGCAGCCAAGGATTGCGTAGAGCAATTGCAGAGAAAACTCAGTACTCATAAAACTTAATATATTGAATACTGGCTGACAATAAAACCAGACCGGATAAAGTCAAAGTACTTATTCAACTTTGTAACTTTTTAATTAGAAATAGATATTTATACTGAAAATATATACTGAAACTGCATGATATTAATACCAGCTTTCTGGAAATGTATGCAACTAAGTTACCTTCCCTTAAATTTTACCAGTATGCTAACATACTAAATCAATGAAAAAATTTATCGAAATATTAAATCAAAAAAACATTAAATATAAGGTTAAGAATGATGTTATCCGGGTACTGGATAATCTGTGCTTTTATCAACCCTGTCTAAAATCACTGCCTGACAATTTAATTATTAAAGGCAATCTGGATATTTCTCAAACAAAAATCAGAAATTTACCGGATAATCTCATTGTCTATGGGAATCTGAATCTATCCGGTACAGAAATCAGTATATTACCGGACAATCTGGTGGTTCATGGAGAACTAAACGCCTCTTATACCAAAATAATTACGTTGCCGGAAAAGCTTATAATAGGCGGTGCATTAGATTTATCCTTCAGCTATGTGCAGTCGCTACCAGAAAATTTGACAATAAACGGCAATTTATCTTTACAAAATACTTATATACTGGAATTACCGGAAACTTTGATAGTTGCCGGAGACTTAGATATTTCTTCAACCAGAATTACCCGACTACCGGAAAAGTTTACTATCAAGGGTAGTCTTAATTTGGGTCGTACTGATATCACAAAGTTACCTGAAAATCTGAAAGTAGATGGTAGTCTGATTCTGGCTTCCTCCAAAATTAAGAAATTTCCAAAGGATGTACAGGTAAAAGCTGATCTGGATTTACGCTATACGGAAATCAGAAAATTACCGGATAATCTGACGGTGAACGGTAATCTGGATTTGTCTGGAACAAAAATCAAAAAATTACCTGCTAATCTAAGAGTCAATGGATGTTTAGCATTGAGAGGGTGCAGTACAATCAATCAGTTACTTAAAAATTTTAAAGCTACTTGCATTAGTCTGGATCTAAGTTGTAATAAAATTAAGAAAGTACCAGAGAATTTAAAAATACAATCCAGTCTGGACCTGAATAGCTGTAAAATCAAAAAATTTCCTGCAGAGCTGACTGTAAAAGGGAATCTGGATTTATTGGAAGCAAAAATCAAAAAACTGCCTGCAAAGCTGACTGTAAATGAAAATCTGAATCTGGAGGACGCAAAAATCAAAAAATTGCCTGCAAAGCTGACTGTTGGCGGACAATTATCTATTGAAGGGGCGTCAATTAAACAATTACCTAAAAATCTTTCAGTGGGAGGTGAGCTAAACTTATCGGGTACCAAAATTAAAAAAATTTCCAGTCATTTTAATATAGCGAATGGAATAAATTTAGCCTGTACACCAGTAAAAAAGCTACCCTCGAATTTTACTGAGATAAAAAATTTATATATTAACATAACAAAAATTTCTCGCTTGCCTGATAATCTCCATGTTTGGGAGAATCTCGTATTGTGTAGCAGCAAAATTAAAAAGTTACCCAAAAATTTGCAGGTCGGTAAAAAACTGCTGTTAAATGATACCAAAATTAAAAAATTACCCGAAAATCTGAAACTTGAAGAAGGCATCAACCTGAAAAAAACTCAAATCAGATATCTGCCGGAAAATCTGGAGCTCAAATGGTTAAGTCTTGATCTTAAAAGGATTAAAAATATTGCTTACCGGAAAAATTGTACAGCTAAAAGAGAAACTATCTTTGCAGCTTATTTGAATGGTGAATATAAAATTTTTCAGGATAAATCCCTGATTGGTAATCTGAAAGAGTATGAGCGATTTGTTAACCAGAGATTCATTGACCCGCAGGCAGGTAAGCTTAAACAGGCAGCCAGAGATTGCGTAGAGGAATTGCAGAAAAAAATCAGAATTAATTAACTTAATGTACAAAGTACTGGCCGACAGCTGCAAAAAATGCTGAATTTGCCAGTACGTGACTCAGATATATTTGGCCGGCAGTAATTTATTAAAAATAGCATAAACATATTTTGTACTGTTTTTAATTCAACTCCATCCAATTGATTTGTATTAAGTGACTTAAGCTAAAAACACAGAGAAATAAGTTATGGAACAATTTATCATATATTTAAATACACAACAGATTAAATACAGTATTGGGGATAATTCAATCACAATATTGGAATCTCTTAATCTGGCTGAAGTAAGAATCAAACATTTACCGGATAATCTTATTATTAACGGTGATCTCAATTTGCGATTAACAACAATAAAAAAATTGCCGGATAATTTAACCGTAAATGGTGATTTATGTGCGCGCGCAACTAAGATTAAAGCGTGGCCGAAAAATTTAAATGTAAAAGGTTCTATAGATTTATTACGTACCAGAATTGCATCATTACCAGATAATTTAACAGTAAATGGAGATTTGAATTTAGAACAAACACCTGTTAAATCATTACCTGCTAATCTGAAAGTAAAAGGAAATTTGGCTTTGCGGGGGTCGCATTTTTGCAATATACCGGAAAGATTCGATGTAGCTGGTTCTTTAAATTTGTCAGATACGAAAATTGACAGATTACCTGATAATCTGAATATACAGGGTGATCTGAACATTGCCCGTACCAAAATTAAAAAATTACCTGAAAATTTATCTGTAAGCGGAGATCTCCATTTAAGCAGAACAAAAGTTAAAATATTACCAGATAATCTTGACGTTACGGGTGATTTAGATTTAAGTGATACACGGATTAAAAAATTGCCTGTAAATTTAAAGGTTGGGGGTAAGTTGGATTTATACGGTACCAGAATAAAGAAAATACCAAAAGATTTAACAGTAACTGGTGGCATTGCTTTAGGAGGCTCTAAAATTAGAAAGTTACCCGATAATTTAACTGTTAACGATTATTTGGATTTGGGTTTTACAAAAATCAAAAAGTTGCCGGATAATCTGATTGTAAACGGATATCTGGGATTGCGCGCTATTAAAGTCAAAAAATTATTAAAGCATTCAAATGTACAATGCACAAGTCTGGGTTTAGATGGTGCCAAGATAAAGCAACTGCCTGCCAATATAGAAGTAAAAAACAGTTTATATTTGAGTTATACCGAAATAAAACAGCTACCGGATAATCTTGAATTAAAAGGTGATCTGACTTTACGTTATGTCCCTATAAAAAAGTTGCCGGATAATTTGACTGTTGGCGGATATCTTGATCTGAGCTGTACCAGAATCGAAACATTGCCTGAGAATTTAAAAGTTGCCGGTAACCTTAATTTAAGTTCTTCAAAACTAAAAAAATTACCGAAAAATTTACATATTGGCGGTGATTTAGACTTACATAATACAAAGATTAAAAAAATTCCGGATAATTTAAATGTGAATGGAACTTTAGATTTATTCAGAACGAAGATTAAGAAGCTTCCAAAAAATTTATTTGTAAAAAATGAGTTGTTTTTGAGTAATACCAGAGTTAAAACATTACCTTCTGGTTTAAAAGTAGAAGGAGATCTCTGGCTGAGTTCTTCCTCAATTAAAAAATTGCCAGACAATTTAAAATTAAATGGCGATTTATACTTGCAAGACACTAATATTAAGCAATTACCAAAAAATTTATTTGTAAAAAGGCAGTTATCTATCAGGAATACTAAAATCAGTGTATTGCCGGAAGATTTAATGTTTGGCTCAATTGAACTGGATATAAAAAAAATAA
Organism: Snodgrassella sp. W6238H11; assembly: GCF_016100525.1. Taxonomy (NCBI): domain Bacteria; kingdom Pseudomonadati; phylum Pseudomonadota; class Betaproteobacteria; order Neisseriales; family Neisseriaceae; genus Snodgrassella; species Snodgrassella sp. W6238H11. The sequence continues at coordinate 251,894 of NZ_JACFSH010000003.1, read as the reverse complement.
AAAATATAGTTTATAAAAAATGCCATTCAATAAAAGCCTTTATTTTTACAGTTTATTTACAGGGAGAAATAAAACTTGTTTACAATGGGAGTCTGATAGGTAATTTGGAAGAATTTGAACAATTTACAAATAAACTATTTTTAAAAGCTGAAGCTGATGAGTTTAAACAGATGGCCAGAGATTGCGCAGCGCAATTGAAGCAAAAGCTGTCTCTTGAATAATCATGGCAGTTTTATCAGCGGTTATCAATTAATAGCGGAAGACAGGAATTATGTTTGGATATTCATTGCAAAATTTTGAGTAATAAAATCGTAGCTGTTATTGTGGATAAAATGCTGATTAGTTGCTATAGTTCCTGGCATATTTTACGTTATAGCGTTATTTGTTTTCAATTTATAGAACTGATTAACAATTATTTTACGGATAGTTATGAATAAAAGCATTATGAATATTTATAAATTGGTTCATTGGTTTGTAATAATTGTTTTAGCTTATTTTATTATCTGTAATGTCATTATTCATCTCTACGCCCGGCAAAAAGCAGCAGACAATGCTGATACTATGGTTATCTTAGGTGCTCAGGTAATGGGTAATCCTGCAGTACCTCATCCTGTTTTAAAAGGGCGTTTAGATAAAGCTCTGGTTTATTTGAAAAATAACCCTAATACCAAAGTAGTTGTTTGCGGAGGACAAGGAGAAGGGGAACCGGCAACAGAAGCAAGTGTTATGGCTGGTTATTTAATTGATAACGGGATTGATGCCTCAAGGGTTTATCTTGAAGATAAATCAACACGTACTGCTCAGCAGTTTGTTTATGCGAATAAAGTATTACCATTAGGTAAGACTGTGGTAGTTACCAATGATTTTCATTTATTGCGTTCTATTATGTTGGCTAAAAGATCAGGAATAAAAGATGTATCTGGGTTATCCGCACCTTTAAGTTTCAGAAATTACAGGAACTATATTTCTCTTATTAGAGAACCATTAGCTCTGATTAATTCATGGTTGTTTGATCATCCCCTGAATAATGATAATTAGAATACAGATAATTAAAATATTGAGAATACTGGGTGGATGATAGTCAGTTTATAGTATTGAATTAGAATAGATACGGTTATTATTAACCGGTATAACCATCAGCTGTCTTAGGGATAATATAAACGGAAATACTGTTGAAGTATTCCGTGCAAGAAACTTGTGTCTATGAAAGTGAATCTATTTATGCAGTTTGACATAATTACTTTTTAGTAATTTTCGAATTAGAATCAGTAGCTGATATATATTAAATTTAAAATTTCGTAGCTTAACTGGAAATATATCGGAATTGATTCTTTGTCAAAATGGGATTGTATGTAAAAAAAATCTTTTAGTATATTGATTTTCAGTATTAAATTGTTAAAATGTAAATTAATGTATAACTGTATAAATAATTCAATATGTCTGACGTTAAGTATAAATTATGGTGTAAAAAGATATATGGATGGTTGCCCAAGGCTAAATATAAAAATAAAAGTAATGAGTCAAAGTCATCGCCAGAACAAAATGAAAAAGCAGAATATGAGTATCAAAAGTTAACACCCTACACCGAGATTGATTTAAAGGAAAGTGAAAAAGCTTTTGATTATGTTTTTCAACATGATGATGTTAGAAATATTGCAATTTCAGGTGCATATGGTTCAGGTAAAAGCAGCCTGATTGAATCATATAAAAATTCTATTCAAACTACAAATACGAATAGAAAACCAGTTAGAAAATTTCTGCATATATCACTGGCTCATTTTCGTACAGAAAATAATCATTTATCTGAAGTTTTGAACAAAGAAGCAAATTCCAAAAATGAAAATAATGAATTATCAATCCTCGAAGCTAAAATTCTGAATCAGCTGATTTATCAGATTTCGTCAGAACAAATACCACAAAGCAATTTTGCTGTTAAAAGAATTACTAGTAAAAGAGATTTATTGGCAATTACAGTAAGCAGTATTATTTTCTTGCTCTTTATGCTGGATATTATATTTTCTGCAACATGGAAAGAATTTGTTTTGTCCCTGGAGTATAGTGGCTTAAAAGATTTATTACTGGGATTTACAACTAAGATATTTCTTCTGGGCAGTGCTATCTGGAATCTGGGTCTGTTTGCAATATTCCTTTACTATATTATTAAGATTCAAAAATATAAAAATATATTCAGAAAACTGAAATTTCAGGGTAATGAAATAGAAATTTTTACAGAGTCCAGTGAGTCTTTTTTTGATAAATATCTAAGTGAGGTTGTCTATATTTTTGTTAATGCTAATGTAGATGTAATTGTTTTTGAGGATATTGACCGGTTTGATAACGTGCTTATTTTTGAACGATTACAGGAAATCAATAAGCTAACGAATAATCAATTAAAACAGTATCAAAAAAAGGAAACAAAAATATTAAGGTTTTTCTATTTGTTACGTGATGATATATTTTGCACCAAAGACAGAACAAAATTTTTTGATTTTATGATTCCCGTTGTTCCTGTTATAGATGGTTTCAATTCCTACAATAAACTGACAACATTTTTAAAAAACTATATTGATGGTAATAAAATAGAAAATGGTTTTTTAGAAGGAGTATCTTTATATATTGATGATATGAGATTGCTAAAAAACATCTGTAATGAGTTTCATATGTATTATTCAAATATAAACAATACTGAGCTAAATGCTAATAAAATGTTTGCAATGATTGTTTATAAAAATATATTTCCTTTAGATTTTACATTATTGCAGAAGAATCAGGGATTTGTGTTTTATTTATTTAATCATAGCTCATTTATTACTAATTTTTTTTCAATGATTGAGAAAACAAAAAATGAGTTATTAGAAAATAAAATAAAGAAAAAATCAGAGCTTAAAAATGTTCAGGATAACTATCATAAATCTACAAAAAAAATAAAAGATGAATATAGAAGGAAACGAGAAGATAGATCTAACTTTCCTGATTCAGAAAAAACAAATGAAAAAGTTGAAGAATTAGATAAGCAGGAGCAATTAGAACTTAATGGTTGTCAATCAGAATATGAAAAGAAAATAGAATTAATAAACAAAGAAAAAGAAAATATTCAGAAAGAAATCTTAAAACTAACAAGCAGAAAGGCTAAATATATCCTTAAGGAGAACAATATTGACAAAACATTTAAATATTTGAGTAATTCTAATAATATAGAAAATAATAAAACAGCTTTAGAAATAAAAAATAGTTTATATTTTTCACTATTAAAATATCTAATTCGCAATGGCTACATTGATGAAACTTATGCTGATTATATATCTTACTTTTATCCTAATAGTTTGACTAAAGCTGATAAAACTTATCTGCGTAGTATTACTGATGAAAGCGCGAAGGAGTATGAATATAAACTGAATAATCCTGAATTAATTATTGAAAAACTTCAGCATCAGATAAATTATTTTTCACAGCCGGAGATAATGAATGTTGATTTAGTTAACTATCTATTAACTTATTCAGAAAACTATACAGAAGAATTAAAAGCTATCTTATGTCAATTCTCGATGAAAAGTAATATAAAATTCATTAATGTATTGTGGCCCGAATTAAGTGAAAAAAATTTACAAAAATTTGTAAATTTTTTAAGTAAATATTCACCAAATTTTTTTAAGATTGCGTTATTTAGTCAATTAGTTCCTAATTATATACTCTATGATTTGTCTTTAAAGATTTTATATTGCTTATCTCAGGAAGCTATTAAAAAAATAAATGAATATGATAATTGTCTCAATAATTATATTGCTAATAACAGTAATTATTTAAATATAGTAGACCCTGATGTAGAACAATTAATAGAACAATTTAAATTTCTTGATATTAAATTTATAGAAATCAATTATGAAACTGCAAATAAAGACTTGTTCAATGAAGTTTATAAAAAATCATTATATCAGCTGAATTTTGCTAACATTAAACTGATGTTAACGACACAATACCCTCCCTTAGATGAGCAGGATATTATTCATAAAAATTATACTTGTGTTCAAGGTGAACGTAACTCTCCCTTGGCAAATTATATTGCACGAGATATAAATGTTTACCTGCATCAAATCTTGGCCAGTTGTGATAAAAAAATAACTGATAACGAAAAAGAAGTGCTGTGTTTGTTAAATCATGACGATATTTCTGATGCTCATAAGGATGAGTATATAAGATATTTACAATTCCCTATTACTAACTTAGATTTAGATAAGGTTGAGAGTAATTATATACGGATGAGAATTCAGCTTTCTAGTCAATTGCTAAATAACGACATATAAAAGAAACGGATGAATCTATAAATGAGTATCTGATTAAATCTATTCATAGTAATGAAAAACTGTTAGATTTAAAGATTTAAAAGAGTTTCTAATGACAAACACAAAGATATAAAGGTGAACTCTTTGATGTAATAATAAAGAATCAAAAAATAAATGATAATAAATACAAAGAAATATTATCAAATTACTAAAAGAAATGGCTGAAAGTATGTTGGTTGAACAATTTCAAACTAATTAGTTAATTTTATTGCCATAATACCTGTAGCATAGATGCCGATAGCTATAATGCTGATACAAGTACCACAGGAAATGGGTTTAACGGAGTAACCGGTACCCAGATAGTGGGTTTCAAGAACAATGATATTGGCTGCCGGAGGAAGTAGGCAAAATAAGTAAAGTGCGGCACTATTTTCCAGAATAAGGTTCTGCCGGCACAGACAGGCAAGGCCAAGCAGGGCGGATAGGATACAGAAATAAGCCGCAGCTTTTTTCAGGAAGGTCTGAATGGTGTTTCTGATGTCGGTCAGTGTAATTCTGCTTTTAGCCAGCCACATACCAAGAATAGCCATGCCAAGAAAGCTCATCAAAAATTTGGCGAGGGAATAAATTATATCCAGCTCGCGGATTTGTTTACCCAGTGGTAATAGTAAGCAGCCAATAATAAGGGCAATGACGGGAGGCATCTGAATCAGTTTTCTGATATTGAACCGGATGCCGGTAAGCAGCCATGCCCCAAGTGAGTTACCGACAATAGAACTGCCGATATAGGCAGATATAAATATTGCGGCAGCCTGATTACCAAAGAGTGAAGCTGCTATGGGAAGACCGAGCCAGCCAATATTCAGATAGCTGAAACACAGGGTGCTTACCGGATTGATCCGGAGAAATTTACCGGCAAGCAGCATTATGCTCATAACGACAATAGTGGTAATTAATACCGCGCCCATATTGCTGAAATTGGTCGCTATATTATAGATAATTACGACAGGGATAATAAATTTTGTCAGTAGCAGAGACAAAACAGGTTTTGTATCCCGGGTTAATTTGCCGGCGATCAGACCACAGAGCAGGTAAATCAAGGGTAGAAACAGGGTCATGCCGGCTCCCTGAGCATTGCATCGGTTTGTGATAGTTCATTGTAGCTTATCTTTTTTCAGATCATTAGTCATCTGCATTTATTCGATAAGGTATTTATATATTTACAATACGTTTAATCATTTTTATCCGTGTCTGATAAATTTTGGTATTTGAGTTTTTTCTAGAGCCAGATAATCAGCGTTACTGGTGCAGCCGTGGAATGGGGAGATAAATTCAGCAATCATTTATCACTATTTTGATATCTGTTATGTGTTTTATTGCTTTTGGTCAGGTGTAAAGATTTCTGTTTATCGGCAGTTGTGCTATGTGGTTTTTGTTAGTGTTTTGCAACGCTACCGGTAAGATTTTACTGGTAGCGTTTTGTATGGGGATGGCTGGGTTAGCGTGCGCCGAAGCCGGTGAGCATGGTTTTGAGGGTTTTGAAGAATATGAGTATATCGAGTGAGAAGGAAAAATGTTTGATGTAGTAAAAATCATGTTCGATTTTTATCTGGGTTTGTTCGGTGTCGGCAGCGTAGCCCTGAGTAACTTGTGCCCAGCCGGAAATACCGGGTTTGACAATGTGGCGGTAGTCATAAAAGGGAATTTCCTGAATAAACTGGTCGACAAATACTTTTTGCTCGGGGCGGGGACCAATCAGGCTCATGTCACCTTTCAGGATGTTCCAGAACTGCGGCAGTTCGTCGATGCGGGTTTTGCGGATGATGTGTCCGATACGGGTGACGCGGGCATCCCCAAGTTGCGCCATGCGGGCACCGTTTTTCTCTGAATCGCTGCACATGCTGCGAAATTTATAAATACAGAATTCTTTGCCGCTGCGTCCTACACGGTTTTGCCGGAACAGGATGTTACCCGGGCTTTCAAGTTTGATGGCAATGGCAGTAATAAGCATTACAGGCAGGGTAACAGGGGCGGATAGCAGGATAAGAACGATGTCGAATACGCGTTTAATCAATACATAGGTTGGTGAAGGCAGCAAAGAACCAAGATCATTTTCATATAGGTGATGAATTTTAACCCGTCCGGTAAGAAATTCTTCTACCTGACGAATATTGTAGACAGGCATGCCATTGAGGGTTTGCCGGGCAAGAAATTTCTGCCAGTGGTTGTCGAGCTCAGGTTCGTGCAGGTCGGCAACAATGCCGTTAATGACAGAGGTCTCAGGCAGGCATGGGCTGGTTAATTTTATCCAGTTGACATTGGGAAGCTGGTCGGCGTTGCTGGCACGTCCGTAGGGTAGGTATGCGTAGGTTGTTATGAATTTGTTGCGGTAATAGATATAAGAAATACACAGAAACAGGGACAGACAGCCTGCCATGAATAAAAACCATACGGTATAGGGCAGGTTAAAGAATTTGGCCGTCATCCACATACCAAAAAACCAGAAGAAAGCATGCGGCAGAGCAATCACTGCGGATTTTCTGCCGGGAAAGTTGCTGAATACGGATAAAGATTTGGTTGTCAGAATATGGGCAATACCGGCAAGAATTATGCTGGTGATGAAAGCAGCACGTCCCTGGGCAAAGCCTTTAATAGGCTCCATGATGGCCAGTGGCAGTAGCATTACCAGCAGGGTTCCAAAGAAAAGACGGCTTTTATAGGACAGTAAACTTCGCATAATTGTTTTTTATTTGTTCAGGCGCAAATGTTGGTAGAGGTTGCCCAGTAGGCTGGTGGGCAGCAGACGGCTGCTGCCGCGCAGGGCAAAACAGCTTAGTGCCGGCAGTAATGGTTGGCTTTTGAGGCGGTGTTTAAGACGCAGCAGCTGCCATTCGCTGCGAAGGTAGCGCAGCCCGCGCCGGCGGGCATGCATGTTGTGACCGGCACGGGCATATACGAGGGTTTCCGGTAGGTTTGCTGCCTGATAGCCGGCCGCCAGCAGTCGCAGCCACAGGTTGTAATCTTCCATCCACTGGTGATGCTGATAGCCGCCTACTGCCTGTACCGCACTTTTACGGTAGGCCGCAGCCATGTGATTAATCGGGTTGCGCCACTGAGCATAATGGCGGATAGCAGTGTCTGTAAGAGGTACCTGCCTGACTGTGCCGCTTAGTTCAGGGGTTGTGCTGAATTCAGCTATCTGCCCGCTGAACAGGGCGATATCGGGGTTTTCCAGGATATATGCCCACTGGTATTCAAACCGGCCGGGTGCGCAGATGTCGTCAGTATCCATGCGCAATATCCATTCATGCCGGCAGTGTTCCAGTCCGGCATTAAGGGCATGTCCGAGACCGACGTGCTGCGGCAGGGGGACGATTTTCAGAGGCAGCCGGGTCTGATAGCTGTTCAGTACGCTATGCAGTTCAGTACCTACGGCACCATCCAGTACCATGATGATTTCGTCGGCCTGTATGCTATGCGTACACAGGCTTTCCAGACAGGCGCTGAGCCAGTCGGGATGTTCCTGTGCATATAAGGAAAGCAGAACGGAAAAAGGGCGCGTTTTCATGGTTGTGGCAGTGATGGATGCCTATGCTAATAGTTTGTCAAGATTTGTTTATTATATCGCAACAATGCAGGCAGGTGCCTCCCGGATGACAGCGGGTGCAGGTTTATGCTGTTACATCAAAGATAGTTGCTGATTTTTTTACATTTATATCGATTTATACTGTGATGATGGCTGCTGGCTGTTTTGCTCAAATGAGGCCGGATCGGGCAGGTAGTGCTCGTAAAATGCACTTTGAGCAGCGTGCAGTTGTGCCAGTTCGGTGCTGTTGTTGCTGGTGCAGGTATCGTTGAGACAGACAAAACGGATTTCCGGGTGGTGATGCAGATAATGGATAGCGTTATTCAGCTCGGTGATGTTGCTGATGTTGCGCACGAAGCCGTCGTTGTGTTTTTGGGGTATGAATGCACCGCTGGCGAGTTGCCAGTAGCGATTGAGGTAGATGGTGAGATCGTTACTGGCGCGGAAGCGGTTTGCGGTGCTGGCAAGTATTTCCGGTTCGAAGTGCTGATAAACCTGTTGCAGGGTACTGCGGGTGTAAGGCTGGGGCAGATGCCAGTGAGCAAACCAGAAATAATGGCGGTAAAGGTATTTGAGCAGGAAATTGCTGAATTTTTCACGCACACTGTAGCTATGGGCAAATAATTGCTGTTTATTCAGTGAGGCCGGCTGATACAGGCGGTTAATCAGGGCAATATTGTTATTCAGTGCATCTACCCAGCTGTTGCGGCCGCGCAGACGGCGAAACAGGCTGCCGCGCTTTAGCCAGCCATGACAGAGAAAGTCTACCGGTAGCCCGTGCTGAAACAGCCGCTCACGCAGGACAGGACGCAGAATAACGGTGTCGTCGTTAAGATAAACAAATTGTTCACTCAGGCCTTTAAGGTTAACCAAATTCATTTCGATAGCTGAGGAATTGAATACTGGCAGATTCTGCGGGTGGATAAACAGTTGCCGGTGGCTGACAATTTCTATTTTCGGATTACTGGTTTTCAGCCATGGCGGATGCTGATCGGCGGTTATCAGGTAAATTTTGTGATACCACGGGCAGTTTTTTTCAATGGAGCGCAGTACATAACGCAGGGTGCCGAAATCCTGATAACGGTTATTACTGGTCGCGTCACTGTGTCCCTGATGTTGTGGCTGATAGTGGTTTTTTGCAGCCAGCCAGTCCGGATCGCTGTTGTCTACCCATGGCAGAACAAAATCAATCGGGGTATTGTCAGTACTGGTGTTCATCGGTTTTTCCGTTTGAGCAGCGCTATCAGTTTCTGACTGTTACGGGCGCCAAGTGTAGTACGCAGAGTATTCAGGATTCTGCGTTTGAGTCGGTTGACGCCTTTACTGTCATTAAGCCATGTACCGTCGTAGTGATGAATGCAGACAGTATTAGCAGTACGGTTCAGTTCATGGGTATAGGCATTTTTGGCCATAAAGTAATCACTTGGATAAACGCAGACATAGCCGGGAATTTCCTGCCGCTGATCGTTAAGGATAATTCCATGCTTTTGGTATATTTGTTTAAATAACTGGTTGATGGTAATAAGCTGCTGCGGGTTGAATTCAAGATTCTGATACTGTTGCCAGATATCATGCATAAGAATGCTTCCGGCTTCACAACCCATTACGCCGGCCTGAGGGTTACAGGTAAGCTCGCGGGTATAGGGATTCATACCCTGTTCGAAACCGGTGAAGCAGTGATGGTGCAGAAACGGGTCGAATGAGGCAATCATCTGTACATCGGTATCCAGATAGATGCCGCCATGCTGATAAAGTGCCTGAATACGGCAGACATCGGCTACAAAGGCATATTTACCGGCAGCATAGGCTGAACGGGTGTAAGCGTTAGCCTGATAGTCAAAATTGTGTTCGTTCCACAGCTGAATTTGGTAATCGGGCAGAAACTGGCGCCAGCTGGCAATATATTGTTGGGTGGCGGCAGGCAGTGGCTGAGGTCCGAACCAGCAATAGTGAATCAGTTTGGGTATCATTGGGCAGGCCGGCGATAAATCAGAATTAACAGGATGCCAAAGGGTATGGCGGTGCTCAGACCGGTAATAAAGCCAAGTTTAATCCAATCGATAAAGGTATGTACACTGATACTATTTACCGGATGCCAGCCAATAGTGAGGATAATGGCGATGGTAGCAAAAACTGTCAGCCACAGCAGATAGGTACGGGTGCAGGGCAGGGACAGAATGTGTTTGCTGGTGTAATGCACCATTTCACTGCTGCGGTAAAGAAATGATATCAGTGCTGCAAGTAAAATGCCGGCACTGCCCCATATCTGTATAAAGCATACTGAGCAGGTAATGTTCAGAGCAGCTTCGATCAGTGCCTGTGGTTTGGTGTCTTTGTAGCGACCGGCTGCCATGATCATGGTCATACTCGGAATACGGCTGTTTTCAATAATGCCCACCAGTAAAAACAGGGCAGCCAGCACGGGCTGATGGTAGTTGGCATCGGTCATATTACGGGTATAAAGCTGAATAAAGGGTGCCAGCAACAGGCCGGTGCATGTATAGACCCAGCCCAGAAAGCACATAAAGAGACGATTATAGCGGCAGAAATTCTGACGGGTACGCTGGATATCTGTAGTAAGGCTATGACCGAAAATAGCCTGCATGCCTTGTGACAGTGATTGCAAGGCCATTTTGATGGCGCCGAAAATCAACGCATAAACGGCATAGATGCTGGCGTCTTTCAGGGACAGGAAAAAAGTAATCAGTACCAGCGGTGAGCTGAATATCAGCAGACCGGTTAGCTGATGGGTAAGGGCATCCCATGTTTGTTGCAGCTTATACGCGTTATGTTTGTCGTAATGCTGGTTCAGATTGTGATAGTAGTGTTTTACATAGTGACGGTACAACAGAAATTTACTCGCCTGTATCAGGGTAGAGATAAACTGAACAGTCAGAATACTATAGCCGTTACGAATCAGCCAGTAGCATACGACGATGTTAACGAAGATGCTGCCTGCCTGAATGGCGGAGATGATATAGGTTTTCTGGTCGGCAGTAAGTAAGGCACGGTAGCTGCCGAAAAAGAAAAAATCCAGAATATTCACGGCACCCATTATCAGTACCATGTAAAAGGTAAGGCTGGCACTGATTTCGGTGTGGGTAAGCCAGGCAAACAGGATAGCCAGTATCAGTAATGCGACGGCAAACAGCCAGCCGGAGATGCGGTAAAAGTGATGGGCGGCTGCAAGAATGCGGTTACGCAGCTGGTTATCCTGTGCAGTCAGCGCCTGATAAAGGGCTACGACGGCAGCTGCACCGATGCCAGCCTCCAGTAAAGTCAGGTAGGCAATAAACTGTTTGATAGAGGCCAGCATACCGTTGGTTGCTGAACCATAGGTTACAACAATTAACGGCGGCAGGATAAATCCGCCCAGTGCAGTTATCAGTTGCAGCAGCAGATTAGCGGATATGTTTTTCAGGATAACTGCACGGGTACTCATGAATATTTAAGCGGATAGGTGCCGGCTTAATGACATTTACCACTACGCTGCATCCGGCCGTAACGACCGGTAATGGCGTTGATGTCCTGCATAGCTGAGTTGTCTACACCACTGAATACAACGCGCATTTTGGCAATGCTGGTAGCGGAACTGCCGGATGACTGGCTGTCACTGTCGCTGCTACCGCCCAATGTGGTGATAAAGGCGTCACTGAATCCCTGCATTTTGGCACGTGCCATCAGGCCTTCTGCATCTTCCCGGCGGTTAAATACGCCAAGGCTGACTTTACCCTGATTAACACCGTAGTCAAATCCCTGTTCCTGCAGACGGGCACGTATACTGCTGTCATTACCGGAAGAGAGGGCAACCATGTAGCGGGTAGGAGCAGCTGTCTGACGGGTTTTGACCGGAGCGCTGACCTGTTCTATAAAGCGGCTGGTGGTAAACGGCCAGTGAGTAAGCAGGCCTTTGATACGATGAAAATCGTCTTCCGGCAGGGTAACAGTGGCAGTACAGGTATTGGCCGGAGCAGCAGGCTGTTTGTCAGTGTTGTCGGAAGCATTAGTAGTAGCGGCAGTAGTTGTTTTGGGCGCAGCAGTGGTTTCTGTTTTGCTGGCAGCTTTAGCCGCTGTTGTATTGCTGCTGGCAACAGTTTCAGTTTCTGTTGCCTGCCGTACACTGATGTCCGGACTGGCTGGTGCAACAGCTTCTGTTTCAGGGCTGGCCGCACTGGCTGCAGCAGGTGCACCAGAATTACTATGTACCAGTTTCCCTGCTATCATGCTGCCAAAAACAATGATATTGAGCGCTACCAAAATTGCAAACAGCCATTTCATGCGTATTCAACCCAGTTTAGTAAACCGTAAATCACTAAATTATCCACAATTTCAATGCGGTTGTCTAAGACAAATGTATTAGGGAGTGCCTGAGCCACTTTATTGGCACCACCGCCGGTAATAATAATGTCGACAGGTTTGCCGGCACCGATTTTCTGTTGCAGGCGCGCATGCATCAGCACAATAGCCCCGCAGACTGCGTCCATAATGCCGCTGGCCATGGCATTCGGGGTGGTGGTGGCAAAAGCGTATGGTTTGCCCAGCGGCCGGTTAAGGTTAGCAGTGCGCCGGGATAATGCCTCTTTCATTAAATAAAAACCCGGCAGGATACTGCCACCAAGATAATGGTTGGTGTCGGTAAGGGCATCTACTGTGACGGCTGTACCACAGCTGACTACGACACAGGCCTGACGGCTGTAGCGCCGGCTGCCAATGAGGTTAAACCAGCGGTCGGCACCATGTTCGGCCGGATTGCGGTAATGATTGGAGATGCCGAGTGCTTCCGGCATGGAAGGCAGCCACTGTACTGGCAGAGGCAGAATACCAGCGATTTGCTGCTGGCGGGCTTCTCCGCAGACAGCACAGCCGATAATGCGCTGTACGCCGGCTCCTTGTCTGGTCCAGTCCTGTATCAGGGGCTTCAGGTCGTAGTAGGCTGCTTTGCCATAACCCAGTATGCAGCCGTTTTCTACCCATGCCCATTTGAGTTTGCTGTTGCCGGCATCCAGCAACAGGTAACGTTTTCTATTATTGGCTTGTACCTGATTCTGTGCAGTCCCCGGGCGCAGGCTGATTTCACCGGTGACAAAACTGCGTTCTCCGTCGGCAGTTTGCAGCAATAAAGCCCCCGATGCTGCAATCCCGTTAACGGTACCTTCGGCAATGGTCTTGCCGTTGGCCAAGAGATGGACTATTTGACCCTGATCCCGATGCAGCTGGTTGTAATCATTAAGAAACGGATCTAGCCCGGTCTGGTCAAACAGAGGCAGATATTGTGCCAGTTTGGCCAGAACACCCTGAAAAATCTGTGTTACCTGTGCATGTGGCAGAAGAGACAGAATAGCTGCGGCTGTGCCTACCTGATCGGGCAGGCTGAAATTGATGCCGATACCGATAACAGCAGTGGTCTGATTCTGTTGCGCTATGGTTTCAATCAGGATGCCGCCAAGTTTGTTTTTATCCAGCATCAGATCATTCGGCCATTTAATTTGTGCCGCTACACCGAGTTCGCGTAAAGTTTGTGCGACAGCCAGCGCTACTACCAGCGCCAGACCGCCAAGCTCTGCCTGAGGCCGCTTAAATGACCAGCTCAGGCTGAACATAAGGCAGTCACCGATACGGTTTTGCCATGATTTGCCCTGACGTCCGCGTCCGGCAGTCTGCTCATAAGCCAGACAGATTTGCGGCACTGTATTTACCGGTGCATAGCGCAATTGCTCCAGCAGGACGCTATTGGTCGATGTGGTCTGCTCCAGCAGCTGCGGATTAAACCCGTACTGACGGGCACTGGTATTGAAGATGTGTTCCGGTATTAATGCCAGAGTTTTAGTTAGCTGCCAGACACCATTGCGCTGACGCAGCAGATTCTGGATATGGGCAGGCATATCCTGCCATGCTGCATTGAGCTGCGGTATTTTTTTATTCAGAATGCCTGCCAGTGTCTGGACTTCATGTGCCAGACCATCGGCAAGCAAGGCCAGTAACGGCCAAAACGGTGTGTTCATAAAATGGCATCACCAAGGGTGTCATTGGTTACAACAGGTTAAATTCAATTTGCTGTGTCTGACGGCTGCGCCGGATGCAGACAGGCTGTTAAAACGGCCGTGCAGTCACAACCGTTGTGAATATTATCGCATGGTTCGGTAAATGTATTTGGCTGTGCAGGTTTATTCGACCACAATTTTGGGGAAACGCCGGCTATAGTCTTTACCCTGATCTGCCAGTGCCTGCACCAGCTGCCATGCAGCCTGTTCATACAAGCCGGCTATTTGCGGCTGCTGCTCTGCCAGTATGCCGGCGGTACCGTTATCCATGGCCTCACGTACAGCCATTGTTAACGGTAGCTGACCCAGCAGGGGAACACCGAGTTTATCAGCAAGCTGTTTACCGCCATTCTGTCCGAAAATAGATTCGGTATGGCCGCAGTTAGAGCAGATATGCACCGACATGTTTTCAAGTACGCCGAAAATGGGAATATTGACTTTCTGGAACATATTGACTGCTTTGCGCGCATCAATCAGTGCTATATCCTGCGGTGTGGTCACTACAACCGCACCGGTAACCGGAATTTTCTGTGCCAGTGTCAGCTGGATATCGCCTGTACCGGGGGGTAAGTCGATAATCAGATAATCGACATCATCCCACTGGCTCTGAAACAGAAGCTGCTGTAAAGCCTGACTAACCATCGGGCCGCGCCAGATAACTGCCTGATCAGTATCAACCAGAAAACCAACGGACATCACTTGAATTTCACCGGCAGCCATGACCGGAATCAGTTTATCTTGATGCTGACGTGGTTCAAGGCCGGCGACACCGAGCATGGTAGGCTGGCTGGGGCCGTAAATATCAGCATCAAGGACGCCGACACGGGCACCCATGCGGCTCAGGGCAATTGCCAGATTAGCACTGGTAGTCGATTTGCCCACACCGCCTTTACCTGAGGCAACCGCAATAATATTTTTGACGCCGGCAATGGTTTGCACACCGGGCTGCACTTTATGTTTGCCTATCGCCAGTTGTACCTGAACAAATAATGGTGTGTCACCGAATTCAGTGGTAATGGCCTGATCAATACGCTGTTGCAGTTCGTCAATCAGATGGGCAACCGGATAGGGAAAAGTAAGATCCAGATGAATGCCGTCACTGGCGACGGTAACATTACTCAGGGCTTTTTCACTGCCCAGTGTACGGTTACTGTCCGGAATGGATATTGTGTTAAGTAAGGCGGTAATGGATTGTGTGTTCATGCAAATTAAGTCCGCAACTGTATTTCCGGCGCATATTTTACCCTATTTGGTCTGCAGCCAGTATTTGCTTAAGACGGTAGTGAATAATCAGGTTGGCGGCTGGGTGTTTTCAGATTCAGCAGAGCTGCCGGAGTCAGCTTTGCTGTGCTGCTGCCTGCTGCGGATCCAGAGTAAACGCAGACACAGCGGAGCAGGATAAAGTAACAGTATGGAAACGATGAGATAATGCAGATTATGCCAGTCTATAACCAGCTGTCCGTGTGCAAGTGACCATAATGCCCATGACCATTGCCACCATGCAGGTAAACTAAATGCCAGTACAATCAGCAGCGCAGCTGTTCTGAGCAATGTCAGAGGCCATATCTGCTGTTGCTGTACTGCGCGGTTTAACTGTAGCAGGGTACGGAAAGCCAGACTGAGAATGAATACCATACCGCCGTTGGCGATTACCTGTAACCAGCTAAAGGCAATATCCGGTGATACCGGTAAACTGTTGCGCGGTACTGGCGTCTGTTCCATTGAAATACTGGCAACAATATTCAGTATGAAACTGTAAATCAGATCCAGCCATAACAGTAATAGTGGCCAGGTACGTTTCAAACGTTGAAACATTGTTATGCTGCCGTGGAAATCAATAATACGACAGTGTAACCACTGGCACTGGTTACTGTAAATGGCTGGCAGCCGGATATTTTTGCTAATAAATGCTGAATCTGCTATATAAAAAATAATTAATAATTGCAAAATCGGGCAAATTTTGACGGCAGAATAATGAAACGCTGGTGTGAGGCACAGCGGAATGGATGGTATTCATTTTCAGGTAATCATTAGTTATCTGTTTATCTGTGGTTTGCTTACCAGCCAGAAATAATGGTCAGTCATGTATAAGCAAACTGAACATGATATCGGGCAAACATGTTTCAAATTCATTCTGAATAATACAATTTTGTTGTTATTTAATTTATTATGCGTTTAGTTCTCTTGTTTGTCTGTCCGGTTTTTATCAGTGCATATCTCTGATATCGGTAATATTATATCTTTGAAAAATAATAATTTTTATTTGCATTTTTTATGCAATTTGGATGAAGATTAATTGTATTCAATTATAAAAAAATTTAATCTATTTGAATAATTGTAAAGATTATCTATCAGCATTATTTATCTTTTTAAGTTAGAATAAACACTCAAATTTTGCTAATTTGAAATTTTACTGAATATTTTTATTTATTTTCTGACCTTTAATTAAGGTCTTTTTTATTTTATGCGTTTGAGAAAAAACACAATGACAAGACATTTGCCAGTTGTGATGAAAATAAGTGCGGTGTTAATCAGTACTGCGGTAGTTGTTTCTCCTGTATATGCTTCAGGATATCATTTGGGATTACAGTCGGTAACAGCTGTTGGAACCGGTAATGCAGCTGCTGCTGAAGCGGCCGATGCGGCAACAATTGTCAATAATCCTGCCGGATTGACGTATCTGGATGGCACCCAGCTTGATACTAATCTGTTTGTGATTAAGCCCGATATTAAATACAGTAATGCCCGTGGGACATTTTCAGACGGTGCGGCTGTACAGGGACCTGAGCATGGCAATATTGCCAATACTGCGCAACTGGTGCCGCAGCTGTATTTTTCCCATCGCCTGAACGACAGATGGGGTATGGGACTTGGGGTATATATTCCGTATGCGGCCAGAACCAATGACAGTTCTGATTCAGTATTGCGCTATAACGTGAATAAAACCAACGTAAAGGCATTGAATATTAATCCGGCTGTTGCCTATAAAATTAATGACAGACATTCACTGGGTGTGGGGCTGATTGCGCAATACCTGCATGCAGAAGTACAGAAATATGCGGATTTTACGCCGGTAGGCAGTGCACAGTCGGGAATACCGCAATCTGTATTACATCAGAAAGCTCCGGGCGCATTTGATGCACGCGCAACAGTCAAGGGTAATGACTGGGGCTATGGTTTTAATGCCGGCTGGTTATGGGACATTAATGATGATGTCCGGGTAGGTGTGAGCTATCGTTCGAAGATTAATCAGCATTTGCACGGTACTGCGCGCTGGAAACCTATGGGCAAATTTGCAGAAAACTATGCTCCGCTGTTTGAGCAGTTTGGCTTTAAGGCTCTGGAAGGTGCACAGGTACAGATTACTACGCCGGAAGTAGTATCTGTACACGGTATGTGGAAGGTCAATCCGCAGTGGAATGTTTTCAGTAATGTGAGCTGGACGCGTTCTTCACGTCTGCATGCTCTGGATATTAAATTTGAGAATGATAAGGCAATTGATCCGGTACATGGTGCTACTTCGAATACCACTCATATTGCCACAAACTGGCGTGATACTTATGCGGTTGGCGTGGGTGCTTCCTATCAGCAGAATCCGCATTTGCAGTGGCGTTTCGGCGTGAATTATGACCAGTCGCCAGTACGCAGTGCTTCTTCGCGTCTGTCTACTATTCCTGATGGTAACCGCTGGCTGTTTGGTGCCGGATTTAAGTATGATGTGGATAAAAAGAATACGGTAGCGGTATCGTATGCTTATCTGCATATTCAGCATACACATATGAATCAGCAGGATGAAGGAACACATGTATCAAGCAATGTGCGCGGTGAAGCCGATTATCGTTCGAATGCGCATATTGCCGGTGTTTCGTATACTTACCGGTTCTGAAATCTGTCCGGATGGCTGCTTGATGTCATTGTTTGATTATTGTTTTTTTAAGCCATTGAGATTAATAAACTTTAACTAGAATATTGACATAAATTACAGATACTTTTCTTTGTTGTGTACTAATCTGTCGTATGATGGTTCAGCTGTTCCATTTTGGATAAAGCATTGTTAAACAAGGAGATGTATTATGAAGCATCAAGAAGGTTTACAAGATCCAAGAACCAAGTACTACCATCAGGATTTTTCTAAACAGCATCAGCCTGCACCGGGCTTGCAGAGCAGAATGGATCCGGTGCCGGATTGCGGTGAAAGAAGCTATGAAGGTCATGGTCGTTTGCACGGCCGTAAAATTCTGGTAACTGGTGCCGATTCAGGTATTGGTCGTGCTGCTGCTATCGCTTATGCACGCGAAGGTGCCGATCTGGCCATTAATTATTTGCCAGCTGAAGAAGAGGATGCCAAACAGGTTGCTGCTCTGGCACAGGAAGCCGGCCGTAAGGTGGTGTGCATACCCGGTGATTTGAGTGACGAGCATTTTTGCAAACAGCTGGTTGAAAAAGCTCATACTGAGCTGGGCGGCCTTGATGGTTTGACTTTAGTGGCTGGTAAGCAGACTGCGGTAGAGCGTTTCTGTGATATCAGCACTGAACAGTTGAAAAAGACTTTTGAAGTGAATATTTTTTCCCTGTTCTGGGTGATTCAGGCTGCTATGCCGCACTTGCCAGCCGGTGCCACTATTGTGACGACCAGCTCTGTACAGGCATATCAGCCTAGCCCGAATCTGGTCGACTATGCCACTACTAAAGCCGGAATTGTGGCTTTTACTCAGGCGTTGGCTAAACAGGTTGCCGCCAAAGGTATCCGGGTTAATTCTGTGGCTCCGGGTCCAATCTGGACTGCACTGGAAATTACCGGTGGTCAGCCTCCTGAAGCTATTCCGAAATTCGGTCAGAGTGAATCAGTACTTGGTCGTGCCGGACAGCCTGCCGAACTTGCATCTACCTATGTTTTCTTAATGTCTGAAGAATCCAGCTATGTGACAGCACAGGTATACGGAGTAACTGGTGGTATTGTGCTGTAAGCCAGTACTTTAAACTGTAATCTGTATTAATCCGTACCGAAATTTTTTTCCGCTCTGATTGTTTATCAGCCGGAGAGCTTAAATTCCGGTACGGATTTTTGTTAATTACAGACGGATTTTCTGCTTTCTTCTGACCAGCCAGTATTTATTTGACAGGCTGTAGTCATCATTTTCAAAAGTCATCCGGTATGATTCTTGTATTCTGGTCAGGAGTATTACCCTGTATCTGTAAATAACTACTAATTGACTGTATTAGCCTTGTATTAAACAAATTGCTTCAATATTGAAGTTCCGGACATTGCCTATCTTTCAGGTAAACTATTTTATTTTCATAAATTTTGATACTAAGCAGTATTTATTTTATTGGTATATTCTGCTCCGATAATAAATGCGAATAGTTATGTTTTACATGGATAACTAACTGATAAAATTATGGGTATGTAGCTGTAAAAATAAAAATAAATAGTGAAAATAAGTTAAATTTTATAAATATTTTATAAATTAAATGGCTATTTCAGGTTGTTTACAACAGCTTAATAGATGGTGATAACTATTATTGTTATAAAGCTATGTTTTTATTTAATATTTTGTTAAATTGAGAATATTTTATCAAATTATTATGAAAATTAGTTTTATTTAGATTAAAAATAGTTATTTAATTTAATGTTATGATAACCCTGAATGGTTGTATTGATGATTATGCAGAATTTATTGCTTTGTTAATACAACTATTTAGAGGGGAGTCGGGTTGCGGGCTAGTGATAGTCTGCAACCCAAGACTGTAAAGATATTATTTTAGAATATTTTTCCCCGTATAAATGACTGCGCGATGTCAGTGCATCGCCTAATCTGCTGATGATACCGGCAACGATAAATTAATAAATAAAATTCTATGAATGACGTTCAGGCTATGACGGCAAATGAGTCAGGGCGGTTTGTTGACGACTGTTTAGTGATTGAGCATGCCTGTCTGGACGAATTAGCAGAAGAGTTTTGAGTAAAAAGGAAACAGACATGGAAGGCAAAAAAGTTGTACTGGATTGTTTAAACCGGTTACTGGCAGGAGAGCTGGCCGCACGTGACCAGTATTTTGCGCATTCACGCATGTATGAAGATATGGGCTATATGAAGCTTTTTCAGCGTATAGACCATGAGATGCAGGAAGAAACCGATCATGCTCACCAGTTTATTCACCGTATTCTGATGCTCAATGGCAAACCGGAAATGGTACCGGATGCAATTAATGTCGGTACTGATGTGATTAGTATGCTTGAAAATGATCTGGCAACAGAGCTTTGTGTACGCCAGAATCTGAAAGATGCAATTAAGCTGTGTGAGCAGGAACAGGACTATGTCACCCGGCAGTTTCTGGTGACACAGCTGAAAGATACTGAAGAAGACCATGCTCACTGGCTGGAGCAACAGTTACGCCAGATTGAAATAATGGGTTTGCCGAATTATCTGCAAAGCCAGCTGTAAGGAGAATGATATGCAGGGTGATCGTCTGGCCTTACAGGCATTGAATAAAAATCTGGGTCTGTTGCTGGTATCCATCAATCAGTATTTTTTACATGCACGGATATTACGTAACTGGGGTTTTGCCGAACTGGGTGAGGCATTATACAAACATTCGATTCGCGATATGAAAAGTGCGGATGCACTGATTGAACGCATTCTGCTGCTGGAGGGACTGCCTAATTTACAGGAATACGGCAAAATTCTGGTTGGCGAAAATATCATCGAAATTCTGCAATGTGACCAGCAGGCAGAACAGGCAAAACATGTGGCACTGGCTGATGCCATTGCAGTATGTGAAAGCCAGCTGGATTTTGTCTCCCGTGATTTGCTTGAACAGCAAAAAGCAGTAAATGAAGAATATCTGGACTGGCTGGGAACACAGCTAGACCTGATTGAAGAAGTTGGTCTGGCTAATTATGCCCAGACCGCAGCGCAGGCAGACTGATACTTGCCTGAATGAAAAAACAACACGTTTGCAAACGTGTTGTTTTTTCAGCCGGAGAAATGATTAATTTCTAAGCAGCAGCTTCACTGACAACAGGTTGGTTATCCGTCTGGTTAAACCATGCCAGTTGCTCCCGTAACTGTACTACTTCACCGATAACCATCAGAGCCGGTGTATCAGCCTGTTGAGCCAGATCGGCCAGCTGATGCAGCCTGCCGGTTAAGACACTCTGGCTGGACAGCGTACCATGAGAGATAATCGCAACCGGTGTATCGGCGGCACGTCCGTGGTTAATGAGTTGTCTGCTGATTTCAGCCGCTTTCAGCGTACCCATGTAAATGACCAGTGTCTGCCGGTTACGGGCGAGTGTCTGCCAGCCAT
Source organism: Snodgrassella sp. W6238H11 (assembly GCF_016100525.1). Lineage (NCBI taxonomy): Bacteria > Pseudomonadati > Pseudomonadota > Betaproteobacteria > Neisseriales > Neisseriaceae > Snodgrassella > Snodgrassella sp. W6238H11. The sequence continues at coordinate 230,676 of NZ_JACFSH010000003.1, read as the reverse complement.
AAGGCTGGTCGGCCAGCTGCTGATGGCCGGTAATAAATAATACACTCTGAGCATAATCACGATGGGTTAGCGGAATACCGGCATAGGCAGTTGCTCCCAGACCGGCACTGATACCCGGAATAATCCGAAACGGAATCTCAGCAGCCTGCAATATGGCACATTCTTCTCCACCACGACCGAATATAAACGGATCACCGCCTTTCAGACGCACAACGCGTTTTCCCTGCTGCGCCCACTGTACCAGTAATTCATTGGTTTGCTGTTGCTGTACCTGATGGTGTCCGCAACGTTTGCCTACACTGATTTTTAATGCATCACGCCTGACCAAATCCAGTACTTCTGCTGAAACCAGTGCATCATATAACACCACATCTGCTGCCTGTATCGCCTGTAAAGCATGCAGGGTCAGCAGACCGGCATCGCCCGGGCCGGCTCCGACCAGAGTAACTTCGCCCTGTGGCAAAGGCTGATGCTGCGTCAGTTGTTGTTGCAGCAGTGTTTCTGCTGCTGATTCATTGCCACGGGCAATATACTGGTTAAAACGGCTGTGTTCAAACAGATATTCCCAGAAACGCCTGCGTTCGCTCATGTTGTGCAGTGTGGCTTTGACTCGTTTACGCCAGCGTCCGGCTATCGCCGCTGCCCGTCCGATAGAAAAGGGCAGTAATAATTCAATTTGCTTACGAATCAGCCGTGCCAGCACAGGTGCATGACCGCCGCTGCTTACCGCTACCTGTATCGGATTGCGGTCAATCAGTGCCGGGACAATAAATGAGCAGCAATCTGGCTGGTCTACGCAGTTGCAGAAAGTGGCAGCTGCTTCGGCTGCCTGAAAAATACGCCGGTTAAGCGCATGATCGCTGGTTGCGGCAATCACCAGAAAAATACCGTTTAATAAATCAGGGCTGAATTCGGTACCGATATGCTCAGCCTGTTGCCGGTCAAACCATTCTTTAAATCTGGCTGTAGTCTGCTGTGCGACCACCAGCAGATGCGCACCAGCCTCTAACAAAGCACCGGCTTTGCGTTCGGCTACGTGGCCGCCACCCACCAGTAATACCTTACGCTGGTGTAGTTGGGTAAAAATCGGGTAGTGATTCATGCTGACTTGTCGTTGTTGTTTATACGCTATCTTATAAGCGCCGGTGCCCGGATGAAAAAGAAGCAATTTTTCTAACCAAAGCGTTGGCAGTTATATCTGTAACAGCAGCATCAGTGACCGGAAGTTTGGTTATAAAGAAAGAAATTTTTATTCTTTCCGCCATGCCGGCTGCACTTGTTACTATTTGTGCTATTCAGACAGTAATCCGGTTAAACAATTACTGTCATTAATAATTTGTGCATTCAGGATAGTGATAACCATGTTGCGTCCCCGTTTGTGGACTCCTCCGCATGATGCGGCTGCCACCGGCCGCCTGTCGGCTCTGACAGCCGAGCTGACAACACGCTTGCAGCAGATTGCACAGCAGCATCACCATGTTAAATTTGCTTCCAGTCTGGCGGTTGAAGACATGGTCATTACTGATGTGATTGCCCGCGAACAGCTGCCTATTGAAGTATTTACGCTTAATACTGGTGCATTGAACAGTGAAACACTGAGCTTGCTGGGGGCTGTGCGGCAGCACTGGGGTATTTGTATTGCGGAATACCGGCCGGATGAACACGCTATTAATGCATATATCGCCGCTCACGGCAAGCTGGCTTTTTATGACAGTGTTGCACTGAGACGTGAGTGCTGTCATATCCGCAAAATCGAACCGCTTGGCCGTGCCCTGAGTCAGGCCGATGCATGGATAACCGGACAAAGGCGTGAGCAGTCGGCAACACGTACTGCTCTGGCTCTGGCAGAGCAGGATCAGGTGCACGGCATGGCTAAATATAATCCTCTGGCTGAATGGCTGGAAACTGAAATATGGGCATATGCCCGGCAGCAGCAGTTACCGGTTAATGCCCTTTATCAGCAAGGTTATCCCAGTATCGGCTGTGAGCCCTGTACCCGCCCTGTGAAAGCAGGCGAAGACATTCGTGCCGGACGCTGGTGGTGGGAAAGTCAGGACAGTAAAGAATGTGGTTTACATAAATAAGCTGAAATCAACTCAGGGTTGCAGACAGAATGGTCTGTGCCCGTAACGGGAATATCATGAGTATTCAAGACAAACATCTGGACTGGCTGGAAGCTGAATCTATTTATATTATCCGCGAAGTAGTGGCCGAAGCACGCAATCCGGCATTACTGTTTTCCGGCGGCAAGGATTCAGTGGTGCTGCTGTCTCTGGCCGTAAAGGCTTTTCAGATTCCGGGACACAGCCTGCAACTGCCATTGACACTGGTGCATATAGATACCGGACACAACTACCCGGAGGTTATTGCTTTTCGTGATGAAGTCGTACGTCGCCTTGGTGCACGTCTGGTCGTTGGCAGTGTAGAAGAGTCGATCCGCCGCGGCAGTGTGACTCTGCGCCGGGCTACAGATTCACGGAATGCCGCACAGGCTGTCACTCTGCTGGAAACAATTGAAGCCAATGGCTTTGATGCATTAATGGGCGGTGCCAGACGGGATGAGGAAAAAGCCCGGGCTAAAGAACGGATTTTTTCTTTTCGGGATGAATTTGGTCAGTGGGATCCGAAAAACCAGCGTCCCGAATTATGGGATTTGTACAATACACGTCTGCATCCGGGTGAAAATATGCGGGTTTTTCCGATTTCCAACTGGACAGAACTGGATATCTGGCAATATATCGCGCGTGAACAGCTTGCTTTGCCGGAGATTTACTATGCACATCAGCGAGAAGTCGTTGAGCGCAACGCTATGCTGGTACCGGTAACAGAGCTGACACCGAAAAAAGAAGGTGAAGTCAGTATTGTGCGCAGTGTGCGTTTCCGGACTGTTGGTGATATTTCCTGCACCTGTCCGGTAGCCAGCACAGCCAGTACAGCAGCAGAAATTATTGCTGAAACTGCACAAACCACGATTTCCGAACGTAATGCTACCCGTATGGATGATCAGGTATCGGAAGCAGCGATGGAAGAGCGCAAGAAAGCAGGTTATTTCTGATGACAGAAAAACAAACGGTATTACCGGCCAGAATATTTATTGTGCATGGTTTTCAGAGCAGTCCGCAGGATAACTGGTTCGACTGGCTGGCTGCACAGATCCGGCCAACCGGTGCAGAAGTAACCGTACCGCTTATGCCTCAGCCGGATTATCCGCAGGCAGCGCAATGGCAGCAGACACTGGATAAGCTTATCGGGCAGCCGGATGAACAGACTTTTCTGATTGGTCATAGTCTTGGCGTTATTACATTGCTGCAATTTCTCAGCCGGCATAAACCTGCACGGCTGGGCGGTCTGATTCTGGTTGCTGGCTTTGCCGCACACCTGCCCAGGCTACAAATACTGGATGGTTATATCGATGCCAGTCAGCCGGATTTTGCAGTATTGCAGCAAATCAGTATGCCGGTTCACAGCATTATTTCAACTAATGACCAATATGTTCCCGAAGCAGCCAGTAACCATATTGCCCATGCCTTGCATAGCAGTATTCAGTATATCCCTGATGGCGGCCATCTGATGGCAGAAGACGGCTTCAGAAAACTGGAACCTGCCCGGGACAGCCTGCAACAGATGCTGGCACAGGCGGCAACCTTAAAAAAGTGAGACACCGATGAGTACTGATTCTGTATTGCGTTTTATTACTGCCGGCAGCGTAGATGATGGTAAATCCACGCTGATAGGACGACTGCTGTTTGACAGTCAGTCCTTACTGGCTGATCAGGTTGCTTCGCTGTATCACGGCAAGCACAAGCGTACCGCCGACGGCATTCCTGATTTTGCTCAGCTAACTGACGGACTTGCCGCTGAGCGTGAGCAGGGTATTACTATAGATGTAGCCTATCGTTATTTTGCCACGCCGGCGCGTAAATTTATTATTGCTGACACGCCGGGACATGAGCAGTACACACGCAATATGGTTACAGGTGCATCTACTGCTGATGCTGCCATTATTCTCATAGATGCCACCCGGCTGGATTACACTGAACATACACCAGCCTTACTGCCGCAAACCCGCCGCCATAGCGCAATACTGAAACTGCTGGGTACGCCGCATATTATTGTGGCAGTAAACAAACTGGATTTACTGGATTACAGTGAAGAAAAATTTAATGCCATTAAGCGTGCCTATGCTGAACTGGCTGTTGCTCTGGATTTGCACAATATCAGCTACGTACCCATATCAGCTTTGAATGGTGACAATATAGTGACTGCCAGCGCGCATATGCCATGGTATCAGGGGCAGCCTCTGTTGCCTTTGCTGGAAAGCCTGCCCGCTGCCAACCGCAGCAGCCAGTTACTGTCTGCTCCTGCATTATTCCCTGTTCAGCGGGTTGCCCGGCTGGATGGCAGCAGCGCAGATGATTTTCGCGGTTATCAGGGGCGTCTGGAACAAGGTACCCTGAAAGTGGGCGACCGTATACGCATTGAACCGGCAGGGCAGACCAGTACCATAGCGGCCATTTATACGCCTGATGGTCAGGTGGAGCAGGCACAGTCAGGAGCTGTGCTGACTGTGGTACTAGCAGATGATGTTGATGTTTCCCGGGGCGACAGTTTGGTGGCAGCAGATAGTGCATTACAGCCAGTAAAAACCATCAGTGCTTCCGTGTGCTGGTTCGACAGCAAACCCTTAAACTCAGCCCGCCGCTACTGGTTCAAGCATACTACTCAGACGGTATACGCCAAAATCAAACAGGTTGATTATCTGCTGGATGTACAAAGCCTGAACCATCGCGAAGACAGCGACAGCCTGCAGCTAAACGATATTGGCCGTGTACAGCTTAGTATTCAGAAACCCGTGGTAGCAACGACTTATGAGGATAATCCCGCTGCCGGAGCCTTTATTCTGATTGATGAAGCCACCAACCATACTGTTGCAGCCGGTATGATTGTTTCTGTTGCTTAAAACCGCATTCAATAATAGTTAATCTATTGAAAATAAGCAGACAGAATTAATATTCTGTCTGGTACCAGCCTGATACTCAGGCTGGTATTGTTTTGGCATATATTAACTTGTAGATAATATTTATTAAATTTATTCGTCGTTTCAAATTATTTATCCGGCAAAATTCAGATATATTTAATATCTAATAGGTAAATATCTGATGCTTTGAATGCAAACATACAATGTCAGAATAAGATTTATATCAAACTTTTGTGTAAAAAATATGTAAAAATGACGTTAAACTGAAAGTTTAAAAAGTCAAATTGTTAATGTAATATGATATTAATTAAAGTTTATGATGAATTATCATATTAATATTATTGGATAATTTATATAGGGTAAATAATATTAACTTTTTTTGGATAAATTTCCATATTTTATATATTAAAAATGATTATTCGTATAAACAAAACATAACACGATTTACGTTAACATCATTCTGTATTTGAGTCAGGAGATAACTGATGTTAAGCGATCGGATTAAACAGGCGCGCAAGCATGTGGCTCTGTCACAGCAACAGGTGGCTGATAGAATGGGGGTTTCTAAAACTGCCGTATTTAAATGGGAGAATGGTCATTACGAACCGAAAAATCTGGATATACTGGCCAATATACTGGGTGTCAGTTTATCCTGGTTACGTGAAGGCCGTGGTAGTCCTTTTCCGGCTACAACCACAACATTGGCTGCGGAAGTAAATATTATTGCAGAAAATCAGGATCAAACACTCGTTCCATTTTATTCTTCAATAGAACAGGCCGGCAGTGTGCAGTCAAAACAACTGCATATTCAGCACGGTAAAAGAATCAGTTTAAGAACTGAGCTTCTGGAGCGTAAAAAAATCAATCCGCAAATGGTGGTGTGCTTTTCGGTAAATGATAATAGTATGGAACCTATTATTCCTTACGGGACTATTTTTGCAGTAGATTTAAACCGCACCAATATTATTGATGGTAATTTATATCTGATTAAACAAAATCACCAGTATCGCATCAGGAAACTATATTCAATGCCCTACGAAGAAATACGTTTGCATGCCTTTAATACAAAGGAATATAGTGATGTCTGTATACCAGCTAATCACATTATTATCATTGGCCGGATATTTTATTACGCTGTAGAGTTGTAATTGGTGTCATTATCATGTTATTTTTTAATTAAGCCGGATACTTTTACTTTTAATTCAGTAAATTGTTTACTAATGCTCTGCTGGTTCCAGGGAAGCAGATCTGACTGTTTCCAAATAAGTGTTACTTAGTCTGAAACTGGCATTATCGTTTTTTAATCTTATATAGTTATTATTGAATTTTCTATTTAATCATTGCATGTTTTCAATTGTACTAAACTACATCCTGAGATATTACTTTTTTTGTGCCAGTAAAGTGGCAAATCGCAGTTTTATTCGATTACCATCACTATCGGTTTTATGCAGTTCACCAACATCTTCATTGTATTTCAGAATATTCCAGTCCTGATAATAATTACGCAATTCATTCTCTTTAAAAGTAAACGAAAACCCGACTGTACAAGGGAAATCGTCAGTGGACATTGCACTGACAATTAAATTATATCCCCCCGGTTTTGTTATCATTTGCATATTGCGAATGATATCGGGAATTCTGTCTGCCTGTAGAAACATCATTACCACTGTTGAAATAATTAAATCGTAATTACCTGTTAAATCAGCCTGATTTATATCATAAACAGATGCATTAATATGGGATAAATGTTCATTAGCAATAATGCTTTGTAAATTATTAATACTCACCTCTGATTTATCAACGGAATCAACATCAAAACCCAGTTGCTGTAAATAGAGTGAGTTACGACCGGAACCACAACCTAAATCCAAAACTTTCCCTGCTGAAATGAGCTGACTAACTGCCAGTACTTCAGAGTGCGTTTTGGTCATTTGATATTTTTTCTGAGTGTAGTCTTCCGGCAGACAATAAAAAGCCAGCTGGCATTGCAAATCATCCGATATCTGAGCTATCCGGTGCCATTGCTGCGGTAAAATCAACGGTGGTTGCTGCTGAGTATTGAAAACATGCTCAGAAATGATGTCTCCCTGTTCAGTTAATATATCGAAATTCACATAACCTTTAATAATATTTAATTTTGCCCAGGTACCTGTTTGTGTATTATGCTGTTCACGAAACTGTTTCGGTAAGGTTTGTGCATTCCAGACTGGCAACGTTTTATAGCAAATTAAATTTTTCATCACATCACTATTAATAAAATAACTTATTGATACCATAGTATATGGCTTTTTTTATTAGTTAAAGAGATGACTCAAAATTAATTTAATTTGCTATTGTTACCTTACAGATAACATAGCATCTTTATCTTTAAAATAACCCGTATTTATATTCCGAATATCAAGAATAAATCTTCCTTTGATCATAAAAATAGATATTTATTCAATTTACCTTTAATGCAAAATTTTATGATGCCTCTAGCCTGGTATTCGCAAGGCCATAATTTATTCTATTTTAGAATGGCGATAACATTAAGAGAAAAAGGCAGATTATAAATACAATAAATGAATATTTGACATAGTTCTTACGAGTAGTAATTCGAAACCACTTTTTATAACTAACTATATCAATAATCAATAAAGTCTATAAATAAAGATCAATATTTTGGTTTTTAGTCAGGTATAAAATAGAATTTGCCAGCGTAAAGATATTATTCAAAATTAAATATAATTATGTTAAATTCACGAAAATATCAATATAACTGGCAAAAAATATACATAAAATTATATTTATAGGTCTAATATACCAAAATTTGTAATGAATAATGAATATAAATAAATAAAAAAAATGGTATATGATAATCTGTTACAATTTATGCATAAATTCATATAGTTTTGTATTTATCCATAGAAACGAGGTTGATTTATGTTACAGCCTACTAATGCCAAAAATCACCAGAAAATTGTTCTGGTCGGCGCCGGTGCAGTTGGTTCCACTTTTGCCTATGCTGCTACCCTGCAAGGTATCGGTCAGGAACTGGTTATCGTCGATGTTGCCCGTGATAAAGCACATGGTGATGCTAAAGATATTGCTGATGCATTACTGTTTACTTATCCGAAAAACATTTACGCCGGTGATTACAGTGACGCTGCTGATGCTGATATCGTAGTCATTACTGCCGGTGCTGCTCAAAAACCCGGTGAATCACGTCTGGATTTGGTTAATCGTAATCTGCATATCATTAAAAGCATTGTCACTCATATAGTAGAGTCTGGCTTTAACGGTATCTTTCTGGTGGCTTCGAATCCGGTTGACATTCTGACTTATGCTACATGGAAAATTTCCGGTTTTCCGGCAGAACGGGTAATCGGTTCCGGTACATCTTTGGATTCCGCCCGTTTGTGTAAATATGTAGGGTATTTACTGAATGTCGATCCGCGCACAGTAAGCGGATATATTCTGGGTGAACACGGAGACACCGAGTTTCCGGCCTGGTCTCACCTGAGTGTAGGCGGGCTGACCATAGAAGAATGGATTAAAGGTGACCCGCGCTTTACCGAAGCAGATCTGGATATTATTGCTGATCGTGTGGTCAATGCCGCTTACGATATTATTCGCCTTAAAGGTGCTACTTACTATGGTGTCGGTGCTGCTCTGGCACGTATCTGCCGCGCATTATTGGATGATGAAAATACCATTTTACCGGTTTCTGCTTATTTGAACGGTCAGTATGGTGTTAATGATATGTATATTGGTACACCGGCAGTGTTAGACCGGCATGGTATACGTCAGGTAATTGAAATTCCGCTGAATGAAAAAGAGCAGGGTTTAATGCGTGCTTCAGCCCGCCATCTGGATGAAGTAATGCGTAAATCTTTTCCGGAAATCGGTATTAAACGCTAATCCGGACAGTCTGGAGGCAAGCCAGACCATCCGATTCAAGGCAATCCGAAGGGTTGCCTTTTTATATATTCTTACTGCTTCTATCTAAATAAGCGTCATTTCTTTCTCAAAAAACTTTGTGCTTGCTAGTATGGCTGACTATCTATTTCAGTCTGAAAATTACATTAATCATAACTTTATCGAGCACAAGCCATGAGCATACCCATTTCCCATGAATTGCTGCAATCGCTTGCCAGCCTTTCACCAACACAACTGGCCTGGCTGTCCGGCTATGCATGGGCAAACAGTCAGCAGCAAAATACGGTTTCTCCGGCAGCGTTGCCGGTATCTGGTGTTGCAGAACCGGTTGCAGCACGCAAGGTACTGGTTTTATCTGCTTCACAAACCGGTAACGCACGTCGTGTGGCAGAAAGTCTGCAACTGAAACTTGAAGCTGCCGGTATTAATGCAGCTTTAATCGCCAGCGGCGACTATAAAATCAAGCAGCTCTCCAGTGAAGATATTCTTTTGCTGGTAACTTCAACGCAGGGCGAAGGCGAACCCCCGGAAGAAGCTTTACCACTATATAAATATCTGTTTGGTAAAAAAGCACCGGCTCTTAATCAGCTTCACTTTGCGGTACTGGGACTGGGAGACAGCAGTTATCCGCAATTTTGTCAGTGTGCTAAGGATTTTGATAATCAACTGGCTCATCTGGGGGCGCAGCGCCTTGCTGAACGAACAGACTGTGATGTCGACTATCAGAGCAGTGCCGCAGCATGGCAAGATAAAATTATTGCTCTTATCAGTGAGCTGAATAACACTAATAGCGCAAACATAAGTAATGAGGTTCAGCAAAGTGTAGTCGCTGCACAAACTGCGGTATTTACCAAAGCAGCACCATTCAGCGCTACCTTAAGTTTGCGCCAGCGGATCACCACACCTGAAGCCAACAAAGATGTCGAACACATCGAAATCGATTTAACCGGTTCTGGTATCCGTTATCAGCCCGGGGATGCACTGGGTGTGTTTTATCAGAATGCAGCCACATTGGTAGAAGAAATTTTGCAGCATACTCAGGTAGACCGGGATGCACTGGTTCGACTGGCTGACGGACGTGAAATAAGCATCGGAGAAGCTTTACAGAATGAGCTGGATATTACTCAGAATACACCTGCTCTGGTGCAAAACTATGCCCGGCAGATACAAAATGCCGAACTGGATGAAATCGTAGCTGACAGTACAGCCTTGAAACAGTTTATTGCCACCACTGCGCCAGTCAGTGTGCTGGCAGCCTATCCGCATTTAATTGATGCACAGGCATTACATGATTTATTTCGTCCGCTTACACCGCGCCTGTATTCAATTGCTTCAAGTCAGGATGAAGTTGGCGAGGAAGTTCATCTGACCGTGGGTGTGGTGCGTTTTATTCAGCGTGAACGGCAATATACAGGGGGTGCGTCCGGTTTTCTCGGTGAACGTTTGCCGGAAGGGGAAGCAGTACGCGTATTTATTGAAGAAAATCACCGTTTCCGCTTACCTGAAGATGGTAATACCCCCATTATCATGATTGGTGCCGGTACAGGTATTGCACCGTTTCGCGCATTCATGCAACAGCGTGATGCCAATGGTGACGCAGGTGAAAACTGGCTGTTTTTCGGTAATCAGAAATTTACTGATGATTTTCTTTATCAGGCCGAATGGCTGCAATACCGCAAAAGCGGTTTACTAACACGTTACGATTTTGCCTGGAGCCGTCAGGAAAACGAAAAGGTTTATGTACAGCATAAATTGCGGGAGCGTGCACAGGATATCTGGGAATGGTTACAGCGCGGAGCGCATATTTATGTTTGCGGCGATGCCGGCAAAATGGCTCGTGACGTTGAGCAGGCACTGCTGGATATTGTTACTGAGCAGGGTAAACTCAGCTCTGAAGATGCTGATGAATATCTGAGTGAACTGCGTCAGCAGCAACGCTATCAGCGTGACGTATACTAACAGCAGGCCTGATTCTTAAAACCGGATTCACAGATACCGTAAAAAAACATTAATATCAGGTTGTGTTTACTACTGATTGTTAATATTTTTATGCTTTTTTCATATCAAATGTTTGGCTGGATGCTGGGATTATTAATACTGTGCTGGGCAGTATTTCGAACCAGACTGTTTGCATTTATGGATAATCCCGGTAGCCGGCGGATAGAGCGACTGGATGGTCTGCGCTTTATATTAGCTTTCAGTGTAGCCATGCATCATTATGTTTACAGCTATTATTATTTGCACGGTCAGCCATGGACACCGGCCGTATTTGTCCATAATCTGCTCAATCTGCGTCTTGGTGCATTCGCTGTTACTTTGTTTTTCATGCTTTCAGGTTATCTGTTTGCGCATTCTGGCCCCGTTTCGTGGATACAGTTTTATCAGAAGCGTCTGCTGCGCATTGCACCGGTATTTTGTTTATCTTCTGCCTGCTGTATATTACTTGCACTGTATTTTCAAAGACATACACTGGTTACACGTGATATGCTGCTTAATCTGTATTACTGGTTTGATGCCGGTATTACTGGCATTAAACCAGGATTATTCGGTATGCAGGACGCCCGATTGATTAATGCAGGTGTATATTGGACGCTATACTGGGAATGGGCATTTTATTTTTCCCTGCCACTGATATGTATTCTGCGCCCGAAAACCGGTTTACTGCCTCTGGCAATAATCGTAATATTTATTGCCGTTTATCTGATTGCCCCATTTAATCAGCAAAAAGCTTACTTTATTGCCTGTTTTGCCATAGGCGCACTGGCCAGAATATTGTCAGAAACTGTACAGATATCTAAAAAATTCTGTGATATCGGTATCGTGCTGTTACTGGTACTGATTTTTTGTATTACTAATGGTAACTATGACATTAATTTTTTACCACTGTTTGCAATGCTGTTTGGTCTGATTGCGCTCGGTGGCGATATATTCGGGCTGTTACGGCTCAAAGCTTTTATACGGCTCGGTGATGCCAGCTACAGTATTTATTTATTACATGGTATTGGCTGGTTCTGTATGAATAAATATATAGTTTCCCATCATTTAATTTTGAACTGCACACAATACACATTAGTATCTACAGCAGTATTGTTGATTTTACTGACTATCTGTACCCTGACTTTTCAGTATATTGAAAAACCATTTATTGCTTTAGGCCGGCGTAAATTTTCATGGCTGAAAGAATAAACGTTCAAACAAATTTTTCTAGAGTGCGGCAAATGGTTGTATCACGTTCAGAAAACTAATGCTTAGTACAGATACAGATAATTCAGGATTTAATACCACCATAATTCTGCCCGGAACAATTCAGTGATCCGGACAGTATGGTTTGCAATATATTGCTTGCTTTGCAAATAGTTATTTATCCAGCTGATCCTGAGTATCAGTATTCTGCAAAGTTTCATGAATATGCTGTTCTGCACTTTGGGCATCATACGGAGTATCAGTAGCATTATTGTTGCGCGGGTCAAGCTCGGCAGTCATCTGTCCAACATTACCGGATACCGGTACATAAACACTGCGTTCTGAAACAGGGACAGCCGGCTGCATATACGCATATACTGCCAGAATGGTTGCGATAATCGCATATACACTATAGAAGCCGAAATGATTGAACAGCTGCATAACTGAACCCAGAATCAGTGGTGCCACCAGTGAGCCCAAACCATAAACAAACAGCAGACAGCGATTTACTTCCACTGTATTCATATTGGCAGGTAAAACATCATTGGCGCGTGCCAGCCCCAGTGCATACATCGGAAAGCCGCTACAACCGATAGCCAGTGCAATCACGCACTGAGCCCAGATATTACCCGGCAACCCCACTAACAACAGCATGCCACTGATTGCTGCTACCGCAGCTACACAGGCACAGCCGAAAATAGTACGCGGGCGCCCGAATTTATTTGACAGCCAGGCAATAAATAATTGGATGGTAAACCCTCCAATCATTGCAGAACCCAGAAACAGAGATACTTGAGGCAGACTGTAGCCCAGTTTCAGCATAAATACCGAGCCCATGGTGAAAAAGCCATTAATAAAAATCCCTGCCATAAAACAGGCGATCCATGCCAGTGGTACAATGGAAAAGACGTGCGGCAGGCTGATACGTTCACGTTTAGGAATTTCCGGTTGCTGCATACGGGTCAGCCCTACCGGTAACGTGGCCGCAATCACCAGAATAGCAGCCAGTGTAAAAATGTTATTACTGGTCATATTCAGGCTTAGCAGCAGAACGCTGGTTGCTGACGACATGTAATATACTACTTCGTACAGAGCCAGAATCTTGGCGCGGTTCTGAGGAACGCTGCGTGCTGTAAACCAGCTTTCCACTACCATTAATAAGCTGTAGTGACAAAAACCCAGTAATGCACGCAAAACCCCCCACATCCACAACTGTTCTACCATCAGATGGGCGAGCGCGGCAATAGCAAACAATGCACCAAATACGCTGAAGCTGCGGATATGTCCTACGCGTGAAATAATCCGGTGAGAAACAATAGCAGAAATCGTACCACCAATAAAAAAGGCAGCATTCAGCACACCGATGGTAATATTACTGACTCCCATTTGAGTCGGCTTTACCCCGGCAGAATTCAGAATAAGCCCGTAACCGGAAAACAGAAAAAAAATAGAACCATATAAAGACAAAAACTGGCGCGTGTGCATGCTGATACCGATAATTAAATAATGGCCAAGCCTGACATAAAACTACTATTAATGTAAAGTCTGTTACTGAGCGGACAAATAATTAAATTATATCTACATTGATTATTCAGGTTTTGCAAAATACTCCTTCTGAGTTGATGCAGCCTGAGATTTAACAGTATTTAGTAGTGATTATTCGGCATGAAATTTTCTCTGGCGATGTAAAATAAACAACCAAAATTTTCACTTCATCTGAATAAATTTTATTCGGATAAAGAGATTAAACACAATTAGCAGTACAAATTACAGGTATAAAACTGTCTGTATATTTTAAATTTGTTAATAAAATCAGATTCAGTTTAAAAATATACTGTATACGGATAAAAACCATATTCCATTTTCCAAATTAAGTTTTAAGTTAGAAATGTAATGCCAATATATAAATTATTTGCATACCAGTATGTCTTATATTGTTAAATACTCATTCTGAGTTGATGTATCTTAATATTCAGATATATAAGAAGATTGTCTGTATGTAGAAATGGTAAAGCGTAATTAATAACATAGCTGGCATAGTATTGAACAAGTTTTAAGGACATCAGATCTGATTCAGATTTCGTGGGGTAATCTGATTCATGCTCACTAAACGGATAAATGATAAAGCGTAAAGTTTGTGTGTCTTGTTCATTTTCCAGAGTGTACTTAACATGATTGAACTCATAGGAACATGAGTTTGTCTCGTCTATAGATGTGCATACTTTATTATCTTCGAAGTCACTAAGCTCAAAATCAGGATCAAATGCTTTACTAATAAGCTGAATAGATTGCTGGCATTTTTTCATGTCGGCTGATTTATTATTTGAGAATTGTTCACAGGTAAGTTCAAGTCGGCCTACCAACTCAAAAACGCTATTCATGTCGAGGTAGATATTAGATTTAAAGAGATAAATGATTTTAGATTGAAAGTTTTCATCTTTTTTAATAGGTTTCAGATTATATCGATATTGTTTATTTAAAGTATTGAATTTTTCTATAAAATCAGATGCTTCAATTTGATAAATGGGTCGGCTTATTACCACGGTTGCTAATGCTGAGTAAGAGATTAGCTGACAGACAACAAAAATAATGGCTATAAATATTTTTTGCATTTGGCTATCTCTGGGTTTAAAAAAGTAAGAATTCAATAGTTATCCAGCATTAGGCGTTACTGGAGAATATAAGAATGTAAATATCTGTTTTATTTTATAGATATTATGTTGTTTCAATGAAAAATAGAATGATTTAAATCAAAATTTAAGGATTTTGACTAGTGATATTATCAATTCAGCGGGAATAAATATTAAACCATAACCTTGTACCTGTTTAGATAATTTCTGCGCTTATTTAGTAGTAATTTTTATCGGTAAGGCACTATTCAGATGTGCGGACATGCAGGCTGTAGCAGTAAAAATCCATACAGATGTATTCAGTTCACAGCAAATGGTTTATTAACAGACTTAACCGGTTAATAATGATCCGGGTAGTGATAGTAAACTTGATATGATATAAAATTTTTTAAACTGATTGATGCTGATAACAAAAATAGTCAATCAGATACTGGTGAGTATCAAGTGGTGTAAGTTTATCCTGCGCAAAGAATACGGGCAATAGTGCTATTGCCTGCCCCTTTTTAACAATATTTAACAGCTGGCTGAGAGAATCAATGGTAATAATATTAGTCAGCTGCGGATATATTGCTAAAGTTTTGGCACGTAAGGGACAATCTGCATCGTTGTTAATCAGGACAGGTAAATGCAGATGAGTAGTAACTTCGGAACTTTTTAAAAAGGCAACAGGTAAATATCCGGTTTCTGTTAAATCATAATCTTTATGCTTAAATTTTTTAAAAGTAATGACTTTATCATAATTATGCTGATTAATTTCATTTTCTATTTCACAGGTTTTTTTAATAACAATATCTGTTGATTCTATTTGATATTCAGTCTTTTCAATAACAATAAACTGAAACAGAAGTTCTGAAATTAATAATAAAGGTTTGACAGATTTAAATGATAATTTTATTTGTGCAAATTTTTCCAGTGTTGAATTGCTAAAAGCATAAAACTGATGGCCTTGTGCTGTTGGTTTCATTCCATCAAAACTACGGATAAAAAGCGTTGCCCGTAATTCATGTTCCATCTTTTTCAGATGTGCGGTCAGATTAGATTGTGAATAGCCTAAAATTTTTGCTGCTTTATTAAGACTTTTAACGTCATAAACTGTTTTAAAAATCATTAATCCTTTGAAATCCATATGTTGTATATGCCTATCATTTTTTCTGATAACTCAATCGCAGATTAGAATTATTCAAAATTTAATTAAATTTATAAACTGAATTACATCGTTTAAAGCGGGAATTCAGTATGCAGGCTATGCAATATAAAATTAGTTTACCAGCCGATTATGATATGAATATTATCAAAGATCGTATTCAAGATAATGGTTTTAAAACAGATGGCTTTGAAGATTTATTATTTAAGGCTTATATAATTGCTGATAAAAAGAGTGGCAACACAGGCAATGGATATTGTCCTCTTTATCTTTGGAAACAAACCAAAGGAATGAACAAATTTATTTTCGAGGGCTATTTTGACAATATTATTAATTCTTTTGGCTGGCAAAAAATCAATATTGGTATTACAGCAGAAGTGGAATTGACAAATGATTTCTCACAAAGCCGGTATGTATCAGAAGAAAATTTTTCTATAGCAGAACAAGTACGGTTAAGAGATTTTTCTTTTCAAAGTGCTGAGTATAAAAATAAAACTGGTAAAGTGATTATTTATAATCCTGATAAATGGCGTTATGCCGCATTTACTTTTTTTAAAGACAAACCAGCCATAAATAATCAGAATCTGTATCAGATTCTCCATCTTTCGCTTGATGCAGGGGATGGTCAAAAATAAATTAATCAGATTGTTCAATGAATGATAACAATAGATAACTAACTTGTTTTTACTTTATGTTTTTCTTTGATATCCGGTGCCATAGAAATGCTGAAAAATCAATGAGTACAAGAGAGCCGGAAAAACGGTTACAACTGTGTGAATAACCATTATGCTGAGGGGCACATCAGACAACCGATAAGCCGGGTTCTGTCTCGGACAGTCATTCATCTGGGCGGCACATTACTGTGCCGCTCTAGCAACCTACCCGAATGCTCGGCGAGCAGCGTCAGTGCATTCTGTTTGGTCTTGCTCCGAATGGGGTTTAGCCTGCTACACGTTGTTACCAACGGCACGGTGCGCTCTTACCGCACCATTTCACCCTTACCTGTGCTGTGGTTTCCCATAGCCATCGGCGGTTATGCTTTCTGTTCCACTTTCCGTCGCCTCACGACGCCCGGCTGTTAGCCGGCATTCTGCTCTGTGGAGCCCGGACTTTCCTCCATGCATGTATATTATGCACAGCGACTGTCTGGTATGCTGATGTGCCTGCAGGATTCTAACACAAACCACTGAAAGCTGATTTATATTTCAGATTATGTATAATGATTTGTCTTATTATTTTTCTGGCTGCCGTATTTGCTGGTACAGCCGCTATGGCTCATCTATGCAGAAAGCCCGCGCAATATGTTACTGAACCGATTTTTCAGCTGGTTTGAAAACCGCATTGATACTTATCCGGATATGCTTCCGCAACCGCCGAAAAAAGGTGTGTTACCGTTTATCTGGAGTTGTCTGGAAGGAGCACGCCTCTGGCTGCTGTTGATGGTTGTCATGACCATAGGTACCGGTATTCTGGAGGCTCTGGTATTTCGCTTCCTTGGTACGGTAATCGACTGGCTTGGCGCTTATTCACCAGACAGGTTATGGCCGGAAAAAGGACATGAACTGCTGCTGATGGCTGCTGTGCTGATATTCAGTATTATTTGGTCATTTCTTTCTTCCAATGTACAGTTTCAGACTCTTCAGGGCGCCTTTCCGATGCGCTTGCGCTGGAATTTCCACCGCCTGATGCTCGGGCAGAGTATGGGTTTTTATCAGGATGAATTTGCAGGAAGGGTTTCTGCCAAGGTAATGCAAACCGCGCTTGCAGTACGTGATACGGTAATGTCTGTGGCCAATATGCTGGTTTATGTACTGGTTTATTTTGTTACCAGCGGGGTAATACTTGCCGGTATGGACAGCTGGTTATTGCTACCTTTTATTCTGTGGATAGTGCTGTTTGTCATGGTACTCAGATTTCTGATTCCTAGGCTGTCTGAAACTGCTCAGAGGCAGGCAGATGCCCGCAGTCTGATGACCGGTCGTATTACTGATGCCTACACCAATATTGCTACGGTGAAGCTGTTTTCACACAGTGCGCGTGAAGCCGCCTATGCCAAAGCATCAATGCAGGAATTTCTGGTAACCGTGAATGCGCAGATGCGTCTGGCAACCCTGCTGGATAGTCTGAGCACCATGATTAATACTTTACTGGTAGTCGGTTCTGCTGGTCTGGGTATCTGGCTGTGGACGCAGGGGCAGGTGGGTGTCGGTGCTATTGCTACGGCGACAGCCATGGCCTCACGGATTAATGGTCTTTCACGCTGGGTAATGTGGGAAAGTGCGCGTCTGTTTGAAAATATCGGTACGGTGGAAGATGGTATGAAAATACTTTCCCGTCCGCATGCTATTGTTGATAAACCTAAGGCACTGCCGTTAACAGTTAATCAGGGTGCGATTGATTTTGAGCATGTAAACTTTTCTTACAGTGAGGATAAACCGCTGCTGCGCGATTTTAACCTGCATATCCGAGCAGGTGAAAAAGTGGGTCTGGTCGGACGCAGCGGTGCCGGTAAAACTACACTGACCAATCTGCTGCTGCGTTTTTATGATGTACAGGGCGGGCGTATTCTGATTGACGGGCAGGATATCCGCGATGTAACACAGGACAGTCTGCGTGCAGCACTGGGGCTGGTGACACAGGATACTTCTCTGCTGCACCGTTCGGTACGTGACAATATAGTTTACGGGCGTCCGGATGCCTCTGATGAAGAAATGATACGGGCAGCACAGCAGGCAGCAGCGGATGGTTTCATCCCGTCACTGGAAGACTCTAAAGCAAGACATGGATATGATGCACATGTGGGTGAGCGCGGTGTGAAGCTGTCTGGCGGACAGCGCCAGCGGATTGCCATAGCCCGTGTAATTCTGAAAGATGCGCCGATTCTGCTGCTGGATGAAGCCACCAGTGCTCTGGATTCAGAAGTAGAGGCCGCCATTCAGGAAAATCTCACCCGGTTAATGCAGGGCAAAACGGTTGTGGCAATTGCTCACCGGCTGTCAACGATTGCTGCAATGGATCGGCTGATTGTGATGGATAAAGGGCAGATAGTTGAGCAGGGCACACATAGTGAGCTGCTGGCGAAAAATGGTGTTTATGCTATGCTGTGGCAACGGCAGAGCGGTGGTTTTTTGCCTGAAGCCTGATATACATCAGATATGTTAAAAATCTTTCCGTTAATATATAACTGTTCTAAAATGGTTTGTATTGATTAGGAATAAGTCACTACATAATAAAGGGAGAAGCAGTATGGGTATTAATACACATACCGACCTCGTTCACACATTACAGGGAATTGTCGGGCATGAATATACTCTGACTGATCCCGCACGTACTCTGCCTTACCGTCAGGGTATTCGTTTCGGAGTTGGTGATGCGCTGGCTGTTGTGATACCGGGTACACTGGTGGAGCAGTGGCGGGTATTAAAAGCCTGTGTTGAAGCTGATGTGATAGTTATCACTCAGTCTGCCAATACCGGTCTGACAGGTGGTTCGACACCGGATGGTAATGATTATGATCGCCCGATTGTCATTGTCAGCACACGCCGGCTGGATGGTATTCAGGTGATTGAAAATGGTGAACAGGTAGTCTGTTTGCCCGGCAGCACACTGTTCCGTCTGGAAAAAGAGCTGAAACAATATCAGCGTGGTCCGCATTCGGTTATCGGTTCATCCTGTATTGGTGCCTCCGTGATGGGCGGAGTATGTAACAATTCAGGCGGTGCGCTGATTCAGCGCGGTCCGGCCTACACTCAGATGGCAGTGTTTGCTCAACTGGATGAAAAGGGTCAGTTGCATCTGGTAAATCATCTTGGTATCGAACTGGGCGATGAACCGGAAACTATTTTACAGAATCTGCAAAATCATAAATACAGCGATCAGGATATCAAACATGATGCCGGTATGGGACATGACCACGAATACCGCAACCATGTACGCGAAATAGATGCAGATACGCCGGCACGTTTTAATGCCGATCCGGCACGGCATTATGAAGCTTCCGGCAGCGCCGGACGTCTAATGGTCTTTGCTGTTCGTCTGGATACTTTCCCGCTGGAGAAAAAATCTGCGGTTTTCTATATCGGCAGTAATGATACCCACGAGCTGGATGATATTCGCCGCCATATTCTCAGCAAGTTTAAAAATCTGCCGGTTTCCGGTGAGTACATGCACCGTGAGGCTTTTGATATTGCTGCGGCATATGGTAAAGATACTTTTGTTGCCATTCAGAAATTCGGTACGGATGCCATGCCGCGTCTGTTTGCCTTTAAGAATTTTGTTGATCGTATCATGGCGAAAATTCCGTTTTTTCCGAAGAATTTTTCTGACCATTTTGCGGTATTTATGTGTAAATTTCTGCCGCAGCATTTACCTCAGTCCATTCGTGATTACCGCGACCGTTACGAACACCATCTGATTCTGAAAATGGCTGATGACGGTATTGAGGAAGCAGAAGCATTTCTGAATACTTTTTTCCAGCAGAAAACCGGCAGTTATTTCCGCTGTAATGAAAAAGAGGCCGAAGCGGCAATGCTGCATCGTTTTGCCGCAGCCGGCGCAGCGACTACCTATCGTAATGTGCATAGCGATACGGTAGAAAATATTGTTGCACTGGATGTGGCTTTACGGCGTAATGACAGCGAATGGTTTGAAACCCTGCCTGACAGTATTAATCAGCATTTCATCCATAAAATGTATTATGGCCACTTTTTCTGTCATGTTTTCCATCAGGATTATATTGCCCGCAAAGGTACCGATTGCAACAAAGTTGAAGATGAGATGCTGGTACTGCTTGATCAGCGTGGAGCCCAGTATCCGGCTGAGCACAATGTCGGTCACTTGTATCATGCCAAACCGGCTTTAAAGCAATTCTACCGGCAGCTGGATCCTACCAATAGCTTTAATCCGGGTATTGGTAAAACTTCAAAGAAAAAATACTGGGCTGATTAAGCTGACAAATAAATCAGTATTTTCTGAAAATCATTGCTGATAAAGGTATTTGGAAAAGATAGTATTTACGTCTGAAATATACCGCTGAGCGCCTGCTGATTTGTCAGGCGTTTTTTTTTGACTGATGAAAAGGCAGGTTGATTATTTATGAATAGTATTAATTAACCTTAGTAATTCAGACCTCTTAATCCTGTTGCCTGCAAAGACTATGCTGTTTCTGCGATTAATCACAAAAGGAATAGTACGATGCAACAACGTTATTTAGGCAGTAGCCGTCTGGCTGTTTCTGCTTTGGGGCTGGGATGTATGGGGCTGAGTTTCGGATATGGTGCGGCAACAGAAACCGGAAAAGCCATTGAGCTGATTCGTTCTGCTGTGGCACAGGGTGTGACTTTTTTTGATACGGCAGAAGTCTATGGTCCTTATCTGAACGAAGAATTAGTCGGTGAGGCTTTGAAACCTTACCGGCAACAGGTAGTGATTGCCACTAAGTTTGGTTTTACGTTTGGTGATGATAATAAACAGCAGATTTTAAACAGCCGTCCGGAGCATATTCGTCAGGCAGTCGAAGGTTCATTGCGGCGGCTGCAAACAGATGTGATTGATTTATTGTATCAGCATCGGGTCGACCCTGATGTGCCGATTGAAGATGTTGCCGGAACGGTTAAGGATTTGATTTCTGAGGGAAAGGTAAAACATTTTGGTTTGTCTGAAGCCGGTGCTGCTACCATTCGCCGGGCTCATGCAGTACAGCCTCTGACTGCGTTGCAAAGTGAATACTCAATGTGGTGGCGCGAGCCGGAAAAAGAAATTTTGCCATTGTTGCAGGAGCTGGGAATTGGTCTGGTACCGTTCAGCCCGCTGGGTAAAGGCTTTTTAACCGGTACCATTAATTCAGCTACTGTATTTACTGCCGATGATTTCCGCCGGCGTGTACCGCGCTTTACTCCTGAAGCACGGGCAGCGAATGAAAATCTGACCACTCTGATCAATAAACTGGCTCAGGCTCATCAGGTTACTCCGGCTCAGATTGCGCTGGCATGGCTGCTGGCACAAAAACCATGGATTGTTCCGATTCCGGGCACTACCAGACCAGACAGACTTCAGGAAAATCTGGCTGCGGCCGATATTCAGCTAACTGCCAGTGATGTTGCTGAAATTAATCAGGCTCTGGAGCGTGTTTCTATTGTGGGTGAGCGTTATCCTGCTGACCAGCAGGCACGTGTAGGGCGTTAATCAGGAAAGGATAAGGGAGGCTTATATGGTTTCCCTTATTCAACTAGTCGTAAAGCATCAATCATCATAGCAAAGGCACGGGGGTGCTGTTTGCGGCTGGGATAATAAAGGTAATAGCCCGGAAAAGCAGGGCACCATTCTTTCAGTACTTGTACCAGCTGACCGGATGCCACCAGTGCTGTGATCATATCCTCAGGCACGTAGCCAATACCAAAACCCGATAACACGGCGTCTATGCGCTCAGGTAACTGATTGAAAGTGAGTTGCCCGTTTACTTTAATGCGCAGTGGTTTGCCGTCTTTTTCAAACTCCCACTGATAAAGTGCGTTGGCACTGGGTAAGCGTACATTGATACACTGATGATGCTGTAAATCATATGGAGTGGCCGGTATAGCGTGAGTCTTGAAATAATCTGCTGATGCCACAACGGCCAGACGTATTTCAGAGCTCAGTTTAATGGCTATCATGTCTTGTTCGAGGCTCTCTCCAAGGCGTACTCCGGCATCAAAACCATCCTGCACGATATCTACAAAATGGTTATCGATAAATAACTCAACATTAATTTTCGGATGTTCTTTCAGAAATGGTTTCAGTTTTGGCCAGAGTACCGTATTTGCCGCATGTTCACTAACAGACAGCCGAATATTGCCGCTGGCCGTACCATTTTGTTCAACCAGATTCTGTAATGTAAATTCAAGCTCATTTAATCGTGGTTCCAGATAAGCAATAATCTGTTCACCTATATCAGTAGGCGCCACACTGCGTGTTGTCCGAGTCAGTAAACGTGTTTGCAGTTTTTGCTCCAGAATTTTAATCGCGTGGCTGAGCGCAGACTGTGTCATTCCCAGTTTACGGGCTGCTCTGGTAAAACTTCGCTCTTTGGCTATTGTCAGTAAATACTGAAATTCATTGAAATTTTCTCTGAGCATGTTGCTATTCCCCCTGCTGAATTTAATCATGATTTGCAGCAGTAATGTAATTTATACATTAAAACAATGTGGTGTTATCAGCAACCTTATTCTGTGACAGAGAATATATAAACCTTGCCGTGAAATACACTGATTATGCAGCTTAGCAATATAGTTTGTGGTGATAAACGCAAAGAAGGAGAGGCGCGAACAGGTAAAATCCGTGTACAATATTATTAAAGACAGCCTGCTCAAGCAGGCTTTAATTTATCATAACAGGCAAAATGCTGTTTTATCAGGATATACTGCTGGCATTGCAGCGGTAACATTCCGGTTTGGATGATGCAACACACAGGATAACAATACAATGGATAGCCACAGCAATCTCAGCGAACTGGAACGCCTGCATCTGGATACCGATCACATATGTGAGCTGGTTGCTATTCTTTTGCCGGTTGCCGAGCATATCCATTCGCATACTCAGTCATACCTGCAAACACCGGAGCAGGAACAGGCACTGACTGAACTGATTGCTGCTCTGCACGAGCTGCATCCTGCCGATATGGCTACCCTGCTGGAGTCACTGCCGCTACAGGAACGTATGCTGGTGTGGAAGCTGGCTACACCTACTGAAGATGGTGAGGTATTACTGGAGGTTTCTGATCCGGTACGTGAAACCCTGATTGAAAGCATGGCGCAGCAGGAACTGCTGGCCGCTGTGGATAATCTGGATGCAGACGAACTGGCCGAGCTGGCTCCGGATTTGCCCAAAGAAGTTGTTTATGAAGCCATCAGCAGCCGTGATGAAGAAGAGCGGGCACAAATTACTGCGGCAATGTCATTTGAAGACAATCAGGTTGGCGCACTGATGGATTTTGAGCTGGTGAGTATTCGGGCAGATGTAACCTGTGAGGTGGTCTTGCGTTATTTACGCCGCTTTGAACGTTTGCCCGACCATACCGATAAAATCTTTGTAGTCGATAATTACGATGTTCTGCAAGGCGTTTTACCGATACGCAGTCTGTTGGTTGCCGATCCGGATTTACTGGTCTCGACAGTTATGGCCGATGATGTGGTTACCTTCCGTCCTGAAGACGATGCTGAAGAAGCAGCAGCGGCATTTGAGCGCTATGATCTGGTCACTGCACCAGTAGTAGACAGTAACCGCAAACTGATCGGACGTATTACCGTTGATGAAATGGTGGATGTGATTCGTGAAGAATCAGAAACCGATATGCTGAATATGGCCGGTTTACGTGAAGAGGAAGACCTGTTTGCGCCGGTAGTGGATTCAGTAAAAAACCGCTGGATATGGCTGGCTGTCAATTTGTGTACGGCTTTTGTTGCCAGCCGTGTAATTGGTATGTTTGAAAACTCAATTGAAAAAATTGTTGCGCTGGCAACACTGATGCCGATTGTGGCCGGTATTGGCGGTAATTCCGGTAATCAGACCATTACCATGATTGTGCGCGCCATGACCTCCGGACAAATCAGTAACAGTCAGGCATGGCGGTTACTGCGCAAAGAAGAGGGTGTTGCTCTTGTAAATGGTATTATCTGGGGTTCTGTGATGGGGCTAGTTTCCTATTTCCTGTATCACAGCGTAGGTATTGGTCTGGTTATGGTGGCTGCAATGACACTGAATCTGTTACTGGCTGCCACGGTTGGCGTACTGATACCGGTAATTATGCAAAAATCCGGCCGCGATCCGGCACTTGGCAGCAGTGTGCTGATTACTGCTGTTACTGATTCCGGCGGCTTTTTTATTTTTCTCGGTCTGGCCACCCTGTTTTTGTTATAAACCTGTCTTAAAGAATAGATAATGAATACAGATACGCCAATCACTCTTGATAGCTGGTTACACAACTGCGGTTTGCCGCGACTGGAAGCACGAATGCTGCTTCAGCAGGTACTGGATATCAGTCATGGCTATATTATCGCCCATGGTCAGCAGCTAATCAGCAGCAGTGATCAGACCAGACTGAATCAACTGGCACAACGGCGGCTGGCTGGTGAACCATTGGCCTATCTGCTCGGATGGCGTGAATTTTACAGCAGGCGTTTTCAAGTTACAGAAGCTGTACTGATTCCGCGGCCGGAAACGGAATATCTCGTAGATGCGGTTTTAGCACATTTACCTGAGCACGGAGTTGTGTGGGATTTAGGTACAGGCAGCGGAGCCATTGCGATTACCGTAGCCTGTGAACGTCCTGATGCACAGGTATGGGCGGCTGATATCAGTGCAGAGGCACTGGCAGTTGCGCGTACCAATGCTGTAGCCCTGCAGGCAGACGTATCTTTCGGACAAGGTTCATGGTATCAGGCTCAGCCGCAGCCGGCAGTTAACAGTGTGGACGTAATTGTATCCAATCCTCCTTATATTGCCATACATGATCAACACTTGCAGCGGGGGGATTTGCGCTTTGAACCGCAGCATGCGCTCACCGATAATCACAACGGTCTGACTGCATTTCAAACTATTATTACCGGCGCTGCACATTTTCTGCGTCCTGATGGCTGGTTATTACTGGAACATGGCTTTGATCAGGGAGAAGCAGTCCGCACAATGTTAGCGCAGAATAATTTCAGTCAGATTCACACACAGCCTGATCTGGCAGGTCTGGAAAGAGTAACACTAGGACAGAGAAAATAATTTCCAGGTAAATCAATGAGCCAATCATTTATTCACCAGAATTAATTTTATATTGATGTAATCAGTATAATTCGGCAAGAATATAAAAATATTCTTGCCAAATTAAATATTTCAATAGAATTTTTAATAATGAAAACTACATCTGATCTCAGAAGAGATTAATCACTGAAGATATCAATTATTAATGACATCAGCGATACAATAAGATCGGTAAACGGCCACAAAATAGTCGACAGTATGCCACTTACAATCAAAAGCAGAATAATCCATGTTCCATATGGTTCGAGTTTACGGTATTCCATCGAAGCTTTTGGTGACAGAAAACTGTCAACAAAGCGTGCACCCGGTTGCGGAGGAATCGGCAGGAGACTGAAAAAGCAGAACATAGCATTAACATAAATACCCATCATTCCCATCATTGCCATTGGTTTCTGAAAATATTCCGGCACCCACTGACTGATAATCACAACAATGGTCCAGCACAGACATAAGAGCAGGTTAGCCAGAGGGCTGGCAATGGCTACCAGACGCTCTCCCTGACGTCTGTTTTTAAAATTTCGCGGGTCAATTGGTACTGGTTTGGCCCAGCCAACCATGAGAAAGCCTGACAAAAGAATCATAGTTGCCAGCGGGATAATAATTGTTCCGACAATATCAATGTATTTAGCCGGATTCAGACTCAGCCGACCCATCGTTTCAGCTGTACGGTCACCGCAAAAGCGTGCCACATAACCACAAACTGCTTCCGGGAGCGTAAGCCCAAGCAGAATCGGCAAGATTGCCAGAAGTAAGAAAGCCAGATCAAATTTCTGCAAAGTAAAATCCTTAAAATACAAATAGAAAATTCTGTATCAAAACAGTTATGATACCAGTGAAAATTTTACAAACCAAATAGTGCAGCATCCCCTTTACCCTGCCGTATCAGCGTAATATCCTCGGTCATATCAATGACGGTTGTAGGTTCAATACCGCACCAGCCACCATCTATCACCAGATCCACTTCATGTTCGAGCTGATCCCGGATATCATAAGGGTCAGTTAACGGTTCATCATCATGAGGCAGCATCAGTGTGCATGACAGCATGGGTTCATTCAGATTCTGCAATAAAGCCAGAGCTATACGATTGTCTGGAACACGTAAACCGATGGTTTTGCGTTTTGGGTGAAGAGTACGTGCTGGTACTTCTTTGGTAGCCTGCAAAATAAATGTATAACTTCCGGGTGTTGCTGCCTTGAGCAGCCGGAACTGGCTATTATCTACACGCGCATAAACGCCCAGCTGGCTGAGATCATGACACATCAGAGTTAGATGATGTTTCTGATCAATGCCGCGTATACGTAAAATTCGCTCCATTGCCTGTTTATTGCCCGGCAGGCAGCCCAATGCATAGCAGGAATCCGTCGGATAAACAATCACTCCGCCACCACGAACAATATCTGCTGCCTGATTAATCAGTCGTTCCTGAGGATCAGTAGGATGGATAGCAAAAAACTGTGCCATAAAAATTCCTCATTTTGTATTTATCAATCTAACCAGTTATTGTAAACATAAGCCCGCCACACCAACAGAGAATAATATGTCTGACTAACTATTTATTTAGAAGTATTACCGGCAGTAAACAGCCAGCACATATTCAGACAGGTATCAGCACAAATAGAAAATTGCTGAAAAATTCAGCATTCAGCCTGAAATTCGCTACCAGTGCCGGTAAACTGTCTTATCAGAGCACATAATTTCTGTACGGCATCAATATATTGCGGCGTTACCGTTCCATTCCTGCCTGAGTTACTGCGACCATAAATATCGTTAATCCCCATTACTATGCTTCTACTGCCGTTCCGCTGACGGGCAGTAGTTCTGGCGGTTTTAACTCGGCGCAGATTTTTAAATTAATGCAGGAAACGTAGTTACCGATTAATATCAGAGTATAAATTATCAATAATGATTAATTTTTATTATTTTTAATTGAAAATAATAGTGTCAACAGTATCGGATTAATGTATTAGTGGTGAAATAACTACAAAACACTAATTATAATCAGCTCATTGACATAAAAATCACTGATTATTTTTGACTACCTGTAAAACCTGATTTACAGTACGCCACTCTGTCAAATTATCAACATTGCAACGGAAAGGAATAATTATGTTTGTACTACCTATCCCTTGCAGGTCAATCCAGGGCTGATTACATCCTGATCCTTGGCTACGGCCTGCCAATTTATTACTCAGCATGCAAATCCTGTTCATTTATGATGAACATGGCTGACTATTGCTTGCTTATTACCAAATAAAATAATTGGAATGGATCAGAATGGGCAATTCTATTCAGCAGCTGGCGGACAATATTACCCTGATAACATCACCAGAACTCTGGTTAGAGGGCGAAGCCATCCGGCAGCTAGAGACAACTGCAAAACTTCCCGATATTAAATACGTTGCCGGTATGCCGGATTTACATCCCGGCCGCGGTTATCCGGTAGGTGCAGCTTTTTTTACTACCCAATATCTTTATCCGGCACTGATTGGCGGGGATATTGGCTGCGGAATGGCATTATGGCAAACCACAGTTAAAATCCGGGCAATGAATCAGGCTAAGCTGATTAAGCGTCTGGATAATATTGACCAGCCGCTATCAATCACAGAATGTACAGCTTTATGGCCGGAAATTCTGCCATTAAATAATCATACCTATGCTTCAGGAACCATTGGCAGCGGTAACCATTTTGCAGAACTGCAAATGCTGGAAACAGTTTATGCACCGGAAATCATCCGGGAGACCGGACTGGATAAACAGCACCTGCAACTGATGGTACATAGCGGTTCACGCGGGCTGGGCGGCATGATTCTGGATAAACATACCCGCCAGTACGGGCATCAGGGATTAATCGCCGATAGTCCTGCCGGTAAAGAATATCTGATGCAACACAATCTGGCTCTGGATTATGCACAGCAGAACCGCGAGCTGATTGGCAGACGTATTCTGGCTAACCTGCGTCAGCAGGGGCAAAAACTGCTGGATATCAGCCATAACTTTATAGAACCGGTAACAATCAATAAGGAGTATGGCTGGTTACACCGGAAAGGTGCTGCGCCTGCCAACAGAGGATTAGTGATTATTCCCGGTTCTCGTGGTGATTTCAGCTATCTGGTACAGCCACTGGAGACCGTTTCCTCACTATATTCTCTGGCACACGGTGCAGGGCGTAAATGGCAGCGCTCTGCCTGTAAGAGCAGGCTGGCAGAACGCTATACAGCAGAACAGCTAACCCGTACAGCACATGGCAGCAGAGTAATCTGCTGTGATCGTGAACTGTTATATGAAGAAGCCCCTCAGGCATATAAATCAATTGAAAGTGTAATCGCAGCCATGGTTCAGGCTCAGCTAATCAGACCGGTAGCACGCCTTAAACCAGTGATTACTTATAAAGTTCAGACGGAGAAGACATAATGCAACTTTTGCAATTATCTGCTGCTTACGGACCAGCTGAATGTTGTCTTGCCGTTGTCAAAGCATTAGCACGTTTACAATATGAAGCTAAACAGAAACAGGTTGAAGTACAAGTTCTGGAACAGGAACCGGCTAAACACGGGCTGCATTCGGTACTGGTGAGCTTAGAGGGTACCCAGGCCAAAGCACTGGCTGATATGTGGCAGGGTACTGTTCAATGGGTTTGTACCAGCCCTTATCGCCCGCAGCACAAACGAAAAAACTGGTTTATCGGAGCGAGTTGTTTTAATCCTGTTGTTCAGCAGTACTCTGATGAAATTGTATTTGAAACCATGCGTTCATCTGGAGCAGGCGGACAGCACGTTAATAAAACAGAATCAGCAGTCAGAGCAACACATACAGCCAGCGGTATTAGTGTTAAAGTGCAATCAGAGCGCAGCCAGCATGCTAATAAAAAACTAGCTGTGCTGTTGCTCCAGCATAAGCTGTTGCAGCAGGAACAGCGATTGCAGGCAAGCAATAAGGCGGCTCATCATAAACACCATCATCAGATAGCCCGCGGCAATCCGGTACGAATATTTACCGGCATGGATTTCAAAGCTTTGTAGTAGTAAGCAGGCAACCTGATATCTTCATAGTTGCCTGTTTTATTTCCAACATTAATCTAACGAGTATCCGTTTAGAATAAATTTACAAAAAAAATGAATATTGACATATATCATATAAATAAATCTGGTTTTTGATAAAATAAATTAATTTACATAATTAATTAAATGTCATAATGAAAAAATATATATTAGAGCCTTATGTTGCTTTCGATCCTGATACGGCAACATATTTATTTACCAAGAATATTAAATTAGAAGAAAATCAATCACCGGCGCCTCAAATATCCCGGGAGATATTTAAAATATATTTTCCTAAAAAAATTTTTTTTAGCGGCATAATTATTTATATCATCGATATTGCATGTTTTTATTTGCAAAAATTTTTTTTAGAGGAAAATGCAATACCTAGAACAGCTATAGAATCTATTCAGATACTCGTGATTATATTTTTACTGATATCTATAGCACAAATTGTCGGAATAATTCGTGAAATCAGAAGATTAAAAAATTTATACCAAGAAATTAACTGGCCTGCTGAATATCATTATGTGTTTTTTGAAGAAGGAATCTTAATCAAATCAGTTGACATGGAAGGTATTTTTTATTGGGATGATTTTATGAGCATTATTTTAACGTCGAATACATTAGCGTTTAATTTATGCCCGGCCGGAACCCAAAAAGGCAATATATTTATCAAACACTATCCGCGTTTACATAATTTCTATCTTTTTACTGATATAGATGAGCAAATAAAAACATTAATTACTTCAATAAGTCAGAGATATAAAAAATTAGTTGTATTTAGATAGCATTTGTTTCATTAACTGATAATGAAAACCTTTCCGTAAATTCTTAGCTGCTTTAATGCCATGATAGCTATTGGTAATCTTATCAGTGCCGTTATATAACCTGATGCGGGTAACTAAGTCTGGTTTTCTCCGCATCAGAATTCAAATTTTTAAAACCTTCGTCTGAAAATATCTGGCAAGAACGATAAAAATATAACTAAAATAATCCAGCCAAAAACAATATTGCCTTATCAAGACCAAATTTCAACCAAAAGCATTCTTAATTAATTACATAATTTTAAACAAATTAAACATTGAAATTTACCTTAAAATTACAATATAAACCATTGATAATAAATATATATTTTATTATTGTCTTTCTAATATTATAAATATTAATTACTTTAGGATATTGAGCGATATTCAGAATAATATCTTTTATTGATTTCATGATACATTTATTAAAATCAATAATTTATGTTTATTTATCTGAAGCTGCGGTTATTATTGTTTAAAAGGAACCGTTAATGAATCCCATCTATCTCAATATCATTTTCAAAATGCTGGTCGCATTTTGTATTCTGTTAGTCTACATCAACTTATCCGGTAAAGGGTCTCTGGCGCCCATTTCTGCTATTGATCAGGTAGGTAACGTGGTTTTAGGGGCAATTATTGGCGGTCCGCTATATAATCCGTCCATAAGTATTACCCTACTTATGAGTGCTTCCATTTTTTGGGCAGGATTACTGTTACTGGTACGTTACACCACATTTAAGCGCAATATTGCTAAAGATTTTGTTGACGGTACCTCTATACGCTTAATGGAAAATGGAATCGTACTTTCACAGAATTTTCGTAAAGCAAAACTGTCTATCCGTGATTTTATTATGTTACTCCATCAGCGTGGCTATAACAGTCTGGAAGCACTCAGTGATGTCTGGTTTGAATATAATGGTCAGATGACCGTAGTAAAAAAAGGTGATCCCTCCATGGCCGTTGTTGTAGTAGAAAATGGAGTAGTGAATTACCCAAGTTTAAAATCTCTGGGGCATGACGAAAAATGGCTGGAAAATGAGCTGAACCGGTTAGGAGAAAAACTGGATGATGTTTTTCTGGCAGAAGTGCATGATAATAAGCTTTGGGTTTATCCAGATGTGCAAAAAAGTAGCGGAAACTAGTTTGATTAAACTTAGTTTGTAAATTTTATGCCATTTATCATGTGGCATCGTATTGAGATAAAAAATTTTTCTGATTCTTAGCTGGCTGTTACCGGCAGCAATACCCAGTATTTTGCAGTGATAATGAATTTCTCAGCAAATATGCGATAACATATCAATGTTGGTGATAATGAAGTGCAAAGTCTTGCTGGAACAAATCATAATGAAAATAGAAAACAAGTTGGGTAATGCTGCATCTGAAATCGAAGTAAAACCATACTCTCCACTCTATGCTACTGAAATATGCGATTTGTTTCATTCGACTATTCATGCTATTGATACCGATATTTATAGCAAAGCAGAGCAAGAAGCATGGTGCCCAACACCACCAGATTATCAGATGTGGTTAAAACGTTTAGATAACACTCAGCCTTGGATGGCTATCTTTGGCTCACGCCTTGCGGGGTTTATTGAACTTAAAAATGATGGTTACATAGACTGTTTTTACGTGCACCCTGACTTTCAAAAACGTGGCATAGCCAGAAAACTCTATGACCATGTGCTTAACTTGGCCCACCAGAAAAAGCTTTCACAATTAAGTGTAGATGCTTCAAAAGTGGCCATGCCAATTTTCAAAAAATGGGGTTTTATAATAAAGCAGGCTAACAAAATATCCAGAGAAAATCAGGTACTGATAAATTACCATATGTATAAACCACTTTGATTTTTATAGAGACCTCTGTTAAGTAGAAAACTTTATAAAGATAGCAGAAAATGAAATACACATCTGGTTTACCTATAATGAAGAAATAAATCCCGAATTTGCTTTGACCAACTATGTCCAATTTTTGAATTATCAGGAATTGGAGCAGTGGCAAAAATTATTCTTTAACAAGTATAAACACCAATATTGGGTAACCCGAATGTTAGTGCGTGATGTTCTGAGCAGAGATCTACAAAGTATTCCTGCCGAAAATATAGAATTCAAAACTAATAATTATAAGAAGCCCTATAGCTACATTGTCTCAGAAATTAAAAGCTATAACGGGAAATAATAAAAATCATTTTATATTGATGAGAATATTTATAACTTGGAAATATTCTTAATGAACTCTACATCCATTAAAAAATCATAAAGTGGTAATAACTGTTTAAAGCCTTGGGTCAGTTTATTTGGTAAATCCCTGTCAAGTATATCCTCGATATGATTATTGGTTGCCATTACAGCAATACTTTTCCGGTTGTACCATGTTGCAATCTTTTTATCCTGCTCTTTAACTAAAGGACGTTTATAACTATCACCAACAAGCTCAAACGGTTTCTTCACGCACCTCATAACTTTTAAAAACACTTCCGGTTTATTCAGTATTTCTTCACGGAAAATGTCCATGGTTTGTTTGGGTGCACAATAATAACCAAGCCCATATCGATAAGTATCGGGACTAATTTCAAAAAAATAGGCAGGTGCCTCTTTCCAGTCGCGGCTTGGACGTTTGAATGTCAGCCATAAACGGCTGCGATAAAGAGATTTATCTTTTGAGAAACGGGTATCACGATGAATACGTGATATCGTTTTACCAATAGCCGGGCGAGTTTCAAATTCTTTGTCGATTTTCAACATTTCAGGAGTTAACTGTTCAACCAGTGCCCGAAATGGCTGTATCAATTCATGGTCATAAATTGAACGATGCTCATCAAACCACGGCTTACTATTATTAATCCGGATATCTTGTAAAAAATTAAGTCCAGCCTGCGTAAATCCGTTGAATTTATACATTAATCACCCTTTAAATATTCCAGAAAACGCACTGGATTTTCGGATTATTTACCTTATTTTTATCTTACCTAAGTAGTTAGAGTTAATCCAGTATTCAGGCAGAGTAAATAAACTGGTTGAAAATTAATTTTTAATATAATTTCTGATTTCCGAGCTTATCTGAACATAACACTGCTGTTTACATTCCAGTGTTTCCGTGTCGAGCCTCATATAATTAATCTAAAGTTTTACGGATATCTGATATTAATCATGGAAGCTTTGAATCGATAACCAATATTACTGAGACTTTGAAAGATTTAATAAATATATATATACCGAGCAGTGATCCATTTGAAAATAATATTGTTAACTTTACAGGTTAATATGTGATTGATATGCCTAATTAAGATATTTTTCGATATCTGAAAATATTTTCAGTACAGAAAGATTCTGCATACCTTTTCTGCTTTTATATGTTCAAAGCCATTAAACCTGCATTTTTGATATTGTCGCTTTACATTTATTAGTCAGATATTGAATCTGGTTGTATCAATCAGCTTGTTGTGAAATGGATAATTAAGATAAATCGCAAAGACTAATAAAAATAAATCAGTAAAATCGGCAATCGAAAACCAGAAATATCTATTTTTGAAATGATGTTCAGAGAATGAATAAAACAAAATGTCCTGTTTTAAACAGGACATTTTAGGAATCTGGATGCGGGGGCAGGATTCGAACCTACGACCTTCGGGTTATGAGCCCGACGAGCTACCGTGCTGCTCCACCCCGCGTCTGGTAAGGGAGCTATTATACGGATAATCAGCCTTATGTCAACTAAAAAACCGATTTTTTATGCATTTTTTATGATGACTGATGATTTTGCCAGCAGTTCACCAGATCATAAATAGCAGCCAGTGCTGCTTTAGGTGTCAGTTCATCAGGCTTTAATGCATTTAGCTGAGCGCATAAATCAGCAGGAATTGCCGATATAGCAACATGATTAATATCAGTATCCATCATGGTTTCTTCTTCGCGGTCTGCTGCCTGAGCCTGAAACATATCCAGTTGCGGCTGCTCGGAAGCTGCATGCTGTTCAAGGGTTTGTAAATGGCGGTAGGCGGCATTTAGTGCCCGTGCCGGCAGGCCGGCCAGTTTCGCTACTGCTATCCCATAACTTTTACTTGCCGGGCCGGATTCAATATGATGCAGAAAAACTATATCCTGTCCTTGTTCCAAAGCCGCAAGATGCATATTGAATGCGTGTGCATGCTGCTCAGGTAAGCGGGTTAACTCAAAATAATGGGTAGCAAAAAGAGTATAACTGCGATTTCTTTGCAGTAAATGTTCTGCAATGGCCTGCGCCAGAGCCAGACCATCAAAGGTAGATGTGCCACGGCCAACTTCATCCATTAATACCAGCGATTGTTCCGTTGCATGATGCAGAATATAAGCCGTTTCCGACATTTCTACCATAAAGGTAGAGCGGTTACCTGCCAGATCATCCGAAGCACCAATACGGGTAAATATCTGGTCAAATTCTCCCAGTGTACAGCTGTCTGCAGGTACCGGAGCACCGATATGCGCCAGTAACACAATTAAGGCTACTTGTCGCATATAAGTAGATTTACCCCCCATATTCGGACCGGTTAAGAGCATCAGGCGCCGTTTTTCATCAAGACGCGTATCATTGGCAGTAAACTGTTTAACTTGCGCAGCCACTACCGGATGACGGCCATTTTTAATCTGTAAGCATGGATAGTTTACCAATTCCGGAAAACAGTAATGTTCGGTACATGCATATCTGGCCAGTGTATTTAATACATCCAGACTGGCTGCCGCACGGGCACAGCGCTGTAATACCGGCAGTTCACTTTGTAATTGCAGCAATAGCTTGTCATATATCTGTTTTTCCCGTTCCAGTGCATTTTGCTGTGCACTTAATACTTTTTCTTCGAAATCTTTTAATTCAGGCGTGATATAACGTTCTGCATTTTTCAGAGTCTGGCGTCGCTGATAGTCTGCCGGAGCCTGTTCAGACTGTACTTTGCTCAATTCAATATAAAAACCATGCACACGGTTAAATTCAACTTTCAAACTGGATAAACCTGTGCGTTCCCGTTCTCGGTTTTCCAATTGCAGCAAAAACTCATCCGCATGATTCTGTAAACGGCGTAATTCATCCAGTTCCGCATCAAAGCCATCATTAATCACCCCACCGTCGCGCAACCATATCGACGGTTCAGGCATAATCGCCATATTTAACTGTTCGGCAATAGGTGCGGCAGGTGGAAACTGTTCCAGCAGAGTTTGTATCAGGCTGCTACTCTGGCCGGATTCTTCTAAACGAAATTCTGCCAGAATGGTCAAACTATCCCGTAAAGCAGATAAATCACGAGGACGGGCACTGCCAATAGCAATTCGTGCGGCAATACGTTCAATATCAGCTACCTGATTTAGCATGGATGTTACCTGTGCCTGCTGAGAGGCTAACTCTGCAACGGCCTGTTGCCGGGCTATAATTTGCTGACGCTGACGCAATGGCTGATGTAACCATTGTGCCAACAGACGGCTGCCCATATGAGTTGCACACTGGTCTAAAACAGAAAATAGTGTCGGTGCTTTTAAACCGCTTAAAGTCTGAGTTAGTTCCAGATTGCGGCGGGTTGCCGCATCCATACCAATATAAGCAGATTCCTGTTCCAGTGACAGGCTGTCTAAATGTTTAGGTAACTGCATTTGGGTTTGCTGCACATAGTTCAGCAAAGCACCCGCAGCACCGATTGCTGCATCATGTATTCCCGGTTGTAAACCGAAAGCACGTAAGTCCTGACTGCCAAAATAACGCTCAATCATACGGGCACCGGTATCAGCAGCAAATTGCCATGCGTGTAACCGGGTTAGTTGCCGGTCATAGCCACTAAGATTCAATTTTTCCTGAGTCTGATCAGAAAGCAGTATTTCTGCAGCCTGCAAACGTGCCAGCTCATTAGGCAATGCTTCAGGAGTAATGATTTTGCATCTGAATTCTCCGCTTTGCAGCGAAAGCCACGCTATGCCAAGCTGTTTTTTCAATAAAGAAACGGCCGCAATACGGTTGGTTTCTTTATCTTCAAGTAATGCCGTATCAGTCACCGTACCCGGTGTAACAATACGTACAACCTGCCGTTCTACCGGTCCCTTATTTGCCCCCACTTCACCCGTTTGTTCACAAATAGCTACACTTTTACCCAGTTTTACCAGCTTTGCCAGATATTGTTCGGCTGCATGATAAGGTACACCGGCCATTCTGACCGGTTCTCCGTTAATCTGTCCGCGAGTAGTCAGCGTTATATCCAGCAGACGGGCTGCTTCAACGGCATCTTCCAGAAACAGTTCATAGAAATCCCCCATCCGGTAAAACAGTAATTTGTCCTGATGTTCAGCCTTAATAGACAGGTATTGCGTCATCATCGGTGTGAGGGCGGGTTTACTCATAATGTGGAGAATATTTGAATTGATTAAAAAAACGCTATTGTAACAGAGTGTTTACATTCAGTTTATACAACGCCAAATATCACTGCCTAAAATCAGTTATTCAATAGTTCACTGTTTAAAAGCGTGACGGACTGTCATAATGGTGTAAAAATAGAGTTTATATTATCTGTATCGATTTCAATTCCTATTAAAAAATGTCAAAAATCTTGCCATCAAAGAAATTCAGCCTAATTCGCTGCTGGATGCTGTGCTTCTGTGTTTTATTTCTGAGTGCCTGTCCTCATGTCCGTAAACCTACAGATAAAATTCTTCCGGGCGAAACCGGTTCAGTAACACCGGGTAAACCATTACCC
Source organism: Snodgrassella sp. W6238H11 (assembly GCF_016100525.1). Lineage (NCBI taxonomy): Bacteria > Pseudomonadati > Pseudomonadota > Betaproteobacteria > Neisseriales > Neisseriaceae > Snodgrassella > Snodgrassella sp. W6238H11. Next base: position 193,492 of record NZ_JACFSH010000003.1, on the reverse strand, counting down.
CGGAATTATGTCTTTACCCCGGGGAAAGCCGGCGTCAGCTACCGAGCTGTTTCTTATCAGGAATTGCCGCAATGGCCGATTCAGTCATTTGTTGATAGTCTGGATGCATTCAAAACCAGTTGCAGCAAACTACAAATGCAGCCAGCCTGGCAGTCAATATGTCAGCAGGCAGCACGCACATCCAGACATAACCAGCATGCCAGAGTATTTTTTGAAACTTATTTCACGCCATGGGAAGTCAGCCAGAACGGACAGCTGGCCGGTACTGTAACCGGCTACTATGAACCAATGCTGCCGGGCGATACCAGACAGACTGCACAGGCGCGCTTTCCTATTTATGGTATTCCCAGCGATTTTATCGTCGTTCCTCTTAATGCCGGACAGCGTCAGGGTGTTGTACGTATCCGACTTACCGGAGCAAATAGCGGCGTCATTACACCTAACGGAGATTACACCGCTAATCTGGCCTCCTTTCCCCTGAATGAGAAAACACGGGCACTAAAAGGCCGCATCAGTGGTAACCAATTGATTCCGTATTACACCCGTGCCCAGATTAATGCAGGCGCACTTAATGGCAAAGCCCCTGTTCTGGGTTATGCTAATGATCCGGTAGAATTATTTTTTCTGCATGTACAGGGGTCGGGGCAGTTAAGAACACCTGACGGCCGGATGCTGCGCCTCAGTTTTGCCGATAAAAATGACTACCCTTATGTATCAATTGGAAAATATATGGCTAACAAAGGTTATCTGCCACTTGCACAAACTTCAATGCAGGGTATTAAAGCCTGGTTACAGCAACATCCGCAGCAATTGGCTGAAGTCTTAGGGCAAAATCCAAGCTATGTCTTTTTTCGCGCATCTGCAGAACCGGCCAGCGGACCAACCGGTGCATTGGGTGTACCCCTTACCAAAGGATATTCTGCTGCTGTCGACAGCCACTTTATGAATCTGGGTGCCCCGTTATTTGTTGCTACTACCCATCCCGCTAATGGTTTTGGTTTAAACCGGTTAATGATGGCGCAGGATACCGGCAGTGCCATTAACGGTGCAGTAAGAGTAGATTATTTCTGGGGTTATGGCGATGAAGCCGGTGCTTTGGCGGGTAAAATGAAATACCCCGGATACGTTTGGCAACTATTACCTAACGGAATGTTGCCCCAGGTTAAATAAAAATCTGGCGAACAAATGCAAGCTAAGGTAAAATAGTTACAGTATTGACAATTGTATGTGAAGCGTTACCGTAAATGAAAAACATGCATTTAACCATGCGCTCATGCATCTGGCAGCTAATTATAAAAGGGATGTAAATTATGGAATTATATTTACCTGTTGCCCTTTTGGTTATCTTGCTGGCTGTATTGCTCGTGCTGAAAAAGCGGCAGAAAGCGGCAGGACAAGGCAAAAGTAAAAGTTCGGTCCGCAAAAAGCAGTCCGCATCTAAACAAAATAAAAAGACAGATAAACAGGCTGCTGAAGCCCAGAATACATCCGAAAATGAGGATGCTTCAGCTTCTCTGGAGGATGAGGATTGGGACTGGCAGTTAACCACCAGTCCGGATAAATCCACGGTTTCTGTCGCTACTGTAGATCATCTTACTGAATATAAAGTTTATAAACAATTTGGTTATTTTCAGAAAGCAGCTGATTCACTCGGTGCATATCTGGAGCAGAATATTGCCCAGCAGAGTCCTGCAATGGCAAATACTCTGGTCAACGAACTGGCTGCATTATGTTTAGATGCCAAAAATTCAGATAAACTTGCTGAAGTAATTGATCAATATCGTAATTATTTCCAGCGGCCTGAATTAGAAAATCTGATTCGCCAGGGGCTTGCACTTGATGAAAATCATTTGGGTCTGCGTGTGCTTGCAGAAGATCTGCTGCAATGGGATGTCAAGGAAACAGAAAAAGAAGTAGGCATCAATCAGGATAAAAAACCTGAAGATATTCGGCCTGAAGCAGAATCCTCTGCTAATAAACAGAATGCTGAGGAGCAGCCGCATGAACTGCTGGTAGAAGGTAATCTAGGTAACTTTAAAATTCGCGGTGATGAGCGTGATGTTCTGCTGAGTTTTTCTAAACCTGAAAACAGCTACGTGTTGCTGAAAGAACAGCTGCCCTATGATGCAGCCATTCGCTGTCTAAATAAAGCAATTAAAACATCCAGAAAACCAGCAGGTATGATTATTGATGCTCTGGTGCTGGATTACAGACATAATAATATCAATGTATTTGCACAGCATTTATGGCGTTTGTATTATACTTTGGGCCAATATGGTAATGTCGTAAAAGAACGTATGCTGGGTTGGGGATACAGTCTGGGTAACCATCCAATGTTTGAACAGCTGGAGACTAAGCCTAGCGAAACGATATTGCGTGATATTGGCGTGACTCAGGGTTATCTGCCTATGAATAGTAGTGCCCTTAAAGCTAAACGCCTGTCATTGGTTGATAAAGCTTCTTCAGAGAATGACGTGGCCGAAACACCTGCAGAACTTGTATTGCGGGATGTGGAGTCTTTGCTTACCTTTGGCCAGTTTGATGAAGCAATGGATTTACTGGAAAAATCAGTCCTGCTTTATCCGCAAGAGTCACAGCTTTACATTACTTTATTTGACTTATATGAACGTGCAGAAGAATGGTCACGTCTGGAAAAAATGTTACAGGTAATTCGCGCTGAAATTCAGACGCCACCTGAAGAAGTTGTACTTGCTATGAGTCAATTATTGAAACGTATTAACCACGGTGGTGTGCAAAATCAATGATGAACAATTCAATACCCAAAGTAAAAACTGCCTATGTTTTGCTCGTCAATGTGGATGATCGCCAGACAGCCATGTTGCGCATGGCATTTAAAATGTACAATAGTGTTAATTACCAGCTGATTCAGCCTGAAGATAATCTGCAGCCTGAACTAATTCTGGTGGATGGTGATGCTGATGATGGTGAAGAGCTCTGGCATAAGGCAAAAAAGAAATTTCCTGATGCTGTAGTAGTCTTTTTTGGTCGTAACTCTCCTTCATTTACGGCTCCTTATCTGATGAAACCTATCAGATTCGATACTTTGTTTCAGCATTTGCGCAATTTGCAGCAAGGTAACGGGGTCTGGCTTGCTGATAAAGCTGCTGCACAGAAAGAAACAGCTAATGAAAAGGCTGAATCTGCTGTACATCAGACAAACAATACCGCAGAGCATGCACATCAGTCAGTAACCGTAGCGCGCTTTCATACTCAGGGAACACTACTGGGCATGGTACAGAAGCTCGCGCAGCAATCTGAAGATACAGCAATTCTTTTTGACAATAAGCCAGTATTAATTGTATTTCCGAGTGTTGAAAAAGTATTACTGGCTGTTGAAAGTGATGCTTTGCAGCAACTATGTATGCAAACAGATGCCGAATGGCAGACTAAAACAGTACCTGCTTCTGCACCAACGGCACAGTTGCATGATAAAGCTAAACTGACTTTGCAATCCTGTATATGGCAGCTGTCAATCTGGACAGCGCGCGGTCGTCTGATTGAGCCTATTACGCCGGATACAGTGATCAGACTGAAAGCATGGCCAAACATGACTCGGTTGGCTTATTTGCCTGAAGCCATGCGTTTGTCTGCTTTTCTGGTGCGAACTCCTGTGGCACTGAATACTTTATACAAGCTATTACCAGTTTCTTTAGAAGATGTTTTAAACTATATAGCTGCTACTTATTCAATTGGTGCCTTGATTATTGAGCAACAGTTGACTTCTCCTGCAGCACAACAGGAGAAAGAAATGGTTCTGACCAGAAAAGCACCACAAGCAGCCACTACTAAACCGGCAAGTGGTACACAAACAACAGAATATGAAGAAAGCGATGAAGACAGGCCGAAGGGTTTACTGGCACGTTTGATGGGTCGCTTACGTGGCAACTAATACCTAAACAGGGAGTAATCATGGTTGAAAATAAAATTATATTTACCGGCCCGGTTGGGGTGGGAAAAACAACTGCCATTGCTGCATTATCGGATGATCCTCCGGTACAGACGGATGCCAGTGCTTCAGATATGACTCAGGATAGAAAAGGTCATACTACCGTTGCCATGGATTATGGTGTTATTCGGCTGGATGAGCATACTAAAGTTCATTTATACGGTACACCAGGTCAGGAGCGCTTCGATTTCATGTGGAGCATTTTGAGTAAGGGGAGTATGGGTTTAATTCTGTTGCTGGATAATACCAGACAGAATCCATTGAAAGACTTGAAGTTTTTCCTTACTTCATTTCATGATTTACTAGAAGATGCCCCGGTTGTGGTTGGTGTAACTAAAATGGATATCAATCCTCAGCCGGGTGTGGATGTTTATCAGCAGTATCTGGCACAGCATAAGCTCAATGTACCTGTTTTTGAAGTTGATGCTCGTAATGAAGATGATGTAAAACAACTTGTTACTGCTATGCTGTACTCTATTGATCCAGGTTTAGAAGGGTAGTCAGTATGGAATCTACATTACAGCTACATCATGATCTATATCCCAAAGTGATGCCGGCCGGTGCATTCTATGCAGTATCCAGCCCAAGTCACAGCGCCAGCCGTATGTTACTGGCCAATATTCTTCAGGCGGATATTAATTCGAGGTTAACCGAAGATCGTTTGAAGCAATGGGCTGAAACAGATGATGTTCATACAGCATTGAATTTGTTATATCGCTTACAGCGTCTGGAGTTTTTATACGGTGAAGCTAAACCCAGCTCTCAACTGGTTAAAGTAACTTCAGACGGATTTGAGAATATTCTGGGTCAGTTATCAGACAGTCATAAAGCTCTGTTAGTTGATCAGGACGGTTTTTATTTTGCTAATGTCGGTTTTAATCACGAAACTGCTGAAGAAGTGGCCAACCTTGCCAGTGAAGCAACGCGACTGACCGAAAAGCACAGCCTGCTGATTAAAAATAACCTCAATATATACAACAACGCTATCGGGATCTGTGATCCTGCCGGTCAGAGTGAATTAACATTCTTCCCTCTATACATAGGGAATACCAAAAATATTTTGGTAACGGCCGGATTACCACTACTTAATAGTGAAGCTTTTGTCACTATGGTGCGTGGTCTGTACGTATTGGCGGGTGAAGACATTCATGTGGTAAATGAATAACATCAATAGAAAGACATCAAGATGCAAGAACAATTACTGGTTTCGGTATTAAGTGATTTAAACAGCTCTTCGGCTGATATTACTGCATCTGCTGTAATTTCCTCCGATGGTCTGCCGGTAGCAACCTTGTTACCGAATGGTGTTGATCCAGACCGCGTTGGTGCAATGGCAGCAGCTCTGCTTGCTTTGGGTAACCGTACCTCCCGTGAGTTACAGTGTGATGAACTCGAACAGGTTATGGTAAAGGGTAAACATGGTTATATTCTGCTAATTCAGGCAGGTGAGACCAATGTGCTGGCAGTTACTGCTAACGAAGGCGCTAAGCTTGGTCTCATTTTATTGGATGCCCGCCGCGCAGCACGTAGTATTGTAGATATTTTACGCTAAATTATCATATATAATGAAAGCCCTGTTTTCATATATTTAAGCAGGGTGAGTAATTTTATATCAAAGAGGTAAATTGATAAGTGGTTTAGAATAGCAGTATATTTTAAATTATTTGAAGCAATCAATTTACCAGATGTCTTTTGCCATAAGTATATTCATATTTGAATAAAATACTGAATTTGCTTATGGATTTTGTTTATTGGCGAAAGAAATAGTTTTAATTATTCATTAATCAGCTATATCTATTAGTAAAATACTAAAATATTGTTTTTTAAAGCCTAGTATTCATTAACTATTGAAATAATAAATACCTTAATCTTAAAATAAGAACCAAATTATTTTTAAAAACACTGAATAAAAAATTTTAGAAAAGAATTCCAATAGATCATTCCTACAATTGTATATAAATAATACTATGCACTAACACAGAATAAATAAATCCTTATTGGTCAGATTTTTAATACGAGTAGTAGTAATTAGAATGAAATATCCGATTTTTAAGGTAATTAAAACGGAATAGGAGTAGTTAGTGCATTTATCAGTAGCACTTGCTAAAATATATCCATTAGGATCCAAAATAAATTAGATGAAAATTGCCAAAAAAAAGCCGGTTTTACAGCATTTGAGTCAAATATTCAGTTTAAATGTCGATAATCGCAGTAATGCCAGCCTTGTTCCGACTTATAGACAGTGGCGGCAATGGATATGGCAAACGTGTAAGAATAGTTATAAACGAGCCAATATTGCCATATTACTGTGTAATGAAGATGAGGCATGGCAATTTAATCATAATTATCGAAACAAAAATTATGCAACTAACGTTCTGAGTTTTGCTCTCAATGAAGGTGAGAGTATGTATTTACCCGACTGCTCAGAACTCAATGGTGATTTGGTTTTTTGTCCGCAGGTGATAGAAAAAGAAGCAGCTGATCAGCATAAATCAGTAATAGCGCATTATGCTCATCTTACTGTCCATGGTGTTTTACACCTGATGGGCTATGATCATATTAATGATGATGAAGCAGAAATTATGGAAGCGCTTGAAATCCGTACCCTGCATCAGTTAGGATATACTAATCCCTATATACAGGATGAATATTGATTATGGACGAAAGTTCATCGAAACCCGGATTTTTTGAGCGACTGGTTAATCGTATATCTGGAGAGACGCCGGATACTGAAGAAGACGTACTGCAAACCTTGCGGGAAGCCCATGAACGACAGGTTTTTGATGCAGATACCTTACAATGTCTGGAAAATGTACTGGACTTTGCTGATCTGGAAGTACGCGACGCGATGATAACGCGCAGCCAGATGGATGTGATTAAGATTGATGATTCATTAGACAAAATTATTACTTATATCATTGATACTGCTCATTCTCGTTTTCCGGTAATTGGTGAAGATAAAGATGAAATTCTGGGTATCCTGCATGCAAAAGATTTACTCAAATACTGGAATAAAACAGAGCATTTTCAGCTAGAACAAATATTGCGTCCTGCTGTATTTGTTCCGGAGGGTAAATCACTGAATACATTGCTGAAAGAATTCCGTGAGCAACGTAATCATATGGCTATTGTTGTTGATGAATATGGCGGTACTTCCGGACTGGTGACATTTGAAGATGTAATAGAGCCTATCATTGGTGATATCGAAGATGAATTTGATGAAGATGATAGTGCTGATAATATTTTTGCAGTGTCTGCTGAGCGGTTTCGTGTTAATGCGGTGACAGAAATAGAAGATATCAATGCATTCTTCGGTACTGATTATTCTGATGAAGAAGTAGACACTATTGGCGGTCTGGTTATTCAGGAAATAGGACACATGCCGGAACGAGGTGAAAAAATTACCATTGGTAAATTAAACTTCACAATAGCCCGGGCTGATGCACGACGCTTACAGACACTCATGGTAACTGTTAAACATGATGTAGATTAGTATACTTAATGCGGTTGCACATTGAGAATTTTTTTATTTACATTGTTTTAGCTACAGAAACATAGAGATAGCTTATCAATCCGTATTTTATAGAAAACAATATTTATGGTAATTAATAATATATTGTATTGAAAATATATTATTAAAATATAATGAATATTGATGTTTGCCATTCATGGCTAATGTAATTATTAAATTTTAATTTAGCTGTCTAAAAGCTGCGGAGATTTATGTGACTGCTCAACTGGAGATAGCTGCACAACATTCTTCTGCTATGAAGTGTCATGCTATTTTAGCTAAAGCATGGGTGTACTGGCCGTTATTATTTATATCTGCGGTTCTGGTACCATTTACCTTTGCTCCTTATTATCATTATTGGTTATTACCAGTTTTACTGGCAGTATTGCTGATTTTGCAGAGTGTACGGCCACAATGGCGTATCAGGACAGCCTATCTGTGGGCATTAACTGCATATACATCATTACTCTACTGGATAGATATTGCTTTACATGATATTGCCGGATTAGCGCAAATTTGGGCCTGGCCGCTGACATTGATATTACCTGCTTATTTGGCCATTTATCCTGCTATAGTATTCTGGTTACTGGGTAAATTCAGGTTTTCAGGCACTATTTGCCATACTATTGTATTGCCTTTGTTATGGTGTCTGGCTGAATTTGTCCGTGAACGTGCACTAACAGGTTTTGGCTGGGGCATCTGGGGTTATAGCCAAATAGCAGATTCGGCTCTGGCCGGTTATGCACCAGTGGGTGGTATTTTTCTGGTTACACTGGTTACTGTAGCCAGTGGTGCCTGGCTGGCTGAGTTGGTACTGGCAAAAAGCTGGAGAGCAAAGATTAGCTGTGGTGTTGCTTTAATAGGTGTATGGTTGCTTGGAGCAATATTATTACAGTTTCACTTTACGCAGTCAGATGGCACTCATGTCAGGATTGCTCTGGCACAAGGGAATATTCCGCAGTCATTCAAATGGGATGAGCGGTCACTACAGCCAACCTTACAACGTTATTTTGATCAGATAGCCAGTACCCATGCAGATATTGTTATTTTGCCAGAAACAGCGATTCCGGTAATGCGTCAGGATATGCCTGCTGAGCTATTAGATGAATTTGCTCAGCTTGCGCGCAGCCATGGTTCTGCACTCGCCGTGGGTATTCCGCAATATACGGCAGATGGAACCGGTTATCAAAATGCAGTGATTAATTTTACAGCTACTCCTGTAACAGCCGGATTGCCTTTCTATGCAAAAAATCATCTGGTTCCGTTTGGTGAGTATATTCCTTTTCCGGCTTTACTGGGCTGGCTGTATAGTAAGATGGACATGCCACTGGTCGGTTTTTCTGGTGGTGGCATAGGACAAATGCCTTTACAACTGGCTAATCAGCATATTGCATTTAATATCTGTTATGAAGATGGTTTCGGAGATGAACTAATTGCTACAGCCAAACAGGCGAGTTTACTGGCAAATGTAAGCAATATGGCCTGGTATGGAAAGTCACATGCTATGCAGCAGCAATTACAGCAATCTCAGGCACGTGCATTAGAAACAGGGCGCTATATGGTTCGTGCAACCAATACAGGAATGACTGCAATTATTAATCCTAAAGGGAAAGTTGTGGCACAACTCAAACCTGATACTGCATCTGTATTAGAAGGTGAAATATCCGGTTATAAAGGTAGTACACCCTATATGCGACTCGGAAGTAGCTGGCCTTTAGCTTTGATCAGTCTGTTTTTACTGTTAATACTAGGTATTTATGGACATTATCGCCATTGAATAAACTAAACTAATGTGTATAATGATAAATTTATACAATCAAAATTTTAAATATACATTATTTTTCCTATAATGAACAAATCATAAATAGTAATTGAAGTACATTAATATTTTAATTACAATGATAAATTATTAACTCAGTTATTAATTGGTTTTCCTGAAATAAACAATGTGTTATTGTAGGGAACGAAAAATAATTAAATAGCTGGGCACACAGAGAAAGGACAGGCATGAATACCGCTTTTGCATTACCCGTGCTGACCGGGCATGGTAGTTTGGAGCAATACATTCATACCGTAAACAATATTCCTATGCTTTCTCCCGAGGAAGAACAGGATTTAGCGGTACGCCAGACCGAAGGGGATTTAGAGGCTGCAAAAAAACTGATTTTGTCCCACTTGCGTGTAGTCGTTTCTATCGCTCGTGGTTATGATGGTTATGGTTTGAATCAGGCTGATTTGATTCAGGAAGGCAATATTGGTTTGATGAAAGCGGTAAAACGCTTTCAGCCAAGTCGTGGCGTACGTTTATTTTCGTTTGCGGTACATTGGATTAAAGCTGAAATACACGAATTTATTTTACGTAACTGGCGTTTGGTGCGTGTAGCTACTACTAAACCACAGCGTAAATTATTCTTCAATTTACGCAGTATGCGAAAATCTATGGCTGCGTTAAGTAACAAAGAAGCACAGTCGATCGCTGATGATTTAGGTGTGAAACTTTCTGAAGTTCTGGAAATGGAACAGCGGATGACAGGTAAGGACATGTCGCTGCTGGCAGAAAATGATGATGAGGATAATTTTGCACCGATAGACTGGCTGACTGACAGTACTACAGAACCAACACAAGTACTGGCGCAGCAGGCACATTATACTTTGCAGACAGAAGGTTTGAAGAATGCACTGGCCAAACTGGATGATCGCAGCCGGCATATTGTTGAAAGTCGCTGGCTGGCAGATGATGGTGGATTAACCTTGCATGACCTGGCTGGTGAATATGGTGTATCTGCAGAGCGTATCCGCCAGATTGAAGCCAAAGCTATGCAGAAATTGCGTGGCTATCTTGCTGAAAAAGAATGAGATTTATATCGTGCTATTCAGAAATATGAAAATAAATTCAATCTGATTTGTAGTATTTTTAAAAACAAATTAATTGAAGATAAATTTGCTATCTTAATAGCTGATATGCTGATAAAAATACAGGATATGAAATATCCTGTATTTTTATATGTTTTGAAAATGTTATTTAATCAAGTTTTTGGCTGAATTTATGGCTGCATAACGTAAAACCGTTTTTCAGATATAAATGATGCATATTGCTACTATCTGAAGATACATTTGAATCAGCATGAATACTGCTACAGTGTTCATTTATTGCAATTGTCTTCAATGTTTCGAAAATCTGGCTAGCCTGCTCATCAGCTATGGGTAAATGAAGGCTGGCTAAATCATCAATATGTATATGGCGTCCAGAAGCAAAGTTAGTCACAATTCGAAAGCCACAAACGGTCACGGCATTCTGTTTACCTTCTTCAAATATCCCCAAAAGACGATAACCTTCGGTCTGCTGAATTTTGACCAGATCCTGAAACTGAGCTATATCACGAATATTGGGATGTAACAGATGCAAGGCTGCAAAAGCAGAACTAATCTCTGCAGGAGTCAGTTCACGTAATTGATTAACCGGAACCTGTGGTTCTATTTCTATTTCTGTTTGAATTGTATTTAATTGTGTTTGTGCTGTTTCTGCATTTTGCTGAGATACAGCATCGGTGAGTGTAATTTGTTTATGTTCCTGTTCTTCTAATAAAGATTTGCAATCCAGAATACGTAGGTCGTTATCACGGGCAAAGTCCATCAGAAAATTGAATGCTGTGCTGCTGATTTCTTCCAGTTTACGATCAACGGCAACACAACGAATATTATCTATTAAAATAGGACGAACCCATTGATGATAAGACAGACGATGTCCCTGATCAAAAGAGGACAATATCCCGCATAAACGCTCGGCCCAGTCACTAGGACGAAAACGTTTATTATTATTAGTCATACCCTGAATAACGATTTCATACGGATTGCAAATTAGCATGTTGACCTCTTGATAGAAACATGAAGTTTCAATAATGCATATATTTATTTTTACTGTCGTGATTAATTATACCTGATACGGCATATTTAATGTATGTCACATGTGTGTGTTTTCTATTGAAATTATTTATGCAAAAAGAATAATAAATGTAATTTTATTTCATCTGCTACTTTTATTCTGTCAGATACAATTTCTGATAAAGATATCATCTGGACTTGTTATGTAATTAAATCTATTGAGCTGATTAATTTATATGCAGAATTGAAATATAAATAGTTTATATAACTATTTTAATTGTTCTATAGGCTATATCGACCAGATTGATTATGACATTTGTCTGATGGATTCATTAGCAAAAGATAAGATAAATACTCCAGTAATTTTGATACATCTTTGCAGATTTAAAATAAAGATGTATGGTGTAATTAAAATTTTTGCTTGCTGCAAATTACAGAATTAACAAATTGGATTTGATGGATGTCATTAAGACTGTCTTGATGAGCAACATTCAAAAATTCAGAAAAGAGGAGAGTTATATGAAAAAAGTTACAGCGATGATTAAACCATTCAAGCTGGATGATGTACGTGAAGCACTGGCTGAAATAGGTGTGCAAGGAATGACTGTCAGTGAGGTAAAAGGTTTTGGCAGGCAAAAAGGACATACTGAAATCTATCGGGGTGCAGAATATGAAGTCGATTTCTTACCTAAAATTAAAATAGAAATTGTACTCGTCGATGATCTGGTAGAGCGGGCTGTTGAAGCGATAATGACATGTTCCAGTACAGGTAAAGTAGGTGACGGCAAAATTTTTGTTTCAGCGGTTGAACAGGTGGTGCGAATACGTACAGGTGAATCCGGATCAGATGCTGTATAAATAATCTTAATAACTATTAAGGGAAATACAATGAAGTTGATTGATAAGTGTGTAGTAACGACAGCTCTGTTATTACCATTGCCGCTACTGGCTGCTGATTTGTCCGGATGGTGGCGACCGCTGTCAGAGATAAATGCAGGTAATACAGCATGGGTAATGACTTCTGCCGTACTGGTTTTACTGATGACTGTTCCGGGTCTGGCATTGTTTTATGGCGGAATGGTACGAAAAAAAAATGTATTGGGTACCATGATGCACAGCTTTGTCGTTGCTGCTTTGGTGAGTGTGCTGTGGATGATAATAGGCTATTCGTTAGCTTTTACCCCGGGTAATTCATTTATTGGTGGTTTGGATCGATTTATGCTTGGTGGTATGGGGCTGGATAAAACCAGAGAAATGACTACTATTGTTAATGGAGATGGTACTGTTCCTGAATCAGTATTCATGTTTTTTCAAATGACCTTCGCCATTATATCTACGGCTATTGTGACAGGTGCTTTTGCCGAACGTCTGAAATTTTCAGCTTTATTGTTATTTTCCGGTTTTTGGGTTACTTGTGTTTATGCGCCGATATGTCACTGGGTCTGGGGCGGGGGTTTTATGAGTGATACACAAACTCCGGTTCTGGATTTTGCCGGCGGAACGGTTGTGCATATTAATGCCGGTGTTGCCGGACTAGTAGCTGCATTGGTGATTGGTAAACGTCTGGGATACGGTAAGGATGTAATGGCACCACATAATATGGTACTTACTCTAACCGGTGCTGCGATGCTATGGGTTGGCTGGTTTGGCTTTAACGCCGGTTCAGCTGGTGCTGCGGATGCTTCTGCCGGTATGGCTATGGCTGTGACTCAGATAGCAGCAGCTTCAGCAGCATTAACATGGATGTTATGTGAAAAACTGGCAGGACATAAACCTTCTGCATTGGGTATGGCTTCTGGTGCGGTGTCCGGTCTGGTAGGCATTACACCTGCTGCCGGGTTTGTCGGTCCACAGGCTGCATTGGTAATCGGAGTATTGACAGCTGTTGCTGCTTATTTTGCCGCAGTGTATTTAAAACGCAGATTTGGTTATGATGATTCGCTTGATGCCTTTGGTATTCATGGCTTTGGCGGTATCGTTGGTTCAATTTTAACTGGTTTGCTGTTCAGTAACGCCATTTTTGGCGGTGAGGCGACTTTAGGTAGTCAACTGCTGGCTCAGATTAAAGATGTGGCTATTACAATTGTATACAGCGTAATTATGACTTATCTTATTCTTAAAATTGTGGCAATTGTATGTCGCGGTTTACGTATTGATCATGATTCAGAACGCGAAGGTATGGATGTGAGTATCCATGGTGAACGTATTGAATAAGTATGGTTGATTCTCAATTCTGTTTGAAATGAAAAACTGACCGGCTGTGAAAAACCGGTCAGTTTTATTTTATCTGCTGGATTCTGATAACGTATACAGTCTGGTTTAACGGTATAAATATTGACGTAAAAAACGCAAAGCATATTCCACAGCCTGAGTGCGGATTGTATCTCTATTACCGTTAAACTGATAATTTTTAGCCCAGATACGCTGTTTGGTTGCCAGCCCGAACCATACTGTACCAACTGGTTTTTCGGCACTTCCTCCAGTTGGCCCGGCAATACCGGAAATCGAAATAGCATAATTTGCTTTCGAATTAATCAGAGCACCTAGTGCCATTTCGCGTACACATTCCTCACTAACAGCTCCATAATGGCGCAAAGTTGTTTCGTTAACATTAAGTAACTGTTTTTTTGCCTGATTGCTATAAGTGACATAGCCCATATTAAACCAATTTGAACTACCCGGCAGGCGAGTTAGTTCTGCTGCCAACAAGCCCCCGGTACATGATTCGGCACAGGTTACCGTATGTCCCAATTCATCCAGTTTGGTGGTAATGTCAATTAAGGTTTGTGTCATGGTGATGTTTTCTGAAATAGTCAATGAGGCCGTTAGTTGAAGCATCATGGTGTAGCGAATCATTAGTACTTAATTCCGGTTCAATATTTTTAGCCAGAACTTTTCCGTACTCTACACCCCACTGATCGAATGAATTAATTCCCCAGATTACACCCTGTACAAATACTTTATGTTCATACATGGCCAGCAGCATACCCAGATTAAACGGGTTAATTTCATCTATTAAGAGAGTATTAGATGGCTGATTACCCGGAAATACTTTTTGCGGAGCCATAATATCGCGTGATTTGTTATCCAGATCAATTAATTCGGCATAAGCTTCCGCCAGTGTTTTGCCACGCATAAGTGCTTCAGTTTGAGCAAAGGCATTAGCAACAAGAACTTTATGCTGGGTACTGACATGATAAAAACTGTTAACTGGAACAATAAAATCGGAAGAAATCAGTCGTGGTCCCTGATGCAGTAATTGAAAAAAAGCATGCTGGCAGTTAACACCTTCCTCACCCCAGATTATCGGACCAGTATCAAAGTCCAGCCGTTCTCCATAACGGCTTACCTGTTTTCCATTACTTTCCATGTCCAGCTGCTGCAAGTGCGCAGCCAGACGGCGCAGTCCGTGGTCATAAGGAATGATTGCATGGCTGGTTGTGGTATAAAAGGTGTGATACCACAATCCGATCAGTCCGAGTAAAACCGGAATATTATGTCTTAGCGGTGCATGAAAAAAATGTTCATCCATTGCTCTGCCGCCAGCAAGAAAATCCTGAAAATTTTCTTTACCAATGGCACAAATAACTGATAATCCAATAGTTGACCAAACAGAGTAGCGGCCGCCTACCCAGTCAAACATGGAGAATGTATGATCCGAAGTGATACCAAAAGCCTGTGCTTTATCAACAGCACTGGTTATCGCTATAAAATGGCGGCTGATATCAGCTTCACTCATTCCCTGTTGTAAAAACCAGTTACGTGCGGTTTGTGCATTCAGCAAAGTTTCAGGTGTAGTGAAAGATTTGCTGGCAATGATAAAAATGGTTGTGGCCGGATTAACTTTATTTAACACCTGAATCAGGTTGGCGCCGTCAACATTGGCAACATAATGAATATTCAGACCAGTTTGCTGAAACGGACGTAAGGCCAGTGTCACCATTTCCGGACCAAGATGAGATCCGCCAATACCTATATTAATAATATCCGTAATACGTTCATTACCAGCTCCGGTATATTCACCATTGCGTACTGATTCGGCAAAGTGGTAGGCTCGTTCCAGTTCCCGATGGATATCTGGTACGATATTATGATCATCAACATACACTTCAGCATGCGGCGGTAGCCTGAGTGCTGTATGTAATACGGCACGATTTTCGCTAACATTAATTTTATCACCGCGGCGCATTTTGTCAGTCCAGCCACGTACATCTGCAATATTGGCCAGCTCAATCAGTAATGCAAGCGTATCTTCAGTAATACGGTTTTTGCTGTAATCCAGTAACAGACCATTTAATTGTTCATGCATTTGTGCAAAACGATCCGGCTGCTGACGGAATAAGTCGCGCATATGCAAGAAACGGGTGCTGCGCTGATGCTGATGCAATTGTGCCCAAATGGCTGTCTGATTAATGGGGCAGGACGGATTGATCATAACCGGAATTAATTTCAGCAAAAATAAATAGGGCAGTATACAAAATCAGCTAGGTATTGTTAAGAAGTGTTCGCGATAATAAGCCATTTCCTCAATGCTTTCCTTAATATCATCCAGAGCCTGATGCGCACCTTTTTTACTGATGCCTTTGACAATGGCAGGATTCCAGCGTCTGGCCAATTCTTTAAGAGTAGAAACATCCAGATTGCGGTAATGGAAGTAAGCTTCCAGTCGCGGCATGTAGCGCACCATAAAGCGGCGATCCTGATGAATGGAATTGCCACACATTGGTGAGGCTTTTTCCGGTATCCACTCACTGATAAAAGCCAGCAATTTTTCTTCAGCCTCAGCTTCTGTTAGCGTTGAAGCTTTTACTTTATCTACCAGACCAGTACGGGTATGCGTAGTGGTATTCCATTTATCCATATGATCGATAATGCTGTCTGGCTGATGAATTACCAGTACTTCAGACTGTGCGAGTATATTCAGGTCACTATCGGTAATGATCATGGCAACCTCTATAATACGGTCTGTATCCGGATTTAATCCGGTCATTTCCATATCCAGCCACGCAAGATTTTTAGCGTTTTGCATATCTTAATCTTGATTAATAATAAAATATGATTTTAGCTTCTTTCTGGTAAGGCTGATAGGTTAAGCTGATTTTTTTACCTATATCTGGAGCTAAAATCAGGCAAAAGTAATAGTTTTAGGAGAACAGACTGAATTTTAGTTATTCTAATTGAATAGATTTTATGCAATGCTGTAAGTAGTTTCGGATATTATCACAAGACAACATACGGTAATAATATATTATTCAGTCAAATAATCATGTTAATTTTAAATAGAAGGATGTTTATTCAGTCACTTTTTAGCCAGTAACAGATAAACTCCGTTAAAATGATTATTTTCAGGTACAAAGTATTTTTATGGTGTTTTATCTTTCTGCCCAAACGATTTATATATTGTTTTTATTATTTTTCATCTGCAGCATATGTGGCCAGTTATATCTTTCGGTTCGCCAAAGTAAAGCTGTACTGGCACATCGTAGCCATGTTCCAGCGGCTTTTGTGCAAAGTGTGTCTCTGGCAGAGCATCAAAAAGCAGCGGATTATACTTTGGCCAAGCAGCGTCTGGCTCGTTATGAAATTCTGTTTCAGGCATTCTTATTGCTAATATTCACACTTGGTGGCGGTCTTGATCTATTAGCGCATTTAAGTCAGAAATGGGTGCAGCACGATATTGCACAGGGAATTGTGCTTATTGGTCTGTTTGCTTTGGTTAATATGATTCTTGGCTGGCCGATCGCCTGGTACCGCAGTTTTTGTCTGGAGGCAAAATTTGGCTTTAACAAAATGACCATGGCTACTTTTATTGCTGATCAGTTTAAAGGTAGTCTTTTAGCCATTATTGTTGGCTTGCCCTTACTGTATATTATTCTGTGGCTGATGCGGATTCTGATTGCAGCAAACTGGTTTGGTGGCGCATGGTGGCTGGCTGTATGGCTGGTATGGGTCAGTTTTTCCTTGTTGCTGATGTGGGCTTTTCCAAAATGGATTGCGCCGCTTTTCAATAAATTTGAACTATTGAAAGATGATGCATTGCGAACTCGGATTGAAAACTTGTTGCAGCGTACTGGTTTTCAGAGTGATGGTATTTTTGTAATGGATGGCTCCAGACGCAGCGGGCATGGTAATGCCTATTTTACCGGTCTGGGGAAACATAAGCGCATTGTATTTTTTGATACCTTACTGAAAGATATGCAGATAAGTGAGGTTGAGGCTGTACTGGCTCATGAGTTAGGTCATTTTGCCCACAAACATGTATTCAAACAAATGATTGTTACTTTTATATTGGCTTTAATTGTTTTTGCTGTTTTGGGCTGGCTATTACCTCAGACTGGTTTTTATACTGGTCTGGGTGTGCATGAAGTCAGTCATGCTATGGCTTTATTATTATTTATGCTTGTACTGCCTGTATTTACTTTTCCGTTTTCACCATTGTCGAGTGTTTTGTCCCGTAAAAATGAATTTGAAGCAGACCGTTTTGCAGCAAAATATGCAAATGCCGATGATCTGATTCATGCTTTAACCAAACTTTATCGTACTAATGCCTCCAGTCTGGTTAGCGATATCTGGTATTCGCGGTTTTATGATTCGCATCCCGGCGCACGGGAACGTATTGCGGCATTACAAACAGCCGTAAAGGCAGACTGAGAATGGCGCAGCCTGCGAATGAATTATTAACAGCACAGATTATTACCAGTTTCGGGCGCCGCTTCATGGTGCGAACGTATGCGGGTAAAACTTATGAAGCCACTACGCGAAAGAAAAGAGTTGATTTTGCCTGTGGTGATGAAGTCCATATTAGTCATATCAATCAGCAGCAGGCTGTAATTGAGGATTATTTACCCCGGCGCAGCCTGCTTTACCGGCAGGATGCTACGCGCAGTAAACTCATTGCGGCCAATGTTACCCTTATGCTAATCGTACTGGCTGCTGTACCGACTCCCAGTGAATTATTATTGCAGCGTGCATTACTGGCTGCAGAGGCTGCGGATATACCGCCACTGATTGTATTAAATAAAGCAGATTTACTACAAAATAAGCTTTGGCTCGAAAAATTGGCCTTTTATCAGAGTCTGGGTTATCAGGTAATCAATATTAGTGCCTTATATAATGTGGCTGAGCTGCGCCGGTATTTGCAGGGAGAGCGGGCAATCCTGTTAGGTCAGTCAGGTATGGGTAAATCAACTTTAACCAATGCATTACTGGGTAATGAACAGGCAAGGGTAGGTGATATCTCAGCGGCACTGGATTCAGGTCGTCACACCACGACTCATGCGCAATTATATGATCTGGATGCACACAGTCAGCTTATTGATTCGCCCGGATTGCAGGCATTTGGCTTACATCATTTGTTAGTTAGTAATCTGCTGCATTATTTCCCTGATATGCGTCAGTATATCGGGGAGTGCCGTTTTCATAATTGTACTCATCGTCAGGAACCGGGCTGTGCACTGAAACAGGCTGCGGCAGACGGGAAACTGAAGCCTGAACGACTTCAGTTTCTGCAAAGTATTACTGATGAATTAATCAGATAATATTTATATTCAGGCAGAGTAAAATACCCGAAATCCAGACTAATAGTCATGTATAAGGCATAAACGTTGTTTTTTTATCTAAAAATCCGTGCTTTACTTGCATAAAAAATTGATTCGTGCAGAGTAAACATGATACTATCGCCATCTTGCCGATTTTACGTCGGCAAGATTCTTTATTTGTGCGAGGCCAATCAATCGTAATTGGTCCCTTTATAAAAGGAAATAACTATGACTTTAGGTCTGGTTGGGCGCAAAGTAGGCATGACGCGCGTGTTCGATGAGAACGGCGCATCAGTTCCGGTAACTGTACTGGATATGTCTGCCAATCGCGTCACTCAACTCAAATCCGAAGCTACTGACGGCTACACTGCCGTACAGGTAACTTTTGGTCAGAAAAAAGCCAATCGCGTAAGCAAGGCACAGGCAGGTCATTTTGCCAAGGCAGGTGTTGAAGCCGGCCGTGGCTTGGTTGAATTTGCTGTTTCTGAAGAAAAACTGGCTGAATTGTCTGCCGGTGCTGAAATCAATGTCGGCATTTTTGCAGCAGGTCAGTTAATTGATGTCACTGGTACCAGTAAAGGTAAAGGCTTTTCTGGCACCATCAAACGTCACAATTTTGGTTCTCAGCGTGCTTCTCACGGTAACTCACGCTCTCATCGTGTGCCTGGTTCAACCGGTATGGCACAGGATCCGGGTCGCGTATTCCGTGGCAAACGTATGGCCGGACAGTACGGTAACGTTAAGTCCACCATTCAGAATCTGGAAATCGTACGCGTAGACACCGAACGTCAGTTATTGCTGGTAAAAGGTGCGGTGCCCGGTGCGGTTAACAGCGACGTTGTCGTGCGTCCGAGCGTGAAGGTAGGTGCGTAATGGAACTGAAATTAATTGATGCTCAGGGTCAGGTTGCAGGTGCAGTTGCTGCGTCTGACGCATTGTTTGCACGTGAATACAATGAAGATCTGGTTCACCAGCTGGTTACAGCTTTTCTGGCCAATGCCCGTTCCGGTAACCGTTCACAGTTAACCCGTGCCGAAGTAAAACACTCCACTAAAAAACCATGGCGTCAGAAAGGAACCGGCCGTGCCCGTTCCGGTATGACATCTTCTCCGCTGTGGCGCAGTGGTGGTCGTGCGTTCCCGAATAAACCAGATGAAAACTTTACCCAGAAAGTAAATCGTAAGATGTACCGTGCGGGTATGGCAGCCATTCTGTCTCAGCTGGTACGCGATGAACGCCTGTTTGTTATTGATGAACTGTCTGCTGCTACTCCTAAAACCAAAGCATTTGCTGAACAGGTTAAAAATCTGGGTATGGAGCAGGTATTGTTCATTACCAAACAGCTGGATGAAAACGTTTACTTGTCTAGCCGCAACCTGCCGAATGTACTGGTTCTGGAAGCACAGCAAACTGATCCGTACAATCTGTTACGCTTTAAGAAAGTGGTGCTTACCAAAGCAGCAGTTGCACAACTTGAGGAGCAATGGGTATGAATCAACAACGTTTAATGCAAGTGCTCTTGGCTCCTGTTGTTTCCGAAAAAAGCAACATGCTGGCTGAAAAACGCAACCAGATGACGTTTAGAGTATTGCCGAATGCCACTAAACCTGAAATTAAGGCAGCAGTGGAACTATTATTTAATGTGAAAGTGGATTCTGTAGCCACAACCATCATTAAAGGCAAAAACAAACGTTTTGGCCGTACCATCGGTAAGCGCAGCGATGTTAAGAAAGCTTATGTCAGCCTGGCGGCTGGACAGGAGCTGGATATTGAATCTGCTGCCGCTTCTGCAGATAAGGAATAAGCACTATGGCTATTGTTAAAATGAAGCCGACTTCTGCTGGCCGTCGCGGAATGGTACGCGTGGTTGCGGAAGGCTTGCATAAAGGTGCATCCTATGCACCATTATTAGAAAAACAGTCTTCAACTGCCGGTCGTAATCACGGCGGACGCATTACAACCCGTCATAAAGGTGGTGGTCACAAACACCATTACCGTATTGTTGACTTTAAACGTAATGATAAAGACGGTATCGCTGCTAAAGTGGAACGTATTGAGTACGATCCGAACCGTACCGCTCATATTGCGTTATTGTGTTTTGCAGATGGTGAACGCCGTTACATTATTGCGCCGCGTAATGTTCAGGTAGGTGCCGTATTGGTTTCCGGTTCTGAAGCTGCAATTAAAGCTGGTAATAATCTGCCAATCCGCAATATTCCGGTAGGTACAACTCTTCATTGTATCGAAATGAAACCGGGTAAAGGTGCACAGATTGCCCGTTCAGCCGGTGCATCTGCTGTATTGCTGGCAAAAGAAGGCGTATATGCACAGCTGCGTCTGCGTTCAGGTGAAGTACGTAAAATTCATGTTGATTGCCGTGCCACCATTGGTGAAGTAGGCAATGAAGAACAAAGCCTGCAAAAACTGGGTAAAGCCGGTGCTAAACGCTGGCGTGGTATTCGTCCGACCGTACGCGGTGTTGTGATGAACCCGGTTGACCACCCGCATGGTGGTGGTGAAGGTCGTACTGGTGAAGCTCGTGAACCGGTTAGCCCATGGGGTACACCGACTAAAGGCTATCGTACTCGTCGTAATAAACGCACGAACAATATGATTGTTCGCCGCCGTTACTCAAATAAAGGTTAACTGATATGGCTCGTTCATTAAAAAAAGGCCCATATGTCGACCTGCATTTACTGAAAAAGGTCGATGCGGCTCGTGCTAATAACGACAAACGCCCGATTAAAACCTGG
This sequence comes from Snodgrassella sp. W6238H11, assembly GCF_016100525.1. NCBI lineage: Bacteria > Pseudomonadati > Pseudomonadota > Betaproteobacteria > Neisseriales > Neisseriaceae > Snodgrassella > Snodgrassella sp. W6238H11. Next base: position 171,841 of record NZ_JACFSH010000003.1, on the reverse strand, counting down.
TCACGTCGTTCCACTATTCTGCCTGATTTTATCGGTCTAACCATTGCTGTACACAACGGCCGTACCCACGTGCCGGTATTTATCAGCGATAACATGGTTGGTCATAAGTTGGGTGAGTTCTCATTGACCCGTACCTTCAAAGGCCATTTGGCTGATAAGAAGGCTAAAAAATAAGGGATAAAACATGAGAGTTAGTGCACAACACAAAAATGCCCGTATTTCAGCACAAAAAGCCCGTCTGGTAGCTGACTTAGTACGTGGTAAAGATATTGCCCAGGCGTTGAATATTTTGACATTCAGCCCGAAAAAAGGTGCTGAACTGATTAAAAAGGTACTGGAATCTGCAGTAGCCAATGCTGAACACAACGAAGGTGCTGATATCGATGAACTGAAAGTGGTTACTATTTATATCGACAAAGGTCCGAGTCTGAAACGTTTTCAGGCACGTGCTAAAGGTCGTGGTAACCGCATCGAAAAACAAACTTGTCACATCAACGTGATTGTAGGCAACTAAGGAAAAGCGATGGGACAAAAAATTAACCCTACAGGCTTTCGCCTGGCAGTGAATAAAGATTGGTCTTCCAAGTGGTTTGCCAAAAGCGGCGACTTTTCCAAAGTGCTGAAAGAAGATATCGACGTGCGTCATTTTTTACGCAAACGTCTTGCAAATGCTTCTGTAGGTCGCGTGGTAATTGAACGCCCGGCAAAATCTGCACGTATTACCATTTACAGTGCCCGTCCTGGTATTGTAATCGGTAAAAAAGGTGAAGACATTGAAGTATTAAAACGTGATTTGCAGAAAATCATGGGCGTGCCGGTGCATGTAAACATCGAAGAAATCCGTAAACCGGAAATCGATGCGCAAATTATTGCGGACAATATTGCCGGACAACTGGAAAAACGCGTTATGTTCCGTCGTGCCATGAAACGTGCTATGCAGAATGCTATGCGCGTTGGCGCCAAAGGCATCAAAATTATGTCTTCAGGTCGTCTGAACGGTATCGAAATTGCGCGTACCGAATGGTATCGTGAAGGTCGTGTGCCTTTGCATACCCTGCGTGCCAATGTTGACTACGCTACCAGCGAAGCCAAAACTACATATGGCATTATCGGTATCAAAGTCTGGGTTTACAAAGGTGAACTGACACCGGGTGAAATTCAGGCTAAGCCGGAACAGGACAAGAAACACAGCAGAAAGGCAGGTGGTCGAAATGCTGCAGCCAACTAGAATGAAATACCGCAAACAGCAAAAAGGCCGCAACACCGGTATTGCTACTCGTGGCAATAAAGTTAGCTTTGGTGATTTTGGTCTGAAAGCTGTGGGTCGCGGTCGTTTGACTGCACGCCAGATTGAGGCAGCACGTCGTGCAATGACCCGTCATATTAAACGTGGCGGTCGTATCTGGATCCGCGTATTCCCGGATAAACCTATTACTGAAAAACCAATTCAGGTTCGTATGGGTGGCGGTAAAGGTAATGTGGAATATTACATTGCTGAAATCCAGCCGGGCAAAATGCTCTACGAAATGGACGGTGTTGATGAAACATTGGCTCGTCAGGCTTTTGAACTGGCTGCAGCCAAATTGCCGATTCAGACTGTATTTGTTAAACGCCAGGTAGGTCAATAATGAAAACCAGTGAATTGAAAGACAAATCTGTTGAGCAGTTAAACGAAGAACTGGTTGGTCTGTTGAAAGCGCAGTTTGGTTTGCGTATGCAGCACGCCACCGGCCAGCTGGGTAAAAACAGTGAGCTGAAAAAAGTGCGTCGTAATATTGCTCGTGTAAAAACCATTTTGCATCAGAAGGATGGTGAATAATGACTGAAGCTAAAAACGTACGTACTTTGCAGGGCAAAGTCGTGAGCGACAAAATGGATAAAACTGTAACAGTATTGGTGGAACGTAAAGTGAAACATCCGCTGTATGGTAAAGTAATCCGTCGTTCTACTAAAATCCATGCGCACGATGAGCAAAACCAATACGGTATTGGTGACGTTGTTGTCATTTCCGAAGGTCGCCCGTTGTCAAAAACCAAAAGCTGGGTTGTAACTGAGCTGATTGAGAAAGCACGTAATGTGTAATTAACACAACAATGTGCTGCAATTAGGGAACGAAGTCTTGCGACAATCAGATATTGTCTGTAAACTTCGTTCCTTAACTTTCAGTTTCTTGAAAGTCTCCGGCAGTCGCCGGAACTCTCCCTTCGGGACCCAAGACTGGTTTACTAGAACCGTTAATGGTTTCAGACAGCTATTAAGTGGTAACAGGCTGACTGAAAGCGGTAAATTAAGTTGGATTTTTAAAGGTAATAACATGATTCAAATGCAGACCATCTTAGATGTGGCTGACAACTCTGGTGCGCGCCGCGTAATGTGCATCAAAGTATTAGGTGGATCTAAGCGTCGCTACGCATCTGTAGGCGACATTATTAAAGTGGCCGTAAAAGACGCAGCTCCCCGTGGTCGCGTTAAAAAGGGCGATGTATATAACGCTGTGGTAGTGCGTACAGCTAAAGGTGTACGTCGTAATGACGGAGCACTGATCAAATTTGATAACAATGCAGCCGTGCTGTTGAATACCAAACTGGAACCAATTGGTACCCGTATTTTTGGCCCGGTAACCCGTGAGCTACGTACTGAGCGATTCATGAAAATCGTTTCATTAGCTCCTGAAGTACTGTAAGTGAGGTTGCAATGAAAAAGATTAAAACTGGTGATCAGGTGATTATTATTGCCGGTAAAGATAAGGGCAAACAGGGTAAAGTAGTGCGTGTTTTGGGTGATAAAGTGATTGTTGACGGCGTAAATCGTGTTAAACGTCACCAGAAACCTAACCCCATGCGTGGGATTGAAGGTGGTGTAATCACCAAAGATGCGCCATTGGCTATTTCCAATGTAGCGATTTTCAATCCGGAAACCCAAAAAGCTGACCGCGTAGGTATCAAAGTAGAAACTGTAGACGGCAAAGTAGTGCGTACCCGTGTATATAAATCTACCGGTGCCGCCGTGGGAGCTTAAGGAGTAATCAATGGCTCGTTTAAAAGACTTTTATAACACTACTGTTGTTCCTGAGTTGACCAAACAGTTCGGTTACAAATCTATCATGGAAGTACCGCGTATTGAAAAAATTACCCTCAACATGGGTGTTGGTGAAGCGGTTGCCGATAAAAAAGTAATGGAACATGCAGTTGGTGATCTGGAAAAAATTGCTGGTCAGAAACCAGTAGTAACTGTAGCACGCAAGTCAATTGCAGGCTTTAAAATCCGTGATAATTACCCGATTGGCTGCAAAGTAACTTTGCGCCGTGATCGTATGTATGAATTTCTGGATCGTCTGATTGCAATCGCTTTGCCGCGTGTACGTGACTTCCGCGGTGTAAATGGTAAATCATTCGACGGTCGTGGTAATTACAACATGGGCGTGCGTGAACAAATTATTTTCCCGGAAATTGAATACGATAAAATTGATGCTTTGCGTGGTTTGAATATTACTATTACCACTACTGCCAAAACTGACGCAGAAGCCAAAGCACTGCTGTCTCTGTTCAAATTTCCGTTTAAGGGTTAATTATGGCTAAGAAAGCACTTATTAATCGTGAGCTGAAGCGTGAAGCTTTGGCAAAAAAATATGCTGCAAAGCGTGAAGCCATTTTCGCCATCATCAATGATGCTAACGCGACTGATGAAGAACATTTTCAGGCACGTCTGAAACTGCAGGCTATCCCGCGTAATGCTGCTCCGATTCGTCAACGTCGTCGCTGCGCTTTGACCGGTCGTCCGCGTGGAAATTTCCGTAAATTCGGCTTGGCCCGTACCAAAATCCGTGAAATCGCCATGCGTGGTGAAATTCCGGGTGTCATCAAAGCCAGCTGGTAATAGGAGTATAAAATATGAGTATGCATGATCCTATTTCCGATATGTTGACCCGTATTCGCAACGCTCAGCGTGCGAATAAAGTCTCTGTAAGTATGCCTTCTTCAAAACTGAAAGTAGCAATTGCCAAAGTTTTGAAAGAAGAAGGCTACGTAGAAGATTTCTCCGTATCTACTGAAACCAAGGCGACATTGGAAATACAATTGAAATACTATGCAGGTCAGCCGGTAATAGAGCGCATTCAGCGCGTATCACGTCCTGGTCTGCGTGTGTATAAAGGTTCCAACGACATTCCTTCTGTAATGAATGGTTTGGGCGTTGTGATTGTGAGCACTTCTAAAGGCGTAATGACTGACCGTAAAGCCCGTGCCAATGGTATTGGCGGTGAGTTATTGTGCGTAGTTGCCTAAGGAGAAAACATGTCTCGAATTGCAAAACATCCGGTAGTGGTTCCGGCTGGCGTTGACGTTAAGTTTTCTCCAGAGGCTATCATTGTTAAAGGTAAAAACGGCGAATTGTCTCTGCATCAGCACGCTGAAGTGAATGTAGCATTGAATGATGGTCAGCTGGTTGTTACCGCCAATGATAACAGTACAAAAGCAAATGCTTTATCCGGTACAGTTCGTGCTTTATTGCACAATATGGTTGTGGGCGTGAGCAATGGTTTTGAGAAAAAGCTGCAACTGATTGGTGTGGGTTATCGCGCTCAGGCTCAGGGTAAAGTATTGAATCTTTCTTTAGGTTACTCTCATCCGATTAACTACGAATTGCCTGAAGGTATTACTGCTACTACTCCTTCTGCTACCGAAGTAATCATTGCCGGTGCAGATAAACAGGTAGTAGGGCAGGTGGCCGCTGAAATTCGTGGATTCCGTCCGCCGGAACCTTATAAAGGTAAAGGTGTACGTTATGCTGATGAGCGTGTCGTTATTAAAGAAACCAAGAAAAAATAATTGAGGCTCACTGATGGATAAAAATGTAGCAAGACTGCGTCGAGCACGTAAAACCCGTGCCAAAATTGCAGCCCTGAACAAAGTGAGATTGTGCGTTTTCCGCACCAATAATCACATTTATGCCCAGGTTATTAGCGCTGAAGGTGACCGAGTACTGGCTCAGGCCTCTACTCTTGAGGCTGATGTTCGTGCCAGCATTAAATATGGTAGCAATGTAGATGCTGCTGTTGTAGTTGGCAAACGCATTGCTGAAAAAGCCAAAGCGGCAGGCATTGATGCAGTGGCTTTTGACCGTTCTGGTTTTCAATACCATGGTCGCGTTAAAGCCTTGGCTGAGGCAGCCCGTGAAAACGGTTTGAGCTTCTAATAAACTGGAGACCAGAAATATGGCAAAACACGAAACTGAAGAACGCGGTGACGGCCTGATTGAAAAAATGGTTGCCGTAAACCGTGTGACCAAAGTGGTTAAGGGTGGCCGCATTATGGCCTTCTCGGCTTTAACCGTAGTAGGTGATGGCGATGGTCGCATTGGTATGGGCAAAGGTAAATCTAAAGAAGTGCCTGTGGCTGTACAGAAAGCTATGGATCAAGCCCGCCGCAATATGATCAAAGTGCCTTTAAATGGACGTACCATTCATCACGAAGTAATTGGTCGCCATGGTGCAACACGTGTATTCATGCAACCGGCCAAAGAAGGTAATGGTGTGAAAGCTGGTGGTCCAATGCGTTTGGTATTTGATGCAATGGGTATTCATAATATCTCTGCTAAAGTACATGGTTCAACCAATCCATACAACATTGTTCGCGCAACTCTGGATGGATTGTCTAAACTGTATACGCCGGCTGAGATTGCTGCTAAACGTGGCCTGACCGTAGAAGAAATTTTAGGAGCAGATCATGAGTGAGCAAAAAACCATACGCATTACACTGGTTAAAAGCCTGATTGGCACTATTGCTGCTCATCGTGCCTGTGCACGCGGTTTAGGCTTACGTCACCGCGAGCATACTGTTGAAGTGCTTGATACCCCCGAAAATCGTGGCATGATCAACAAAATCAGCTACCTTTTGAAAGTGGAGAAGTAACATGCTTTTGAATACCATTCAACCTGCTGAAGGTGCTAAACACGCGGCTCGCCGTGTAGGTCGTGGCATTGGCAGCGGTTTAGGCAAAACTTGTGGCCGAGGCCATAAGGGTCAGAAAAGCCGTAAAGGTGGTTATCATAAAGTCGGTTTCGAAGGCGGTCAGATGCCTTTGCAACGCCGCCTGCCGAAACGCGGTTTTAAATCTCTGACTGCTAATCTGAATGCAGAAGTGCGTTTAGATGAACTGGCTAAAATTGCAGTTGATGAAATTGATGTTTTAGTTCTGAAACAGGCAGGACTGGTGCCTGCTACTGCTCTGAATGTTAAAATTATTGCATCAGGCAGTATTGATAAGGCGGTAACTTTAAATGGTATTAAGGCCACCAAAGGTGCGCAACAGGCCATTGAAGCTGCCGGTGGTAAAGTAGCAGAATAAGGCAAGGACTCAAGTGGCTAATCCGCAATCCGCAACAGGACTTTCAAAGTTCGGTGATTTGAAAAATCGTCTGTTATTTTTACTTGGTGCGTTGGTTGTATTCCGCATCGGTTCACATATTCCAGTGCCCGGTGTGGATGGTGCTGCTTTGACCAAATTGTATGAAAGTGCCGGCGGAGGCATATTAAGTATGCTTAATATGTTTTCCGGCGGTTCTCTGCAACGGTTCAGTATTTTTGCAATAGGTGTGATGCCCTATATTTCAGCCTCAATTATTATTCAGCTTGCTTCTGAAATTATTCCTTCATTGAAGGCTCTAAAAAAAGAAGGTGAGGCGGGGCGCCGTACTTTGACCAAATATACCCGTTACGGTACTGTTTTGCTGGCCACTTTGCAAAGCTTTGGTGCTGCTGCATTTGTTTACCAGCAGAATGTAGTAGTTTCCGGTCAGATTGAGTTTTATTTCTCGACTATGGTTTGTCTGGTTACAGGAACCATGTTTCTGATGTGGCTGGGTGAACAAATTACTGAACGTGGTATAGGTAATGGTATTTCGCTGATTATTACCGCCGGTATTGCAGCCAGTCTGCCTGCCGGTATTGGTCGTTTGCTGACATTAACCAGTCAGGGATCAATTAGTTATCTGATGGCTGTTGCACTGATTGTTGGTGCGCTGGCATTGATATATGCTGTTGTATATATTGAAAGTGCACAACGTAAAGTACCTGTGCAATATGCCAAACGTCAGGTAGGTAATCGTATTATGCAGGCGCAAAACTCTCATCTGCCGTTCAAACTGAATATGGCTGGGGTTATTCCGCCAATTTTTGCATCCAGTATCATTTTGTTTCCTTCTACTCTGTTAAGCTGGTTTGGTTCGGCAAATCCGGATAGTTGGTTACAGAAACTGGCTACATTATTGCAGCATGGTCAGCCTGTTTATATTTTGTTATTTGCAGCTACTATTATCTTCTTTTGTTATTTCTATACGGCTTTGGTGTTCAGTCCAAGGGAAATGGCAGAAAATCTGAAGAAAAGTGGTGCTTTCGTTCCGGGTATTCGGCCTGGTGAGCAAACCAGTCGTTATCTGGAGAAAGTTGTATTGCGTTTGACCTTTTGGGGCGCAATTTATATTGCTATCGTGTGCCTGATTCCGGAAGTGCTGACTTCTGCGATGAATGTACCTTTCTATCTAGGTGGCACCTCACTACTTATTCTGGTGGTGGTGACCATGGATTTTAAAACGCAAATCGCTTCTTACGTAATGAGCAGTCAGTATGAACATCTGATGAAGCGTTCTGCGATGAAATCATTATCATCACGTCGTTAAGTATTATGGCTAAAGAAGATACCATACAAATGCAGGGTGAAATTCTTGAAACCCTGCCCAACGCAACTTTTAAAGTTAAACTTGAAAACGATCATGTCGTTTTAGGTCATATTTCCGGAAAAATGCGCATGCATTACATTCGTATTTCACCCGGTGATAAAGTGACTGTGGAATTGACTCCGTACGATTTGACTCGTGCCCGCATCGTTTTCCGCGCCCGCTAAGAGTAGAAAGGAAATAATATGCGCGTTCAGCCATCGGTAAAGAAAATTTGCCGTAATTGTAAAATCATTCGTCGTAATCGTGTCGTACGCGTGATTTGTACTGACCCTCGTCATAAACAACGCCAAGGCTAATGGATAACCATAAGTCTTTGTGTTATAGTGACAGACTTTTGCCCTAAGGAAAAAATATGGCTCGTATTGCAGGGGTAAATATCCCTAACAATGCCCATATCGTAATTGGCCTTCAGGCTATTTATGGTATTGGTTCGTCTCGCGCTAAACTGGTTTGCGAAGCTGCCGGCGTTGTGCCGAGCACTAAAGTAAAAGATTTAGACGAGACTCAGCTTGATGCTTTGCGTGAACAGATTGCCAAATACCATGTGGAAGGTGATCTGCGCCGTGAAGTAACCATGAACATCAAACGTCTGATGGACATGGGCTGTTATCGTGGTCTGCGTCATCGTCGTGGTTTACCGTGCCGTGGTCAGCGTACCCGTACCAATGCGCGTACGCGTAAAGGTCCGCGTAAAGCGATCGCAGGCAAGAAATAATTGATAAGGAATAATAATGGCTAAAGCAAACACAGCTCGTGTGCGCAAGAAAGTACGTAAATCCGTAAGTGAAGGTATTGTGCATGTACATGCATCTTTCAATAATACCATCATTACTATCACTGACCGTCAGGGCAATGCATTATCTTGGGCTACCTCTGGCGGTGCTGGTTTTAAAGGTTCACGTAAGAGCACACCATTTGCCGCTCAGGTTGCGGCAGAAGCAGCTGGTAAAGTTGCCCAAGAGTATGGCGTAAAAAATCTGGAAGTTCGCATTAAAGGGCCGGGTCCTGGTCGCGAATCTTCTGTGCGTGCGCTCAACGCTCTTGGTTTCAAGATTACCAGTATTACAGACGTTACTCCATTGCCACACAATGGTTGTCGGCCACCTAAAAAACGTCGTATCTAACAGGAGTATTTGAGTATGGCACGTTATACCGGCCCGAAATGTAAATTAGCCCGTCGTGAGGGCACAGATCTGTTTCTTAAGAGTGCACGTCGCTCTTTGGATTCAAAATGTAAACTAGACTCTGCTCCCGGCCAGCATGGCGCAAAAAAACCGCGTTTGTCCGGCTATGGTCTGCAATTACGTGAAAAACAGAAAATCCGCCGTATTTACGGTGTGTTAGAACGTCAGTTCCGCCGTTATTTTGCTGAAGCAGCCCGTCGTAAAGGTTCGACTGGTGAATTGCTGCTTCAGTTGTTGGAATCTCGTTTAGACAACGTGGTATACCGTATGGGGTTTGGCTCTACTCGTGCTGAAGCCCGTCAATTGGTATCTCACAAAGCCATTACCGTGAACGGTCAGGTTGTAAACATCCCTTCTTTTCAGGTGAAAGCTGGTGATGTGGTTGCTGTTCGCGAAAAAGCCAAAAAACAGGTGCGAATTCAGGAAGCATTCAGTCTTGCCAGTCAGATTGGTTTACCAAGCTGGGTTTCTGTTGAAGAAGGCAAGCTGGAAGGTGTTTTCAAAAACATGCCAGATCGCACTGAATTGAGTGGCGATATTAATGAACAGCTGGTGGTAGAGTTTTACTCTAAATAAAGCTGGTTAAGTGAGGACAGTTAAATGCAAAACACATCCGAATTCTTGAAGCCACGTCAAATTGACGTTGACACCTTGTCTGCTACCCGTGCCAAAGTGTCTATGGAGCCTTTTGAACGTGGTTTCGGCCATACCTTGGGTAATGCTTTGCGTCGTATCTTACTGTCATCAATGAATGGTTATGCGTCGACAGAAGTAACGATTGAAGGCGTATTGCATGAATATTCTACACTTGACAGCGTTCAGGAGGATGTTGTTGATATTCTACTGAACCTGAAAGGTGTAGTATTTAAAGTGCATGGCCGCACAGAAGTAACTTTAAGTTTGAAAAAATCAGGTGCCGGTGTTGTTACCGCAGCTGATATTGAGTTACCTCATGATGTCGAAATTGTTAACCCTGATCATGTTATCTGCCACCTGTCTGAAGGTGGTAGTATCAATATGGAAATTAAGGTTGAACAAGGCAGAGGCTATGAGTCTGTGTCAGGCCGTCGTAATAAAGACGACCACAAACGTATCGGCGCTATTCAACTAGATGCAAGCTTTTCGCCTATCAGTCGTGTCAGCTTTGAAGTAGAACCTGCTCGTGTTGAGCAGCGTACTGATTTAGATCGTCTGGTTTTAGATATTGAAACCAACGGTGCTATTGACCCTGAAGAAGCAGTTCGCAATGCGGCCTGTATTTTGATTGATCAAATGTCAATTTTTGCAGATTTACAGGGTACTCCAGTTACCGTGGTAGAAGAGAAAGAACCACCGATTGATCCGATTCTGCTTCGTCCAGTTGATGATCTGGAGTTGACCGTTCGTTCAGCAAACTGCTTGAAAGCTGAAGATATTTACTATATTGGCGATTTGATTCAACGCACAGAGACTGAATTGTTGAAAACCCCGAATCTGGGTAGAAAATCTCTGAACGAAATCAAGGAAGTCCTGGCTTCCAAAGGATTGACGTTGGGTTCAAAACTGGAAGCCTGGCCGCCGGCCAGTCTGGAAAAGCCACAAGTTTGATGATTAAAGGATAATGACATGCGTCATCGTAATGGTAACCGCAAATTAAATCGCACCAGCAGTCATCGCGCTGCTATGTTGCGTAATATGGCCAATTCTTTATTGACTCACGAAACAATTGTAACTACTTTGCCGAAAGCAAAAGAGTTGCGTCGTGTAGCTGAACCATTGATTACTTTAGGTAAAAAGCCTTCACTGGCTAATCATCGTTTAGCTTTTAATCGTACACGTGATCGTGATGTTGTTGTTAAATTATTCAATGAGTTAGGCCCGCGCTTTGCTAATCGGAATGGTGGCTATCTGCGCATATTGAAGTATGGCTTCCGTAAAGGCGATAATGCTCCGCTGGCTCTGGTTGAGTTGGTTGAGAAAGCACCTGAATCTGAAGCTGTAGCTGAGTAATCAGGCTTCACGAACAAGCCAGCCATTAGGCTGGCTTGTTTCATTTTGATTTTTTGCTTTATGGTTTTGTGAATAGTTTGAAAATGTGTATTTATTTAGTAGTCGTGATGTAGTAATTCAGTATATATCTATAAATTTTAGTAGGTACGATTCACTATTTTTTCATTATTGAGTAAGTTTGGTTTTTTGTTATGATGCCGAAAATATAGTTATTTTAGGAATTAATCAATACACAAATAAAAAGCTGATTTTTGAACCGAATTTAAACTACTTGTTTAGTGTAAGTTTATTACCGTAATTCTATTTAAATACATTTGTTTGATTTAATAAGTTTGTATTTACTGTTTTAGCTTTTCAGAATTCGTTTTTCTTAAAAAGCTGCTGTTTATCTCTCTTCTGCGTATAATTATTGACTCTTATCTGACTATTGTTATTTAAGGAGAAATCATGAAATATTTACGTTTAGTATTGTTGAGCCTGATTTTTTTATCCTCTTCATTAGTATGGGCAGGTCGTGTTTTACCTAATGATATTCATATAGTTGTATTGAAACAAGCAGAAGGACAGCAGGTTGTATTAGGAACGGCAAAAAAGGCATGGTTACGTACGTTAAGTCTGGGCTTAGTTAAAGGTAATAAAACATTTCAATTAAGCAGGGGAGTACGTATACATGATACAAATAATCGTTTTGTTACGTATAACAATTTGTACAAATTTAAGAATACAACGATAGCAGTGCGCGTTGACAGAGCAAATCAGATTCAGGAAATCTGGGTACTGACTGATGAAGAGCAGGATGCATTGGTGAGACCCAATAATCCGCAGGTTGAATAATTATTGTAGGTGTTATGAAAAAAGTATTTATACGAACCTTTGGTTGTCAGATGAATGAATACGACAGTGAAAAAATGCTGTCTGTTCTGGCAGAAGGGCAACCTTTAGAACGAACTGACAGGGCTGAAGATGCAGATATTATTCTTTTTAATACCTGTTCGGTTCGGGAAAAGGCTCAGGAAAAAGTATTTTCAGATTTGGGGCGTATCCGACCTTTGAAAGTTAAAAATCCGGATTTAATTATCGGTGTCGGTGGTTGTGTGGCTTCACAAGAAGGTGAGGCGATTATTCAGCGCGCACCTTATGTGGATGTGGTTTTCGGTCCTCAGACTTTGCATCGTTTACCACAAATGATTCTTGATAAGGAAACCAGTGGTCTGTCGCAGGTAGATATTTCTTTTCCGGAAATAGAAAAATTTGATCATTTACCGCCTGCACGTGTTGAAGGTGGAGCAGCGTTCGTATCTATTATGGAAGGCTGTTCCAAATATTGCAGTTTTTGTGTTGTACCCTACACGCGCGGAGAGGAATTTTCACGTCCACTTGACGATGTGCTTACTGAAATTGCCGGTCTGGCACAACAGGGTGTCAAGGAAATTAATCTGCTGGGACAAAACGTAAACGCCTATCGCGGCGATATGGGTGATGGTGAAATCTGTGATTTCGCGACGTTGCTGCGCATAGTGCATGAGATACCTGGTATTGAACGCATGCGCTTTACGACCAGCCACCCGCGAGAATTTTCTGATGCAATCATTGAGTGTTATCGTGATTTACCTAAGCTGGTATCACATTTGCATCTTCCGGTACAGTCTGGTTCTGACCGTGTTTTAATGGCAATGAAACGTGGCTATACAGCCTTAGAGTATAAACATATTATCCGTAAGTTGCGGGCTATCCGGCCGGATTTATGTTTAAGTTCAGACTTTATTGTTGGCTTTCCGGGAGAAACTGAGCGTGAGTTTGAGCAAACTCTGAAGTTAGTACAAGATCTGGCTTTTGATTTAAGCTTTGTATTTATCTATAGTCCGCGTCCGGGAACACCGGCAGCAAATTTACCGGATGATACTCCTCATGCTGAAAAAGTACGTCGTCTGGAAGCATTAAATACAGTGATTGAAGCTGAGACAGCGCGTATTAATCAATCTATGCTTGGCAGTGTACAGCGCTGTCTTGTAGAAGGTGTGTCTAAAAAAGATCCTGATCAGTTACAGGCGCGTACAGCAAATAACCGAGTAGTTAATTTTACAGGGCATCCTCGTTTGATTAATCAGATGGTAGAGCTGGAAATCACTGAGGCACATACTTTTTCTTTACGCGGAAAAATGGTTTTAGCCGATTAAGTGATTAATCTTTCTAATAAGGGGAAACGCTGCATTAATCCATTTATCTGGATACCGGAACATGTACATTAATACAGTATAAAGGCTGTGCTTGTTGTCGGAATGTGATGCTATATTTATTTGTTTTTTCGTCTGGTTATCAGTAAACATTTATTAATGATAACCGGTTTTGTCTGGCCTTTGTTCGGTATTAAAAGGAATTGGCATGAGCCCAGCGGGTACTTCTTTTCTGGATCGTTTTTTTAAAATTAAAGAAAGTGGCAGCAGTGTGCGCACTGAGGTGTTAGCCGGTCTGACTACTTTTTTGGCAATGAGCTATATTCTGGTAGTTAATCCTTCCATTCTTAAGGATGCCGGAATGGATTTTGGTGCGGTATTTGTAGCTACCTGTATTTCTTCAGCTTTTGCCTGCATGATGATGGGATTGGTAGCCAATTATCCGATCGCACTCGCGCCCGGTATGGGACTGAATGCTTATTTTACTTATGCTGTTGTAAAAGGTATGGGTATATCATGGCAGGTAGCACTGGGTGCAGTTTTTGTTTCCGGTATTGTTTTTATTATCTTAAGCCTGTTTAAGGTGCGCGAAGCGATTGTTAATTCACTACCGAATTCTCTCAAGTATTCTATTGGCGGCGGTATTGGTTTATTTCTGGCTCTGGTAGCGCTCAAAAGTGCCGGAGTGGTGGTATCTAATCCGGCCACTCTGGTCAGCCTGGGTGATATTCATTCTCCTCAGGTGTTGCTGACGATCGTGGGCTTTTGTTTTATTGTTACTTTGGAGCATTTCCGCATACGTGGCGGAATTATTATCGGTATTTTGGCAATTACGGCTATTGCTTCAGTAGCAGGTCTTAATGAATTTAAGGGAGTATTTGCGCCGGTACCCTCTCTGGCTCCTACCTTTTTACAGCTGGATTTTCATGATTTATTTACCATGAGTCTGGTTAGCGTTATTTTTGTGTTTTTCTTTGTGGATTTATTTGACAGTACCGGTGTTCTGATTGGTGTTGCCGGACGTGCCGGTTTGTTAGTGGATGGCAAATTACCACGGGTAAAAAAAGCGTTGCTGGCCGATTCAACGGCAATTGTTGTCGGTGCTGGGCTGGGGACTTCTTCTACTACTGCTTATGTAGAGTCGGCAGCCGGAGCAGCTGCAGGCGGTCGTACAGGTCTGACAGCAGTGGTGGTTGGTCTTCTGATGCTGGCCAGTTTGTGGTTTTCCAAGCTTGCTGCCAGTGTACCGGCATATGCAACTGCGCCTGCTTTGTTATATGTGGGTGTACTGATGATGCGCAGTATGACGGAAATTGACTGGAAAGATGTATCGGAAGCTGCACCTGCATTTTTTACACTGATTTTTATGCCTTTCGCTTATTCAATTGCAGATGGTATTGCAATGGGTTTTATTAGTTATGCACTAATTAAACTGTTCTGTGGCAGAGTTAAAGAAGTTTCTTATATGGTGTGGATTATTGCTGTACTATGGGCTTTTAAATTGCTCTGGTTAGGTGCATAGACAGTTCGGTTTGTTAACAGGCAGCCGTTGGGCTGCCTGAATATTTTATGGTTTTTGTTCTTCGGGCTGATGTATCAATGTAATAAGATTCATGTAACGATTAAATAAATGCAGAGGGAGAAATTATGTCTTTAATCGATGAAATTATGGACTTTAATCAAAGATTTGTTGATGCAGAAGAGTATGAGCAATTTTTTACAGATAAATATCCGGAAAAAAATCTGGCGATTGTTTCCTGTATGGACGCACGGATTCTGGATTTATTACCCCGTGCTCTGGGATTGAAGAATGGAGATGCTAAGGTAATTCGTAACGCCGGTGCTTTAGTCACCCATCCCTGGGGTTCCGTGATGCGTTCATTACTAGTGGCTGTATTTGAAATGAATGTAACTGAAATTATGGTGATCGGGCATTATGATTGCGGCATGCAGGAATTACATGTGCCTGATATGCTTGACCGGATGCGCGCCCGGGGGATCAGCGATGAGCGCCTTGAAATTCTGGAAAATGCCGGCGTAGATTTTCATAAATGGTTAACTGATTTTGATTGTGTGGAAGATGCTATTATGCATTCGGTGAATATGATACGTAAGCATCCTCTGATGCCCAGTGAGATTAGGGTACATGGTCTAGTTATTCATCCCATTACCGGTAAGCTGAATATTGTGGTTAACGGAAATAAAGTATGAAACGTATCGGTTTGTTCGGCGGCACTTTTGATCCTCCGCATAATGGACATATTCATATTGCACAGGGTTTTGCGGATGAGTTAATGCTGGATAATGTTATTTTTATTCCGGCTGGTGATCCGTATCATAAACCGACGGTTGCCTGTACGCCGGCACTACAACGTCTTGCTATGGTGGAAAAGGCAATTAGTACAGACAAACGTTTTAGTGTATCTGATTGCGATGTACTACGTAATGGGCCTACATATACTATTGATACGGTATCTCTGTTTCATCAGGTATTTCCGCAGACTCAGTTATGGTGGTTGCTGGGAATGGATTCATTGTTGCAATTACTTCACTGGCATCGCTATCAGGCTCTGCTACAAAGTGTGAATCTGGCAATTGCTCAGCGCGGTCAACAGGGATTAACCGATTTGCCGGAATCATTGCAGCAATGGTTGCCAGATGCACTGGCTAAAAATATGACTGTACCGGATGGTAGTGATGGCGGACGTGCTGTTTTATTACAAACGTCATTTTTACCAGTCAGCTCAACTGATATTCGTGCAAAATGGTCATCAGGTCATCATGATGATGTTCCGGAGACTGTGGCTGAATATATCGACCATGAAGGTCTTTATCAGGCATAATTTATATTTATAGAGTATTTCTAAGCTGGAAATGCTTTTAACATAATAGGGTATTTTACTATATGGATGAAAATCTTATCGCTCAATGGGAAAATATGGTAGCCGTTAGCGTTAATGCACTTGAAGATATTAAAGGAAAAGATATTATTGTGCTGGATACTTCAGCACAAACTTCGCTGTTTTCGCGCATGATTATTGCCAGTGGTGACAGTACACGTCAGGTAAAGGCTCTGGCCAATAATGTGGCTGTCGATTTGAAAGAGGCTGGTTATGAAATTATCAGCACTGAAGGTCTTGATAGCGGTGAATGGGCATTGGTTGATGCTGGTGATCTGGTTGTGCACGTTATGCAGCCGGCAGTACGCGATTATTATGATATTGAAGCTTTGTGGGGTGGTGAAAAGCCTTCCTTTCATGCTGGGGCAGCTAAGCCATGGCAGGCTGCAGATTGATTTGTGCCGGATACTAATTTTACTGGAATTGAATGAATATTACTGTGCTGGCGGTAGGAACGAAAATGCCGCAATGGATAGATTATGCTGTAACCGATTACAGTAAAAGATTTGGTCGTGAAATTCAGTTTCAGCTTAAAGAAATCAAGCCGGAAAAACGCGGTCCCGGAACGAGTACAGTGCAGGCAATGGTTGCAGAAGAGGCGCGTATTGTTGCAGCCATTCCTGCGCATAGTTACCTGATAGTTCTGGATGAGCGCGGAAAAGCCCCTACTTCGATGGAACTCGCTGACTGGTTAAAAAAATGGCAGCATCAGGGTGATAATCTGTGTTTTGTTATTGGTGGTGCCGATGGTATGACTGATAGTTTAAAGCAGCGGGCGAATTTGTTATTGCGGCTCTCCAGTCTTACTTTACCTCATGGTATGGTGCGGGTATTGCTGACAGAGCAGCTTTATCGTGCACAGTCGATTCTGCATAATCATCCTTATCATCGTGAGTAATTCAATAGTGTTGATTGGTAATTTAAGATTGAATTGTTTTGATTGACTGAAATTATTTGGATGAATCCGGATAAAAATAATTTATCGTCATAAAGTGAAATACCCCCGTGCAGGGGGTATGCTGGTATATAATTACTCTGCATTTATTTGGCAGGTATTTGATCTGTCATCCGGATTAATAAATTAATAATAAGCAAAGTCTGATCATGAATTCTACACCACTGCTTGATACCATTGATTTACCGCAGGATGTTCGTCGTTTACAAAAAACACAGTTACCTGAGCTGGCCGATGAATTACGCGCCTATTTACTGGAATCAGTAAGTAAAACAGGTGGACACTTTGCCAGTAATCTGGGGGCTGTTGAGTTAACTGTTGCTTTGCATTTTGTATATCAGACGCCATATGACCATCTGATTTGGGATGTAGGGCATCAGAGTTATCCGCATAAAATTCTGACCGGACGTAAGCAACGCATGAATACAATGCGGCAATGCGGTGGTCTGGCTGGGTTTCCTAAACGCAGCGAGTCTGAATACGATGTGTTTGGCGTCGGTCATTCCTCTACTTCAATTGGTGCTGCTCTGGGTATGGCTGTTGCTGATAAATTACAGCATAAAACCAATCGTAGTGTGGCTATTATTGGTGACGGGGCAATGACGGCTGGGCAGGCATTTGAAGCGTTGAATAATGCCGGGGATATGGACATTGATTTGTTGGTTATTCTCAACGATAACGAAATGTCTATTTCACCCAATGTGGGAGCTTTACCCAAATATTTGGCGAAAAATCCTTTGCATGATGTAAAAGACTTAGTGAAATCTATCAAGCACAAATCAGAAAAAGTGCTGAGTCTGGTTCCGGGTGCTCTGGATGTGGCTCAGCGGGTAGAAAATAAAATTAAGGGGCTGATTGAAGAAAGCACCAGCTCTGAAACTTTATCATTATTTGATAATTTTGGATTTACCTATTCCGGTCCGGTTGACGGGCATGATGTGATTCAGCTGGTAGATGTATTGCAGGAAATGCGCAGCCGTAAAGGGCCGCAATTGTTGCATATTATTACTAAAAAAGGGCATGGCTATAAACTGGCAGAAAATGATCCGGTTGCATTCCATGCTGTCAGTGCATTTGATCCTCAGCAGGGTTTGCATTCATCTGCCGGGGCTGCTAAACCCACTTATACACAGATTTTTAGTCAGTGGATAATCGATCAGGCCGCAGCAGACAATAAATTACTGGCCATTACTCCGGCAATGCGTGAAGGCAGTGGTCTGGTAGAGTTTGAGAAGCTTTACCCTGAACGTTATTTTGATGTAGGTATTGCAGAACAGCATGCGGTTACTTTTGCTGCCGGACTTGCCTGTGAGCAGATGAAGCCGGTTGTAGCAATTTATTCAACTTTTCTGCAACGTGCTTACGATCAGCTGATTCATGATGTGGCATTACAGAATTTGCCGGTTTTGTTTGCTATTGATCGCGGCGGAATTGTCGGTGCAGATGGTCCGACACATGCGGGTGTCTATGATTTAAGCTATTTGCGCTGTGTACCTAATCTGGTAATTGCTATTCCTAGTGATGAACGCGAATGCCGTTTACTATTATCAAGCTGCTATCAGCTTAATCAGCCGGCGGCTGTGCGTTATCCGCGTGGTACGGGTACCGGTATCGAAGCGGGATCAGATTTGTCCACAGTAGCAATTGGTAAGGGAGTAGTACGCCGCAAAGGAAGTAAAATTGCTTTGGTAGCGTTTGGTAGTATGGTACAACCGGCACTGACTGTAGCTAATGCTATTGATGCTACAGTAGCAGATATGCGTTTTGTCAAACCACTGGATACAGAGTTATTAGTACAGCTGGCAGCAGAACATGATTATATAGTTACGCTTGAAGAAAACAGTAAAATTGGCGGTGCAGGAAGTGCTGTGCTTGAAGCGCTGGTACAGCATAATCTGACTAAACCTGTTTTGACACTCGGAATTCCTGATATTGTTACTGAACATGGTGATACAGCACGATTGTTAGCGCAAATGGGATTAAATGCAGAAAAAATTCAGCAACAAATTCTTCAATGGATAGAATAATTGTTATCTGAATAGTATCCGGCAGCTTAATAGAGTTTTTTATCTTAATAAAACTTTATTAAGCTGCTCTTTTAGTATGATGGACTGTATTTGTAGCTTTCAATATCTTCCTGCCAGCTAACTGTACCTAAGATCATTTAACTTCACACAAAATAAAATAAATATTGCCAGCAAGCTTTAAAATCACTTTAAATATCACCTGTAATCTGCTTGTGGTTATTTGACCAACAAGTCGACAGGCTGTTTTATATCTTCTTATTTAAGTACTGACATTTTGAAATAGTCGCTTTATTGCAGCAGAGATAAATATAAGCAAATTGCATAAAATTTATTATATTCTGGCCTGTTAGCTAGTATTTTACTCGTAATTGATTAATCAGTATTTAACCGATACAGCAAATATCTATTTCGGACATCTGAAAGCAAATTGCAGAAAACAAACTGGGCTAAAGTATTAGCGGGCTAAAACTATTTTATATTTAATAAATAATTTTTTTTAAATTAATCAATGAACTATTTTAATAATATTATTTATATTTGGAGTGAGTGCCTAAAAAATGTACAATATTTAGATATTTATTCTTCTTTCTCCGTTTGATTTAGCAATTATGCAAATTGGTTGTTATCAGCTTGCTACTCCGTTTGCCTTAGCTCCGATGGCAGGTATAACTGATAAACCTTTCCGTCAGTTATGCCGTGAATTTGGTGCAGGCTGGGCTGTAAGTGAAATGATTACCAGTGATCCTTATTTACAGAAAACTCGTAAGACTTTGCAGCGGGCAGACTACGACGGTGAAAGCGGGGTCAGGGTAGTACAGATTGCGGGTAGTTATCCGCAGCAGCTGGCCGAGGCTGCCTGCTATAATGTAGCCCGTGGTGCTGAAGTAATTGATATTAATATGGGCTGCCCGGCAAAAAAAGTATGTAATGTATTGGCTGGCAGTGCTCTATTACAAAATGAATCGCTGGTTAAGGCTATTTTGCAAACCGTTGTCGGCGCAGTTGATGTTCCGGTAACGCTGAAAACCCGTCTGGGATGGGATGACGATCATCGTAATATTTTAACCATTGCGCAAATAGCTGAACAGGCAGGAATTGCTGCTCTTGCTATCCATGGACGAACACGAACGCAAATGTACCGGGGAACGGCAAGTTATGATCTGATTACACAAGTACGACAGAAGATAAACCTGCCATTATGGGTTAACGGTGATATTACCAGCCCGCAAAAAGCGATTGATATAAAACAACAAACCGCCGCCGATGGTGTGATGATCGGGCGCGCTGCACAGGGACAGCCATGGTTGTTCCGCGATTTGGTACATTACTATAAGCATGGTTGTTTACCGCAGGCACTGACCGTAGCGGAGCATGCGCAGATTATAGTTAATCATGTTTCTGCTATACATGATTTTTACGGGATATTTACGGGGGTGCGCATTGCCCGTAAACATATTGGCTGGTATGTGTCCGGTCTGCCGGAAGGTGAAATTTTTCGCAGACAGGTGAATACGACAGATGATGCGCAAATACAGTTGCAGCTGGTTAATGATTTTCTGGACAGGCAAGTAGCACAATTAACAGAGTGGCCATGTGATTACCGTGAGCAATAAGCAGTTTGCCCTGAGTTATATAAGGAAAATGTAAATGAGTGAAATGCCTAAAGTTAGTATCGCTCAATGTATAGAGGCAAATGTACGTCAATATTTTGCTGATCTTGATGGTGAAACACCTTGTGCAGTATATGATATGGTATTACAGCAGATGGAATTACCGCTATTACGTTGTGTAATGGACGTATGTGATAACAATCAGACACGTGCAGCACAAATTCTTGGTTTGAACCGCAATACTTTACGTAAAAAATTAATCCAGCATCATCTGCTGGATTAAATCAGTAATATTCGCATATTAAGGGAGAAATCATGGCTGTAATCAAACGGGCACTGCTGAGTGTATCAGACAAAACCGGTGTAATTGAATTTGCGCATCAGCTGGCACAATTGGGGGTTGAATTACTGTCAACCGGAGGCACAGCCAGTTTACTGGCTGATGCCGGTATTGCTGTCACTGAAGTGGCAGACTATACGGGTTTTCCGGAAATGCTGGACGGACGGGTTAAAACATTACATCCGAAAATTCATGGCGGTATTCTGGGACGACGTGACTGTCCTGAGCATGTAGCACAAATGGCAGAGCATGATATTGGAACCATTGATCTGGTTTGTGTAAATTTGTATCCATTTGCGGCAACAGTAGCTAAACCTGACTGCACACTGGAAGATGCTATTGAAAACATTGATATTGGTGGTCCGACAATGGTGCGTTCTGCAGCCAAAAACTGGCGGGATGTAGCCATTGTTACAGATTATCATGATTATGAAGCCGTTATTGCCGAAATACAGCAGCTTGGCAGTTTATCCGCGCAAACGCGTTTTAATCTGGCACGAAAAGCTTTTGCCCATACAGCTCAATATGACGGCATGATCACTAATTACCTGACTCGTATTGACGATCAAAATTTGTCCGGAAAGCCGCAATTACACACTTTTCCTCAGCAATATAATCAGAACTGGTTGAAAGTGCAGGATTTACGCTATGGAGAAAATCCTCATCAGCAGGCAGCATTTTATCGTGATGTGAGCCCGGCTGCCGGTAGTCTGGCTAATTATCAGCAATTGCAAGGCAAAGAATTATCATATAACAATATTGCTGATGCCGATGCAGCATGGGAGGCTGTTAAATCTTTTACTCAGCCAGCCTGTGTTATCGTTAAGCATGCTAACCCTTGCGGAGTAGCAGTTGCAGCGGATACGTTAACCGCTTACCGTCTGGCATTTGCTACCGATACAACCAGTGCATTTGGCGGTATTATCGCGTTTAACCGTGAGGTAGATGCAGCAACAGTAGAAGCAGTTACCGGTCAGTTTCTTGAGGTATTAATGGCACCCGGATTCAGTGCAGAGGCAAAAGCTATTATTGCTGCTAAAAAAAATGTACGTGTGCTTGAAATTCCTTTGTCAGCCGGAGCCAATCAGTTTGAATTAAAGCGTGTCGGCGGTGGTCTACTGGTACAGACACCGGATAATCATCAGATCGAAAAAGCACAATTGCAGGTAGTCACATTACGTTCACCGACTGACCAAGAAATGCATGATTTACTGTTTGTATGGAAAGTAGCGAAATACGTAAAATCGAATGCAATTGTTTTTGGTAAAGGCGGTCAAACCTATGGTATCGGGGCAGGTCAGATGAGCAGGGTTGATTCAACCAGAATCGCTGCCCGTAAGGCACAGGATGCAGGTTTTGAACTGACAGGTGCCTGTGCTGCCTCAGATGCATTTTTTCCTTTCAGAGATGGTGTAGATGTAATTGCTGCGCAGGGTATTAAAGCCATTATTCAGCCTGGCGGTTCTGTACGGGATGAAGAGGTGATTAATGCAGCCAATGAGCATGGTATAGCAATGGTCGTAACCGGAGTACGCCACTTTCGCCATTAATATACAGTATTAGTGCAGCAAAAAAATAATCTATGGAACTGCTTGCTTATTTAATAATCGGTGCGGTAGCCGGCTTTGCTGCCGGTCTGTTCGGAGTAGGTGGTGGTTTAATCGTTGTTCCTATACTCTATATAGTCTTTATGCATGCGGGCTATGGTGAGGCTGTCACCATGCATCTTGCGCTTGGCACATCCCTAGCCACTATTATGGTTACGTCAGTCAGTTCCATGCTGGCTCATAATAAAAATCATGCAGTGCTCTGGCCGGTGGTAGGACGGTTAACTCCTGGACTTGTATTTGGCTCATTCGCAGGTGCGGCTATTGCTGATGCTTTATCCGGTCAGAAATTGCAACTGGTTATCGGTATTTTTACTTTGTTCGTTGGCATCAATATGCTTCGCAGAGCCCGGGTAAAATCCAGCAGACAGAACAGGCCGTTAATTAATCCACGCTGGCACTGGTGTGCAGGTGTTGTTATTGGCCTGGCATCTGCTTTATTTGGTATCGGAGGCGGAAGTTTAACAGTGCCTTATCTGAATCGAAGCGGAATAGCAATGCAACAGGCAGTAGGATCCTCCGCTGCATGTGGTTTGCCGATTGCGATTGCTGGGGCATTAGGCTTTATATTCTTTGGAGCGCATGAACACATTGATATAGCTCATACCATTGGTTATGTTCATATTTACGCATTTATTGGTATAAGTATTATGAGCTTTATCACTGCCAAACAGGGGGCTAAAGTAGCTCATCGGCTTTCACCGACAATGCTGAAACAATGTTTTGCCTGTTTATTATTGTTCGTGAGTATATATTTTTTAAGCAAAGCACTATTCTTATAAATTAGTAACAAAATAAGAGAAAATAATGGCTTTACAAATTCAAGTGATACCAGTAACACCATTTCAACAAAATGCAGCATTGCTTTGGGATGATGTCAGCAAGGAAGCTGTACTAACTGATGTTGGCGGAGAGGCTGAACGTTTATTATCTGCAGTCAGCCAGCACCAGCTTAAACTGCAGGCTATCTGGTTAACACATGGACATCTTGATCATGCCAGTGGTGTAGCCGATTTAACTGAGCAGCAAAGTGTCCCTGTGTTGGGGCCGCATCAGTCTGATGATTATTGGTTGCAGGCATTACCTGAAATTACCGCTAATTATGGTTTTCCGGTTAGTAAACCACTTACTCCCACACGCTGGTTGGAAGATGGCGATGAATTATCCGTTGGTGAACATAAATTTATTGTTTATCACATACCCGGTCATACGCCCGGTCATGTTGTGTTTTACAATCAGGAAAATAACTTATTGATTGCTGGTGATGTTTTATTCCGTGAATCTATCGGCCGTACTGATTTTCCAGGCGGAAATCATGCTGATTTAATTCATGGGATTCAAAGTAAACTACTAACTTTGCCAGATAGTACCCGTGTTTTGCCGGGGCATGGTCCTATGACTACTATCGGTCATGAGAAACTGCATAATCCATATTTACGCTAATCAGGCTTGCATTTAACTGACAAAGTGTTCAAATTTATCCTGCAAAACCTGATTATTGAAGCTTTAATGCAAATATTTAGAATTATGTATTCTGAATTGAACCAGATCATTCTGTTTGCCAATTAGCTTTTGAATTAGGCACAAACTAAGTTCTGATAATCTCTTTTTAGTTTAATTATATGTACAAGCAGTACTAAGTATCTGTTACGTTTTTATTCCATGGCGCAACTTTTATTAATAGCAGCATACCGGGGAATGCCAGAAAAAAGCATAACCAGAAAAAATTGACATAGCCCAGCCAGTTAATCAGATAACCGGTTGTTGCATTAAATAAAGTTCTTGGTACTGCCGCCAGACTGGTAAACAATGCCAGTTGTGTGGCAGTAAAGGCAGGGTTGGTTTCACGTGCCATATAAGCCACAAAAGCAGCCGTACCCAAACCAACACCAATTGCTTCAACGCCAATAACGGTTGCCAGCATTAACTGCTGCTTTAAACTGATTACGGCAAAAGGTCCCTGACTTGCCAGCCAGACAAATCCCAATATAGAAAAAACCTGTACCAGTCCGAATAGCCATAAAGCACGATTAATACCTAATTTAATCATCCAGATCCCGCCCAAAATACCAGCAATAATTGTTGGCCACAAGCCGGCATTTTTAGCAATCAGACCGATATCTATTTTACTGAAGCCCATATCTAAATAAAAAGGTGTAGCCAGCGCAGTAGCCATACTGTCACCCAGTTTATACAAAAAAATAAAACACAGTATCAGCAAAGCATTTTTAATACCTTTACGATTAAAAAATTCATTAAAAGGAGCAATAACTGTCTGATTAAAAGATTTGTGAGTAATTACAGGAAGTTTGGGTTCTTGTGTCAGAAAGAAGGTCATAAATAGACCAGGAAGCATAAATAGTGCGGTAATGGCGAATACTGTCGACCATGGATGTGTCTCAGCCAGAATCAATGATAAAGAGCCCGGTATAATTGAGGCAATACGATAGGCATAAACATGAATCGCATTACCTAATCCTAACTCATTATCCTGCAATATTTCACGCCGGAAAGCATCCAAAACAATATCCTGACTGGCCGCAAAAAAAGCTACGAACACAGACAGAATTTTTATACTTGTCATATTCTGATTAGGATTAAGCCCGATGTAGCCGAGTAAAGTCAGCAATAATGCAATTTGTGTGATAAACATCCAGCCACGCCGTCTACCCAGCCATGGTAATTTAACTAAATCCATCAATGGTGACCATAAGAATTTCCAGGTAAAAGGCAGACCGATAATGGAAAATGAAGCAATAGTTGCCAAATCTATATGTTCACTATGTAACCATGCCGGAATCAGATTAATCAGAAAATAATAGGGCAAACCAGAGCTGAAACCTGTAAATATACATATCAGCATATGTCGGCTAAAAATTCTGCGTAATAATGGAACAGATGATTGAGAATCAGTTTGAGTCATTCGGATACAATCCAGCATCAAATGATATATGCCTGAAAGACTACATAAATATTAATTATTTATGTAATTGGCAAGATGGTTAAAAATACTGTCTGTCAACAGCTCTTGTAAGTTGGTTTATAATTTAAATTACTGATATACATTTAAACAAAATCATATTTAAATCATCAATACATTAAAATAAATGGCGAACTTTTTTCAAAGTGAATCAGGAATAGACAGAGTTAGTTCTTCCTCGTCGTCTTCTGAGATTTGATAATGTTCTGGTAAATTTTTACCGCTTTGTACACCTAATTGACGTAATTTATTGGCTTTACTTACCAGATTACCACGTCCGTTTACTAATTGCCCCATTGCTTTCTGAAATTGTCCCTGAGCCTGATCCAGATTTTTACCTACACCTTCAAGCGTATTCACAAAACCAACAAATTTGTCATATAGTTTGCCGCCTTCTTTGGCTATAGCCAAAGCATTCTGGTTTTGCTGTTCATTACGCCAGATATGCGCAATTGTACGTAATGTCGCCAGTAAGGTGCTGGGTCCGACCAGCATAATCCGTTTCTGAAAACAATCATCAAAAAGCTGATTATCCTGTTGCAAGGCAAGTAAGTATGCCGGTTCAACCGGAATAAACATGAACACAAAATCCAGTGTATTTAACCCGTCAATTTCATCATAGCTTTTAGCTGAAAGATCCTTAATATGCTGGCGTACCGACTGAATATGGGCTGCCAGTGCTTTGGTCGCAGAACCGGGATCTGTTGCCTGAGTATAGCGTACATAAGCAGTTAACGAAGTTTTTGCATCAATAACGATCTGTTTATTCTCCGGTAAATTCACCAGAACATCCGGTTGCAGCCGGCGCTGCCGGCCATCCTCATCAATAACAGTAGAGGATGCCTGTAAAACATATTCACGCCCCTTATGTAAACCTGAATTTTCCAGCACTTTTTCCAGAATCATTTCGCCCCAGTTACCCTGATTTTTATTCTGGGTACCAGTTAATGCATCTGTAAGTGCTTTAGCATCATTGTGCAGCTGCGCATTTAACTGCTGTAAATGTTTCAGTTCAGTTTCAAGAGTAGTGCGCTCTTTAGCTTCTTTTTCATAAGTATTTTGTACAAGCTGACTAAATCCCTGCATACGTTCATGTAAGGGAGTTAATAACTGATTAAGACTGGTTTGATTCTGTTCACTGAAACGTTTACTTTTTTCTTCAAGTATATCATTGGCCAGTGATTTAAACTGATCAGTCAGACTAACACGGGCTTCATTAAGCAAAGTCAGCTTTTCATCATAAGTTTCACGTTCATGCTTTAATTGTGTAGCTAGACGACTATTTTCCACACGCACATGATTTAATTCTTCCTGTACCTTTAGAAACTCTTCTTCACGCAAATGCCACTCCTCACTACGTAACTGCCAGTCTTGTAGTTGCTGTTCTGCTGCTGCCAGTTGAGTAGAAACAGACCGGCACTGTTGTTGTTCCCGCTCTAAAGCCCCCTGAATATCGGTTAATTGAGCATTAACAGCTTCGGCTGCACTTAGTTGTTTATGTACGATCTGTAACTCTTGGCGGCAATTACAAAGCTCAGCATTATGATTCTGATTGATTTGGTGTAGATTATTTACTTCTGCCCGGATACGACTTAGCTCATTTTCTGCTTCAGATAAGAGAATAGAGCAAGCCTGATGTTTGTGTAATAATTTTCGATTTGATGTTACAAGTAATAAACATGAAATAGAAGAGATAATCAGAAATATCAAAATTAGCCAAAAAATAGTGGTCATGATTTATTTGAATTTGAATAAATATATTTAAAAAAATTAAAAGAATAATATGTATTTTATAAAAATCAGATTCATAATAAAAGCTATTTATTGGAAATACATATCAAATTTAGTGTTATTAAAATATCTATTCAATTTTAAATTAGTTTTTGAATTTAATATAGAAAATTATCTATAAAATAAATTATTGAAATTATAATATAAAAATAGATTGAATTTTATACAATAAAATATAATTATTTATTATAATAACTGAATTTTTCTGATTAAATTTCAGAACATTTTTAGTATTTAATTGTAAATAGGTAAATTTTAAAATGTTTAAAGTTAATAATTCTATGTTAACCGAGCCTCGTAAGTTAACATGGCCTTATGGATGGTGTGGGCATATACCATTTGTTAGCTGGCTTATTGAAGAACAACAACCAAGTGTGATCGTAGAATTAGGTACTCATTCTGGTAATTCCTATTTAGCTATGTGTCAGGCTGTAGCAGAAAATTGTATTGATGCTAAATGTTATGCTGTTGACACATGGAAAGGAGATGAACATGCGGGTAATTATGCGGAGAATGTATATATAGAATTAGCTAAATACCACAATGAGCACTATGCAGAATTTTCTAATTTAATGCGTATGACATTTGATGAAGCGAACTCATATTTCAATGAAAATAGTATTGATTTATTACATATTGATGGTTTTCATACATATGAGGCTGTTAAACACGATTTTTTAAATTGGTTACCCAAGATGTCTGATAATGGTATTATATTATTTCATGATATCAATGTCCGAGAACGTAATTTTGGTGTATGGAAATTTTGGGAAGAGTTACGTTTACAATATCCACATTATGAATTTAAACATTCTCATGGGTTAGGTGTATTATTTATTGGAAGTATGAGTCAAGCTATTTTGAATGAGAAGTTGAAAACAGATATTTCAGGATATGATGAAGCCGTAATAACAAAATTATTTGCTCGGTTGGGAGAATTAATATGTTCAAGAGTAGATATAAAATCAGATAATTATTCTTCACAAGAGAAATTAAATGATAAAGTAATGCCAAGTAATAATGATATAAAAAACCTTATTGAAAATACAAAAAATCATATAATTGAAAAACAGAATTATTTTGAAAAAATAATAACAGAATTTTTAATTTTTAATACTGAAAAGAATGAAAATTTTCAGTTACAATTAAATAGTCAGCAGCAAATCTTAAATAAAATAATAGAACGTCATTCATTATTTAATTTAAAATCATTAAATTACTTATTATCTAAATTTAAAAAGAAGAAAAAAGAATTTATAAAATTATTAAAAAAATCATTACGTAATAAATTAAGAAAAATTTATTATAAATTTCCTAAAAAATGGCAACCAGCTTTATTAAATTGGGCAATTAAAGTTCATCCAAGCTGGTTTAAAAATCATCCAAAAGTATTATCTTTAAAGAAAAATATTTGCTATAATAACTATATATTATTAGATATAGAATCGCAGAATTCAAACTTAAAAGGTCAGCCAGGTAGTGTGGCAGTACATTGCCATATTTTTTATAAAGATTTAATAAACGAGTTTGTTGAACAATTATCTAAAGTGCCTTTTAAATTTGATGTGTTTGTTTCAGTTACTGATAAGGATACTGAAAATTTATGCAAAAAAAGATTTGAAAAAATAAAAAAAATTAATATCCTTGATATACAAATAGTTCCAAATAAAGGTAGAGATATAGCTCCAATGTTTGTTGTTTTTGGTTCAAAACTAAAACAATATGAATATATTGCACATTTACAAAGTAAAAAATCTAAATATAATAATGGTGCAACTGACGGTTGGCGCAGCTATTTATTTAACTCACTCTTTGGAAATTCATCAAATATACAAAAAATCTTTTCATTATTTTTAGGAAATAAAAAAATAGGGATAATCTATCCTCAAATGTATCATCGCCTTCCTTACTTTGCATGTACTTGGTTAGCAAATCGTACTCAAGGTCACCAAATATTAAATCGATTAAAATTACCTATGGTTGAAGGTTATTTTAATTTTCCAGTAGGTTCAATGTTTTGGGCTCGAACAGATGCATTAAAACCTTTATTTAACTTGAATTTCAAATGGGAAGATTTTCCAGAGGAACGAGGGCAAACTGATGGAACGTTGGCACACGTCCTTGAGAGATTATTAGGAGTTGTTCCTGCTCAAACAGGATATAACTCAATTGTCCTTAAAGAAAGAGAAAACCCATCCTGGTCGACTTATCGTTTTGATACACAGTATTTTAATCGAAATATAGATTTTTATAAATCGAAAATTAACCAAGAAAAAATAAAAATCGTTGCTTTTGATATATTTGATACACTTCTAATAAGACCATTATTAAATCCTGATCATACTAAACGAATAGTTGCATTATCTCTTGATAATGAAAGTAAAATAGCATTCGAAAAGTATCGTGGTATTGCTGAGTCTGAGTCCAGAATAAAAAAAGGAGGCAAAGATGTATCTATAAATGACATTTATGATCAATTTCAACAATTATCCAAACTTCCAGAAAGTAAAGTTCACTATATCCAAAAAATTGAAGAAAAAGTGGAAATATCTTCTGTAAGTGCCAGACAAGAAATAGTTCAAATACTAAATTATGCTAAAAATATTGGTAAGAAAGTAATTTTAATCAGTGATATGTTCCTAACAAAAGATATTATTGAAACAATGCTATTTCAAAATGGAATTGATACATGGGATAATTTATATTTGTCATCAGATATAGGAAAACGAAAAGATAGTGGTGAATTATATGAATATGTATTAAAAAAAGAAAGCATAGATAGCAATGCAATGATTATGATTGGAGATAATGAGCGTTCCGATTTACAGTTACCTACAGAAAAATATGGAATAAAATGTCTTCATATTTTGAGAGCTTCTGACTTAGCTTTTGCTTTACCTTCATACTCAAATTTAATGAGTAAAGGATTAATTAAAAATGATATTAATAAAGAGTTAACAATAGGTCTATTAGTTAAAAAAAATCTAAATAATATATTTTTAACTAAAAATAAATCTGAATTTCTTTCTTTGTTTAATTCAAATCCTTATCAGTTAGGTTATAACTTAGTAGGACCTGTTGTAACAGCATTCTGTCAATGGTTAATTGAGCAGGCAAAAGTTGATAAAATAAATACACTGTACTTTTTGGCCAGAGAAGGTAAATTTATTAAACAAGTATATGACTTATGGAGTATAACAGAAAATAATAGTCCTAAAAGCATTTATTTGCAATTATCTCGTCGGTGTGTAACTGTACCCGATATCACTAATATGGAAGATATTATTGCCATTGCCGAAAAAAATTATTTTGAAAATGATATCCAGAATTATTTTATTGAGAGATTTGGTTTAAAGTTGGATCCTGAAAGATGGGAAGAAATTTATCAGAAAAAATTATGGATTAAAAATGAGAAATTAAGTATAAAACAAAAAAATATTATACATTTGAAGCCTTTATTAGATTTTCTTAAAGAAGATATTATTAATGAAGCTAAAATAGAAAAGCAAACATTAATGATGTATTTGGAGCAAGTAAATATTAATTCAAATCAAACATCTAGTGTTGTGGATGTTGGATATTCTGGTACTATACAAAAAGCATTAAACAAACTATTAATGAAGCCAATTCATGGATATTATTTTGCAACTATGGTTTCACATATTGAAGGTTTAGAAAATAATATTATGATAAAAGGTTGCTATGTTGATAATTGTAAATCTAAGTTCCATGACTCTAAACTATTTTCTCATAGCTTTGAATTGGAAAAGTTGTTAAGTGCTGATGATCCTCAAATTATTAAATATATTATTGATGAAAATATTAATTTAAAAGGTAAATTTAAAGACTTGTCTGAGGAAGAACTGGCAACACGATCTATACGAGCTCAGTTGCAACAAGGAGCTATAGATTTTGTTCATGATTCTGTTGATATTAGAAAGAATATGTATAATGATTTCAATCCTTCATTGTTAATTGCCGATATTCTGTACAAAGAATTTTGTTTTACATTACAAACAAAAAGCAATAAAGTTTTAGAAGAATTAATTCTGGATGATGATTATTGTGGTAGGGGTTTAGTTAGTTAATTGTATTATCGTGAATAGATAAAAAGAAAAAAAAGGATTAATAATCTAATCCTTTTTTCTTTTTAAAAAAGATCAATATTATTATTTATTAACTCTTTAAGTTTAGAAGCATTGTTGTCTTTATCAGTTTGATTTATTGACATATTTCTTTCAATTGGCCAATTAATAGCTAAATCTGTATCATTCCATAATAGGCTGCGTTCGCATTCTTTAGAATAATAATTGGTGGTTTTATATAAGAATTGAGTATTATCTTCTAAGGCAATAAAACCATGTGCGAATCCAGCGGGTATCCAGAATTGCCGAAGATTGTTTTCAGATAGCTCGACTCCCACCCATTGACCAAAAGTTGGAGATGATGTCCGTATATCCACAGCGACATCCCATGCTTTTCCACTGACTACTCTTACAAGTTTTCCTTGAGCATGTGGATTTATCTGATAATGCAATCCACGGATTACGCCCCTATGTGAAATTGAGTGATTATCTTGTACAAAGTTTACAATTGATTGATTATATGACGATAGAATAGAATTAAAAGTTGTCTGGTTAAAACTTTCCATAAACCAACCACGATTGTCTGCAAAAACTCTGGGTTCTAAAATCAGCAGATCTTTAATCTTAGTCTCAATCACATTCATATTCAGGCTTTCCTAGAAAATTCACTATATAGTTTTAATAGATATTGACCATAATCTGTCTTTTGAAAAAGTTTGCCGCGTTTATACAATTGATCTAAATCTATCCAGCTATTATTAAAAGCAATTTCTTCAAGACATGCTATTTTTAAACCTTGTCTTTTTTCAATTGTCTGAACAAAACAGCTGGCTTCAATCAGTGAATCATGTGTACCAGTATCCAGCCAGGCAAAGCCACGTCCAAGTATTTCAACATTTAATAATTTCTTATTTAAATAAGCATTGTTAATATCGGTTATTTCAAGTTCACCTCTGGGTGAAGGACGAATACTCTTGGCTATCTCAATAACGTCATTATCATAAAAATACAATCCTGTAATTGCATAATTTGATTTTGCTTCATTCGGTTTTTCCTCTATGGAAAGTGCTTTTCCATTGGTGTCAAATTCGACTACACCGAATCTCTCAGGATCATTGACATAATAACCGAATACGGTAGCACCTTTTTCCTGTTGTGCTGCCTTTTGTAATTGTGCACCGAAACTTTGCCCGTAAAAAATGTTATCACCCAGAATAAGTGTGACATTATCTTTGCCAATAAATTCTGCTCCGAGAATAAAAGCTTGTGCCAATCCGTCAGGAGATGGTTGTACTTTATAAGATAAATCAATTCCTAAATCTCTGCCGTCACCTAACATTTTTTTAAAATTAGGTAAATCTGCAGGAGTTGAAATAATCATGATTTCTCGTATCCCGGCCAGCATAAGTACAGAAAGGGGATAGTAAATCATCGGTTTATCATAAATGGGTAATAACTGTTTTGATACGCCTAAAGTAATAGGATAAAGTCTGGTTCCGGATCCGCCAGCCAGTATAATACCCTTTCGTTTAACCATTTTTTTGTTCCTTGATTATTAATTCAATTAGAATTTAATTTTAAATAAATATTTGGTTTATTATATCTTATTGCGGGTGGTATTGTTGTTGTATCCATTTCTGATATTCTCCGGTCAGAATATGATTTACCCAATCCTGATTGTTTAAATACCACAATACGGTTTTGCGTAAACCTGATTGAAAATTTTCTTTTGGTTCCCAGCCAAGTTCTTGTTTAATCTTACTCGCATCAATAGCATAACGTACATCATGTCCGGGACGATCCGGAACAAATGTGATTAAATCTTTGTAGGATTTTATCCCAAGTGTTTTATTGGGCGCCAGTTCATCTAGAAGATTACATATATTTTTTACTACATCAATATTTTTCTGTTCATTATGCCCTCCAATATTATAAGTACTGCCTGCTTTGGCTTTTGTGACAACCTGATATAAAGCTCTGGCGTGATCTTCAACATACAGCCAGTCCCGGATTTGTTCACCATTTCCGTATACAGGCAGTTTTTTACCTTGTAAAGCATTAAGAATAGTTAATGGGATTAATTTCTCCGGGAAATGATAAGGTCCATAATTATTTGAGCAATTTGTAATAATAACTGGCAGTCCATAAGTACGATGCCAGGCACGAACCAGATGATCTGAACTTGCCTTACTGGCTGAATAGGGTGAACTTGGAGCGTATGGAGTAGATTCTGTAAATAATTCTGTACTTAAATCACTAAGATCACCATAAACTTCATCAGTTGAAATGTGATGGAAGCGAAATAGATGTTGTTTTTCTTCAGGCAAATTTTCCCAGTAATGACGACTTATTTCCAAAAGTTGAAATGTGCCTACAATATTAGTCTGAATAAATTCTGCTGAGCTGGATATTGAACGATCAACATGTGATTCTGCTGCTAGATGCATTACTGTATCTGGCTGAAATTGCTTAAATAATTGTGTTATAAGTGCTTGATCACTAATATCGGCCTGACAAAAATGATAACGGGAATTATTTGCAATGGTGGCTAATGATTCTAAGTTACCGGCATAGGTTAATTTGTCAACATTCAAAATTTTATGGTCAGTTTCATTGATCAGATATCTGATAACTGCTGACCCAATAAATCCTGCTCCTCCAGTGATAAGAATATTCATAAAATTACATTCAAAAATTGGTAAAATGTAATATTTTATAATATAAACTATATTAAGATATAAAAAATTTAAAGTAATATGGAAAAAATTTATTTAATTTAAATTTGAATTATTTTTGTTTAACAAGCAATATAGTTGGTCTAAATATTGTCTAAATTTATATTGTATAATGGTTCCGTAAATTTTGTATGGGAGATAAGGTATATTTTATGACAAAAACAATTATTCTGGGTATGCCTAAAAGCCGTAATATTTACTTACAAATCAAAAAAAATCTGGAATTTTACGGATTTGAGGTATTGTACATAGATAACTACCCAGAATATATCAAGCATTTTCATTATCAGAGTTTTAAAGATTATTTGTATAATCTGGTGCAAAAGCTTTTTTTTAGAAATTATTCATATAAAACAAAGTTAAAAGAAAAATTACTTTTATCAAATGCTGAGCAAGCGTTAAATAAAAGAAATTATGAATATGCTATTATTATACGTCCTGATTTGTATCCAATAAGCTTATTAAATTTGATGAAAGCACATACAAAAAACGAATTTATTGCTTATCAGTGGGATGGAATGAGACGTATGCCTTGTACAAAAGAAACAATAAATTTATTTGATAAATTTTATGTATTTGATAGCTATGATATAGTAGATAATAATTATCAAAACCATAAATTGGAAGGAATAACCAATTTTTATTTTGATATGAACAAACCGCAACCGATAAAGCATAAAGGAACAATAGCATATTTTGTAGGAACACATGTTTCCGAACGTGTTGCTGACATTGAATATTGTGCAGCAGAGTTAATTGAAAACGGTATTCAGCTAAAGTTTATTATCCCTACGAGTAATCAGGATAAGATTAATCAATACCATTGCTCTGATTATTTTATCTTTGGTGCCGAAAATGAAATTGATTTTTCTCAAAATATAGAAATGTTAAACGAAATAGATATTATTGTCGATTTCGTTAATCCACTTCATAATGGTTTATCTTTTCGGATTTTTGAAGCTTTGTATTACCAGAAAAAATTAATTACTAATAATGTTAATGTATCTAACTACGATTTTTATCATCCTGATAATATTCTTATCTGGCATAAAGATGATCTTTCACAAAAAATTAAAGAGTTTTTATCTAAACCCTTTAGACCGATAGATGATGAAATTGTAAAAAAATATAGTTTTGGTAATTGGATAAAGAATATTCTAAATTTATCCCCATATGATAAAATACGCTTGCCTTTTCAATAAATTAAAATTGAACCATTTAGAAAATATATATGTAGTATTAGATTAATTTTAAATTTTATGTCTCCATTTTTTATGTACCGCTGTAGTTTTGCTGCCAGCCTCTTTAAGGGAAATGATTTTCTTCGTAAAGAATAAACATTTCTTTGGATATTGACGATTTTATGATCTAGTTTATCGATTTTTTGTGATAATAAGTTATATTTTTCATATTATCATTTAACAGTATATGTAAAATACTATAATTTCCCTGATTTTCTAAAATAGATTGACGAACAAAAGAATTTCTAAATTCAACATGATATTTTTGGTGTCTATCTATTGCTGCGATAACCGAATTCCCATAATTATTACTGTGATTTGGTCTAAGATAATAATAGGCTAAAATCTTATTTAATGTTTTTATTTCACCAGCTTTAAACAATCGTAATATGTAATCCCAATCTCCCAAAACGGGTAAGTTTTTGTTGAATTCACCAATTTGTTTAGCAACGCTCATTCTAATAAGTAAGCATACCGGAGGAGATACATTATTTTTTTATTAAAGTTGTAATATCAACCTGATCATGTCTGTTAGGCCATCGCATTGTACCAAGTTGAATGGATTTATCTTCCTGAATTTCTTCATTAATGATAATACAATTTGTTAATACAACAACAGCTTGTTGTTCTGAATTGAGATAGGCAACAGTTTCTTTTAAAAAAAATCAGGGTGCTAGGCGTCATCGTGTATGACTAAATATTCTTCATTAGCAATATTTAGACCGCAGTTAGATGCTGCTTCCATTCCTAAGGAATAATTGTTATGTATTACGGTAATTTTATGGTTTAAATCTATAAAGTTCAGATCAATTAATTGATTAACGGAGCTGGTATCACCTCCGTCATTAACCAGATATAAATGCCAGTTTGTATAGCTTTGTTGAATAACACTTTCCAATGCCCGAGCTAATAATACAGGGCGATTTTTGGTCCGCATGATGATTGCTACTGAATTATTATGTTTTATATTGTTTAGTTGTATATCAGACCAACTTTTAATTGAGTATAGATTTTCGTTAATAGTTATATTAATTCATCAAATAATTCTTAATTAATTCAGGATATTTATCAAAAAATTTAGTTGCTATTCTATAAATTTCAGGTTTTATCTTGTTCTTATTAGCTTTCCAATGTCCTATAACGCCACATGGCCAACCGCCTAAAGTGAGTAATTGTGTAACATCTTTTTTCTCTGCAGGAATTTCCTGTGGTATGAGATAGTATGATGTTTTATGGCACATTTAATGTGCAATGATTGATTTCGCCTAAATATTGTTGTTTATTTCGGTTCGCTGTAATACACACTTGTAAAATAGCTGTTGTTGCAACAGAAGTAGTAATCCATTCAGTACCAATTCCAAAAACATTATTGTTATAAATCCAATTTGTAATGGTTTGAATCGTATTTTGTTGAAATAAATTATTGTTCTTTATATTGTTACTATAAGTTATTTTTTTATAAATTTAAACTCGGATACATATATGTATATTGTAAATTAAATTCCATTTAAATAATTGATTTTAATAAAAATTAAAGAGAATATTTATTTAAAATATTATTGTATTTAATTTCCGTTCGGAATTTTAAAGACTGTCACTTGCAAAATTTATCTGGTGTTACAAATTTCAGACTAAATTCTGAATGAGTCTATATATTTTAATTATGAATTTATACCTAAAATATTTTCTATCCAGTTTTTAAAACTGTATTTCGCAATTATATCCGGATTTATAGGGCTATATGGTTTCATAAGAAAGTTATTTATCTCTCCCAAATTTTTATCGTCCCAAATGAATATATTATTCGGATGATAAAAATCATAATATTGAATGTGTTTGTTGGTGGTGATTAATTTTTTTTTGTAGTAAAGTGCTTCAAAATGGCGGAATGATAAACCGTTATGTTCTGCAATAACAAAATCTACCAGAATATCCGCTGTAGAGACGTTTTTTAAGTTATCTTGATAAGATAGGCGATTTTTTTTACCAAAAGTAAGATATTTTGATTTATAACATTTAATATCACTTTTTTTGCTCGTAGGTATTATAAATTTAATACGGACTCCATTTTCCGCAAGTTTTTCGGCACATTGCTCTATCATGGCAACGCGACTTTTCTGATGGTCACCAATATAGTAAGCTTCTAACTTATCATTTTGGACATAATCCGGCTTTATAACATCAAAATAGAAATTAGTAGTACTGTACAGTTGATGGTTTTGGTAGTCAGCGTTATTTAAATCGGTATGATCAAAAATAAAAAACCGATCAAATAAATGAATAATATTTTTTACTGGAAAGCGTTTTAGTCCATCCCATTGATAGCCAATAAATTTTTTTTTAGTATGCTTTTTTAATATAGCCAATACCTTTGGCGGATAGATATCTGGCCGGATAACTAAGGCATAGTCATAAAGATTATCTGCCAGAAGTTGTTTTGCTTTATGAAAACTTTGTTTTTCTCGTAGAGTTTTTTTATATGTCTTACTCTGGGTGATATTTTTGTGCAGAAAGTGATATACACGTTCCCAAATACTGTTATATTTGAATTTCAGTACACTATCTAATCGTAAAACTTGATATCCGTGAAATTGAAGGTTTTTTTCAATTAATTCAACTATACCATTGCTTGGTGGCATAGCTAATATGATGGTTTTACGAGTCATGAATAAAAACTGATTTAGATGTTGATAACAATTAAAACTGCTGAATGTAAAGAATTGGATTTATCCAATCAATATACAGAATAAGTTTATATTTTAATTCAAATTTAAATATCATATGTGTTTTGATTATTCTTTTAGAGTAAAAATATATACAATATTTATCAACAAATTGTTTTAAATAAACTGTATTTGTTAGCAATATGTAAATTAAATTCGGTAAGATCAGTGCTTAGTTTGTCTCAACTGATTTAAATTTCATTGATTTGGTAGTGGATTTTTGTACTGGAGAGAATTTTTATCAGGTATTTTATTCAGATTGTTTTCGATTTGATAGAATACAAGTTGTATGTGATTTTAGAAGTTGATAATTGGTATAGGTTTAGATTGGCAGTTTGCTGAATTTAATGGATTTATGCCGTTTATGATGAGATACCGACAGGTAATTTCATCGACACTGTGTTTTGTTTTGTATTTGATTGTTCTGGGAAGCGAATGAAAAAAAGTAAAAAGGCTGATGCTTTTTCACCGCATAATCTTTATAAGAGATTATTTCCGTATATGCGCGGGCTGGTAAAGTATTTTTTTATTTCTGTATTGGCAATGGTTGTCGTAGGTGTGACAGGTCCCCTTTTTGCTTATTTGTTAAAGCCGATCATTGATAATGGTTTCGTTGACAAAAATATCGAAGCTATGAAATGGGTACCATTTGAAATCATCGGTTTGTTCATTTTTCGTGGGGTTGCCAACTATATAAATGAATATACCAGTGCTTATATTTCTAATCAGATGGTCCAGGTAATTCAGCGTGATCTGTTTGCAAAAATGATGATGTTACCTGTGAGTTATTATCAGGAAAACAGCCGCGGGCGCATGATGTCGCGCATTACCAATGACGCTAAAGGAATAACGGCTGCCGGTTTTGATGTGATCACTGTCTTTGCCAAAGATGGTGTGACTGTTTTGGGACTTCTGATTTGGTTGTTTTATCTTGACTGGCAATTAACACTGATCACTTTTGTTACCATTCCATTAATTGCCTGGTGTGTGAGGGTTATTAATAAGCGTATTCGCCGATTAGTTACTAAAAGTCAGAATGATCTTGGCCAGGTCATGCAAATTTTGTCTGAATCAATTGATGGTACAAGGGTTGTACGCATTTATGGTGGTGAACAGTATGAACAGAGTCGTCTGGAAAAAACCAATAAGGCTCTGCGTAGTCTTGCTGTCAGACGTCAGTCGTATACGTCTATTGGCAGTGCAGTAACACAGCTGTTAATTGCCACATCGTTATCAATTATTTTATATGTTGCTGCTAAAAGAGCCAGTCATGCGGGCTTTACTGCAGGTGACTTTATGTCTTTTCTGTCAGCTATGCTGATGATGTTTGATCCGTTAAAACGGATTACCAATATGTCCAGTGTTTTGCAGGCCGGACTGATAGCGGCAGATAGTGTATTTCACTTTCTGGATGAACCGGAAGAGAAAAATCAGGGGAAAAAACAGCTGACTGCTCCTATTGGAGATATTGTTTTTCAGAATGTAACATTGCGTTATCTGCATGCGGATAAAAATGCGATAGATCATCTAAACCTGACAATTAAACAGGGTAGTGTGGTTGCGTTAGTAGGGGAGTCCGGATGCGGTAAAACTTCTACTGTAAATCTTATTCCGCGATTTTACGATACGACCAGCGGATATGTAAGTATAGGTGGTATAAATGTTGATGATTTTGAATTGAAAAATCTTCGTTCCAAAATGGCATTAGTTAGTCAGGATGTTGTTTTATTTAATGATACTATTGCGAATAATATTGCTTATGGTTCTCCGCATGCTACAGAGGCAGATATTATTCAGGCTGCGAAAGCTGCTAATGCCTGGTCATTTATCAGTAATATGCCTGAAGGCTTAAAAACTGAAGTGGGTGATCAGGGGATGAGGCTGTCCGGAGGTCAGCGACAGCGTTTGGCAATTGCACGGGCATTGCTAAAAGATGCGCCTATTTTAATTCTTGATGAGGCAACTAGTGCTTTGGATACTGAATCTGAACGATTAGTGCAATCTGCACTGGAGACACTAATGAAAAACCGGACCACAATTGTGATCGCGCATCGCCTGTCGACTATTGAAAATGCAGATAATATTGTGGTGATGCATCAGGGGAAAATTGTTGAGCAGGGTAAGCATGCAGAGTTACTGGCAAAAAATGGACGCTATGCATTCTTACATCGGATGCAGTTTGGTGAAAACCGCAATTCAGCTGAAGATAAATCATTAAATTAACAGTTTTAAGAGTGTTTAAAATTTGCCTATATTGTTTTTATTTATTGGTTTATATGTTGAAAAGTAGCAGAAATATTAGATTTTCAGTACTTTATTCATAATAAATCTATAAATAGATTGCTAACCGGATACCATGATTGTAGAAATAATGGTATCCGGTATTAAATTTAAATGCATTAATTTCATTCAATTCGATTAATATCTAAAGCAAAAAGATTTACTCATATTCAGTATGATATAAAACTTGTTGTTCGATAATTCTCTTAATATTCAATTTTGCAGAGTAATTTGCGTTGGTTTATCTTTTACTGATGCAGATGCGGTGTAATTGAATGTGCTGTAGTCGGTATTTTTAAATACAAATTTAACCCCACAGTAGTTTTTTGAAAATATTTCAATTATATAACGGATATTTTCTGGAATGGCTGTCTGTTTAAAATATTGTTTATCCAGTTTGCAAAACTGTATTTTTTTATAATATCCGGATTGATGTTGACAAATGGTCTGACCAGAAAGCTCTTAATTTTCTGCAAATCATCTGCATTCTCCCATATAAAAATGTTATCCGGATGATAAAAATCAAGATTTTTGATTTGTGGGTTATTGGTAATTAATTTCTTTTGGTAATATAAAGCTTCAAATGTACGAAATGATAAACCATGATGAACCGGATTAACGATATCAATGAGTATATCTGCATTGTTGATATGCTTTAAATTGTCATCGAAGGTAATATTTTCAGGAATAAAATGAATTTCCCTGCAAGAATATAGTTCTGCTTTGCTAGCTTCAGACGGGCGAAATTTTATATTAAAATCTAGATTTATCCCGTTTTTAATTAATGCATTTGCACAGGCTTCTATAGCGGCAATGCGACTATCTACATGTAGTCCGACGAAATAGGCAATGGTTCCGGTATGTAATACAGGTTGTGGCTGATACATATCAAAATAGAAATTACTGATTCCATTTAGCCGGTACTGCTGGTATTCCTCATTATGCAGATCTTCAGAATCGAATACATAAAAACGATCAAATAAGTTTATTGTCGGCTTTGTTTTAGGAAATCGTCTGATTCCATTCCACTGATAAGCAACAAAATCGTTTTTTGTATGAATTTTTAGCAGTTGTAAGGCCTCTATAGGAAATAAGTCTGGGCGTATAACCAAAGTATAGTCGTAATGACTATTGCCTAATAGCTTTTTAATATTTGCCAGTAATTTCTGATTGTACATTTGTTCTTTCAGATATGCTTTGTATGAACAATCTGAAAGAAAAATTTTTCGGGCCGTATGAATCAGGTGCGATTTCAGGTTAGGATAATAAAAACTGGAATCAACTTGCTTCTTCAATTCCTCTGAAGTGCTGTTTATAAAGATAACTTTAAAATTATGGTATTCTAAATGCTTTTGAATGGCAGCAGCGAAGTCACTATAGCTTGACATTGCCAGAATAATAGTTGGTTGCGACATTGTTAACTTAATTTTATGAAATCTGGTATTCTCGATAGCTGTAAAGTTGAAATAGTGTAACTATTATCAGATCAGGTAGCTATTTTAGCAGTTTATACCGGTGAGTGTATCAGGATACTGGATTTATCTATGAATGGCAGACATATTTTAGCTATAATTTATAGATAATTTATGACTAAAGTATGTGCAGGGCGAATCAATGCTCAAAACTTTTTTAATTAATCTTGAACGCCGTCCGGATAGATTAATGTTTGTTAAACAACAACTAGAAAATCTGAATATTGCTTTTGAAAGGGTAAATGCAGTTGATGGCAATTGTTTAACTGATGAGCAAAAAGCCTTTTTTAACCAGAAAAGATTTGCACTGGAATGTAAACGTAAGGCCGTTAATGGAGAAATTGGTTGTGCCTTATCCCATCAGACGGTATGGCAGAGAATGGTAGATGAAAATATACCCTATGCTCTGATTTTGGAAGATGATGTTCAGCTTAAACCCGAACTGGTTTCTTTGCTGGCAAATGAAAAAAATTTTCAGTCTTTTGATTTTTTAAATCTGACTTTAAAAAGACCTTTTTACGATATTGATGTTGCGGCAGTTAATTCTTGTATTGCGAAGAAACAGTTTGTCCGGCCGCGATTCTGGCAATTGGTAAGGCGCAGATTATGGCGCTTTATGGAAAGTAAAGCTATTGTCCGGTGGAAAATTTTTCGTTTACATATGCTCTGTAATCATATGATTGCCTGTGAGTGTGATATCGCTCCGTCGTTGGCATGTTGTTATATTGTATCTTTGCAGGGAGCTAAAAATATGCTGCAGGCAAGTAAAAATCTCTTTTATCCTATTGATAAGGTCTGGCATTATAGTGGTGGCTGGTTAAAAGAGGCTTTTTTGGTTGAGCCGCTGGCATTTCAGAATCTGGATTCAGATATTCCTCATCGTGTGCGTTTTAAACTTACTTTGGGACAAAAAATTAAAAGATTTTTTCTTAAGGGGCGGCATTGGCGGCGTCATTTTGATGTTGTGAAAATGTATGGATGGACACGTTTATAATAAATGTATGTTAATCACTGAGAATAATACTAATGGTTAAACTGGGCAGAGAATATGCATGGCGAGCCAAGAATCGTAAAGTTGTGGTTCCGCTGGCACGGGTTGTTACTGATGAGATGAAAGCATCAGCAGAGGATGCGGTAACAGTTGTAGCCTATCATACAGATGATGAATTTTATTCGCATGAAGCCAGACGTATGTGTGCTTCTGCTGAACGTTTGGGTATCAGGGTTAAGACAACTACTATTTCCAGTCAGGGCGGGTGGGAAGCCAATACGTCGTTTAAAGCAGCTTATTTGCTTCGTGAACGTGATATAGTCAGCGGACCGATGCTGTATGTGGATGTTGATGCGGTTTTTCATGTTTCTCCGTTAAAATATCTTGCCAGTCTGGATTGTGATATTGCCGTGTATTATGATTTAGGAGATGGTCATTTAGTATCTGCAACTCTTTTTTTCCAGGATACTGAGGCTGCAAGACACTTGCTAGCCGAATGGAACCGGCAGTGTATAGCACATCCGGAAATCTGGGATCAGGAGGTTTTACAATCTGTCATTGCTGCTGATCAGGCATCTGACAATCCTCGTTATAAAGTTTTTCATTTGCCTGTTGGCTTTTGCTGGATATTTGATCGTGCTGACAATCTGCGTGCACCTAAACAACAGGTTTATATCGAACAGTTACAGGCGGCCCGTGTGGTTCATGAAAATCTGAGAACCAGCGGAAAGCTGTTTTCAATACGGAAAAGTAAAGTACAGCGCCGCATGGATCGGATACGAGAAATTGAGGATGTTCTATTTCAGCAAAAATCTGATGATTAATTATAATATTTGTGGTGATACAAACAGATGATTTCTGCTCTAGTAATTAATCTGGATCATTCAT
This sequence comes from Snodgrassella sp. W6238H11, assembly GCF_016100525.1. Taxonomy (NCBI): domain Bacteria; kingdom Pseudomonadati; phylum Pseudomonadota; class Betaproteobacteria; order Neisseriales; family Neisseriaceae; genus Snodgrassella; species Snodgrassella sp. W6238H11. The sequence goes on along the minus strand of NZ_JACFSH010000003.1, from coordinate 128,134 downwards.
TTGAGCGATTGGAATTTCAGCGCAAACAACTGATTCATTTTCAAATACCTATGCAGCGCCTGTCTGCTGTTAATAGTTCGGATATTCTAGGTGAACAATATGAACAATTAGCAAATGGCTGGGAGCGTAAATTGCGCCCGGCTGAGGTGGCCTGTTTTTTAAGCCATAAAGCTGCATGGCGATATGTACTTAATACCGATAAACCCTGGTTGATTCTTGAAGATGATGCTCTATTATCGCGTAAAACAGCAGATATACTTGCTGCGTTAATTCCTCTGGCAAATGAAGTTGATTATGTAAATCTGGAAACGCGCCATCGACGTAAATGGATAAGTAAAAAAGCTTTTAATTTAATTGATGGTTATGAATTACGCCGGTTATATCAGGATCGGACGGGTGCCGCTGCCTATGTTTTATTCCCTTCCGGGGCACGGAAGCTGTTAAACAGAGCTGAATATTCGGCACCGGCGCTTGCTGATGCATTTTTGTGTCGTTCATATGATTTGAATGCCAGACAAGTGTATCCGGCCGCTGCAATTCAACTGGATCAGTGTATTAATTATGGTCTGGAGCATACAGAATCTTTTATTTCTACTATCACTCCTGAGAATAATCTGAAACCTCATGCAAACAATATTTATAGTAACGTTTGCTTTAAATATCGTCGGCTGGCAGCACAAATTCGTATGGGATGGAGACAATTGTCTGTGCTGCGGTGTGCGCAACGTACGCTGGTGCCAATAATAAAAAGTGATTTTGAGGAATAGTTGTGTGAATGGGGTAAAAGATAATTATGCAGGTACAGATAAAGTAGATTTAAGTATTCTGATTCCTGTATTTAATGTTGAATCATATCTTTCCGGATTGCTGGATGCTTTATTTTCGGATTTGAAGGCTTTAACTGAAGTTATATTTTATGATGATTGTTCACCGGATAATTCACTTAGTGTGATTCGCAAATATCAGCAGAGTTATCCGCATGTGAATATTCGTATACTGTGCGGAAAGAAAAATCTGGGTATTACTCAGGTTCGCCAGTGTCTGTTACAGGCCAGTCATGCTGAATATGTCTGGTTTATTGATTCAGATGATTTGATTGAACCGCAAGCGGTACGGCAGATAAGGAATATTCTGAGTGAGTATCATCCGGATGTAGTACTGTTCGATTATGATGTTTTTTTTGATGGTAGCGGTAAAGTTAAATACCATGAACATTTATCAGTTACTCCCGCAAATACTTTGCTGCATCAGAATAACGGTGAGTTATACCGCCTTGCAATTATGGATGGTAAACATTATTTCTGGAATAAAGTTTTCCGGCGTACTTTGGTAACAGATTCGTGTGATTTCACTATACCTGCCTATGAAGATATTGCGAATACTCCGATTATTCTGAATCAATGTCAGACTTACTTTTATTATCCGCAAACTTTAGTACATTATCGTATCTGGCCGGATTCGATTGTGCAGAAAATGAGTCTGAAACAGGTATATGGTATCAGGGCTTATCTGACACAGGCTGAATATGCTGATAAAGTGGTTGATGATAAAAAGTGCTGTGCTTATTTATTATATAAAGCTCATCTTTATTATTTCAGGTTGTGTCGTAAACTCAGAAAAATGAATCTTCCGGAAATGGAAAAAGCCGATATTTTGCTTTTGGCTAAAGAGCTATATGCACAAAAACAGTTATCGACTTGCGCAACTGTTTCGTTATTAGTACGTACTGGTATGTGGGACAAGGCGGCTAAACTGATATTAAAATCAGGTTTAGCCCGATTCTCATGCAGGTAAATATTTTCTGTTCAGATTGCAGTTATTTTACCTTCGGTAATCCACTTATAAATTAGTTTTTTTTCATCATCCCAGTTATGCCCCGTCCAGCCTTCACTGGTGAAATTATGTATATAAATTTGTTTTTCCGGATAATGCTGACAAATGTAATCAATAGCCAGTAAACCTGTGCTTGGTTGGCGAAAACCCAGTGTATTGGCACAGTGCTGATAAGTATCTGTAGGTATCGTGTTTATTTGATATTGATCCAGATGAGAGTGTTTAATCCATTTAGGAAAACGCCAAATATATTTTATCCGTTTATGTAAAGGAATATTCTGATATCGTCCCAGACAGATATCTTTTGTGGTATATCGAAAAAATATTTGTGTGTCAGGTTTAAAAAACTGATGGTCAATATTCAGATGTCTGATTTGTGTGTAGCCATTGGCAATAAATACCCAGTCGGCCATAAGTGTACAGTTTGGATTGGGGGTGTTAAAGCGGACTACGATATCGTCTTCATGAATTAATCCGGCAATAGAATTGTGTTCGTCAGCATTGCCAATGATGAAGAATTTACTGTGTGCTTGTACGATTTTCATAATAGTAATTTTATTGCCAATAATTTTTTAACCATGGAGCCGGTAAAACTTTACGGTACCATTTTCCTCCGCCTCCTCGGATGGCATCCGGAGGATTAACTTCGCCGTGAAAGATAATAATTTTGCCGTAATCCGGCTTTTCCGGTGGCTGCCATAGCGCATAAGGCATTTTTTTTAATACGTCATATTTATAGCTCAGACACCAGTTTTCAGGCCAGTAGCTTAGTTTATGATTTTCGCGCACATACCATGATAAAAATGCCTGTTCGTGACGAAATTGCTGACGGATAGCCTGGAAATGCTCGCGAAAATAGTTCATTAAATCTGGTAATGCACCAATCTGAAATCGGTATACTGAGCTATTGCCGACTTTTCGCCACGGTTTTTTCCAGTCACGAATAATCCATACTTCGTCCTGACGGCTGGAAGGATGTGTGAAGAAGCAGTCTATGTTATCGATTATGACTATGTCTATGTCAAGAAATAAAGCTGTACCGTGTAAACCGTATAAATCTGCACTGAATGTTGTCAGTTTGTTCCAGCCACGTTCAGGCAGACCCTGAGGCAGATCCAGAGGTATCAGCGGATAACACTGAACAGCCGGATTGATGCCTTTAGCATCATCTGTCAGGCAAATCATGGTAAATGGTAGCGTTAAGTGGCGTTGCACCATGTTATAGAGGCGGTTGATGTATTCAGCATCATATTTTTGCCCCCATTTCATGCATAGTATGTAGTTTTGTGAAGCTGTGTCCATGGCATATTTTGTCTGGGCGGTTACTGGTGTGGGAGTATAGCATTTTAGATTTTTGTATAGTTTGATTCCATTGAATAAGAATAATAAATTGCTGATTGATTTTAACTGTTTTTCGCGGTTTTATTGATTATTCGCTGTTTGTGTTCGTTTTAATGCTAAACTTATTATCTGCTAGGTAAACTGAAATGGTTTTCTGTTAAGGTTTAATGGTGTTGAAAAGACGGATTAAAACAGATTTTCTGATGAGAGATAATTTGCTGCTCACGGATTTATTGTCAGTTCTGATGATATTTTGTATCTGTTTTTAAATGTGTTTGAATCCGGCGATAACCAAGGATTGTGAATGAAGAAGCTTTTATGGGTATTATTTAAGAGTAATCTGATTGTACGCATGCTGATATGTATGATTATCGGCGCGTTTATTGCGGCGTTTTTACCGCAGTACGGGGTGAAACTGGAATTTCTGGGTAAGGTATTTATTCAGGCTTTACGTGCAGCTGCTCCGATACTGGTTTTTGTGTTAGTTATATCTTCTATTGTTAATAATAAATTTGATAATGTTTCCAGTATTAAGTCAGTAGCCTGGTTATATGCTGTTACTGTTCTGATTTCTGCAGTGCTGGCTTCTACGGTAAGTTTTTTATATCCGCTTCATTTGGTGATGGATGTACCGCCGATATCTGAAAAACCGCCGGAAGGTGTGGCAGAAATTCTTATGAATATTGTGCTCAAGTTTGTGGATAATCCGGTTGATGCACTGGCAACCGGTAATTTTCTGAGTATTCTGGCATGGTCAACAGCATTGGGTATTGCATTACGCCAGAGTAGTGAGGCAACGAAATCGGTGATTAAAAACTGGTCAGATGCCACTATCTGGGTGGTTCGCCTTGTTGTGGCTATTGCTCCTTATGGTGTACTTGGTTTGGTTGCTTCTCACTTTACGAGTGATGGTTTGGCTAAGCTGAAGAATTATCTTGAGCTGATTGGTGTATTACTGGGTCTGATGGTGTTTGTGGCACTGGTAATTAATCCGCTGATTGTATTTTTGAATTTTCGTAAAAATCCATATCCGCTGGTGTTTACCTGTTTGCGTTATAGTGGAATTACAGCGTTTTTTACCCGTAGTTCAGCAGCGAATATTCCGGTAAATATCCGTCTGGCTCAGCGTATGCAATTGCCGGAAGAAATTTATTCGCTGTCTATTCCTCTGGGTGTGACAATGAGTATGAATGGAGCGGCTATCACGATTACGACGATGACGATGGCTACTGTGCATACTTTAGGTCTGGATGTGAGCTTTATTCAGACATTGTTGCTAAGTATTCTGGCAACGGTATGTGCTCTTGGTGCTTCCGGTGTGCCCGGTGGTTCGCTGCTACTGATTCCGGTAGCATGCAGTATGTTTGGTATTGATCCGGCTATATCCGCTCAGGTGGTAGCAATCGGGTTCGTTATCAGTGAAATTCAGGACTCAGCTGAAACAGTTTTGAATTCTTCTAGCGATATGCTGTTTACCTCTGTGGTGTCACTCAAACAGCAGGGAAGAGATCCGAGTAAAATTGAGTTACTGCCGGAATAAGCCTGTATCATGATTGTGTATAGGCCGCTGTATAATTTATGCAGCGGTTTTTTATACGCGGGCAGAGTATTCGTTTTCTGCGCATAGGACGAATTTAATTTATATCTGTTTTTCTTCAATGTGAGGAATTTATGGCTATTCCTGTTTCTATACTGAATCTGGTACCACGTCGGGATAAAGGTACTGCGGCGGCGGCTATACAGGATATGTTGCGTCTGGCACAGGCTGCTGAACAGTCAGGTTTTGTGCGTTACTGGATCGCAGAACATCATAATATGCCGATGGTTATCAGCTCTGCCACTCAGGTATTAATTGGTCATACACTGGCACATACTCATAAGATAAGGGTAGGCAGCGGCGGAGTAATGCTGCCTAATCACAGTCCGTTAATGGTTGCAGAACAGTATGGCACTTTAGCAACCATTTATCCGCACCGGCTTGATTTGGGACTGGGGCGTGCACCCGGTACTGACAGGGTAACAGCTGCAGCTTTGCGTCGGCAGTTAAATGATGTTTCATTACAGTTTGCTGATGATGTGGTGCAGTTGCAGCGTTATCTGGGTGATGAGAATTGTCAGGGAATAGTAAAGGCCTATCCGGGTATTGGTACACATATTCCGCTCTATATACTTGGCTCCAGTACGGATAGTGCTTATCTGGCAGCCAAAATGGGGTTGCCATACGTTTTTGCTGCACATTTTGCACCGCGTTTTCTGGAAGAGGCCGCAGCGATTTACCGGGAACGTTTTCAGCCTTCTGCTCAGCTGAGTAAGCCTTTTTTTATGCTGTGTTTAAATGTTGTTGCTGCGGCAACGGATGAAGAGGCTCGTTTCCTGCAAACTACGCAGTTTCAATCGGTATTGGGACTGGTTCGCAATAGTCGGGCGCCGTTACAGCCACCTGTACCACATATGCACGGTTTATGGACTGCTGAGGAGGAAACTTATGTGCGTAACTTTACTGCCTGCACATTACTGGGTGCTCCTGATACTATTCGTCAGCAGCTGGAGGAATATCGCCTGCGCTTACAGCCGGATGAAGTAATGGCTGTGAGTTATATTTATGATATGGATAAATTACTTGAGTCTTATTATATTTTTAAGAGTGTGGCAGATATTGTCGGCTAATCTGTTAACTTGCCCATATTAAAACGAATTAATACCTGATAATAGGTATCTACCGGTCTGATATTTATAAATTTAATTGGAATTATTTGTTTCATATCAAATATTACTTGATTAATATTATCATTTTTACTGGTATTTTTGCGGTAAGATTACAATTATCTTTATAACGTAAGCAAATCGGGAGTATATGCATGAGCAACGATGTAATTAAGGTCTTTGTGGGTTGTGACCCGAATAACTGTGATCTGGAACAGATGATGGTGGTGGATTACAGCATCCATAAACATACATCGCGGCCAGTGGAAATTATCTGGATGCAGTTAAGTCATGACCCGGAAAGCCCCTGGTACTCTGATCCGCAGTCTGGTGCCGGCTGGCATACTGAAAAATGGGCAACACCGTTTTCAGGTTTCCGCTGGGGTATTCCTGCTGCCTGCAATTATGAAGGCCGGGCTATTTATATGGATGCAGATATGATTATTCTGGCTGATTTAGCCGAACTTTGGGAGCATCCTATTGAAGGTGAAGCAATTGTTGCTGCCAAGGAAGTGCATGATCATGCCAAGGGCAAACGCTTTACCCGCTTGTGTACTTGTGTCTGGGATTGTGCGAAAGCTAAAGCTAAATTGCCGGAACAGGCTACGCTGCGTGCTGACCCTGATTCGCATAAGAAAATGATGGCTAAGTTTAAAGAGCATCCTGAATGGGTACAGGCTTATACAGCTGCATGGAATTGTGTCGATGGTGAAGGTATGCCGATCGAGCAGATGAAAATTTTGCATTATTCGGATATGGGTACCCAATTTAGTCATAAGTATTCAATCCCGCGTTTGTCTGCAGCTGGTCAGAAACATTGGTTTGATAGTGATATTCTGCCTCATCCGCGTAAAGATCTGGTTGAGCTGTTTGACCAGTACTATCAGGAAGCTCTGGATGCCGGCTATAAGCTGGAAAATTATGCTGTGGAACCTTTTGGTGCTTTCCCTAAGGAATCTCAAGTAGGTTATGATGGCAATGAAGTTACTCGCCAGAAAAAACAAAAATCATTACTTTCACGTGTTTGGCATAGTCTGCGTGGGCGCGAATAAGTTATTAATTAAATCTGATTACTGGTCATCTGCCAATCTGGCTGATGACCAGTTTTTTGTTACTGATAGGAATAAAAATGAATGTATGCTTATAATTCAAATGGCATCATAATTACATTTCCAGCGGATCTACATCAATCAGCCAGCGTGTGTGCGGGCTGGTTTTTTCCAGATGCAGTAGCCAGCTTTGCCATATTGTAATGCTGTGATGTAATTCGCGCCGGTTATGGCTTTCCAGAAAGACCTGTGCCCGTTCATAGCCGGCCAGCCGTGCCATTAACATTGGTACTGGTCCGAAAATACTGACACTGGACGGTAAAGACTGTTGCTGTCCGATACCCTGTAATGCCTGTCGTAGGAGTTCCTGTGCTTCACGCATGGTTCTGGCGTCAGCACGAATAGCTGCCATATAGCTGAAAGGTGGCATGCCCAGTTCCTGTCTTTCCGTCAGTTCTGCTGTTGCAAAAGTAATATAATTTTGTGTAGCCAGCGCCTGATAAACTTTGTGTTCGGGTTGTCTGGTTTGTACCCAGACTTCGCCGCTGCATTCTGCTCTGCCAGCACGGCCGCTTACTTGCATCAATTCGGCAAACAAGCGTTCTGGTGCGCGAAAGTCCGCACTGTAAAGACTGTTATCTGCATTTAAAACAACAACCAGATTCAATTGCGGAAAATCATGGCCTTTGGCCAGCATCTGGGTGCCGATCAGAATATCTACCTGCCGGTTAATGATTTTACTGTAAATGTCATACCAATCCTGCCGGTGTGCGGTACTGTCGCGGTCTACCCGCAGAATGCGTGCCTTGGGTAACAGATATTGCAGGTTTTCTTCTATGCGTTGTGTTCCTTGCCCGACAGCTGTTAAATCCTGATTACCGCATTCCGGGCAACAATGTGGAATACGCTGGTGAAAATCACAGTGATGACAGCGCAGCTGACCGGCATGCTGATGTAAAACCATCTTGGCCGAGCAGTTAGGGCAGCCGAAAGTATGCCCGCAGGCGGCGCAGAATAAAGCCGGAGCAAAGCCGCGACGGTTCAGATAGACCATACTTAAGCCACCATTGGCAAAATTGGTCTGTAATTTTTGTTTGATAATATCGCTCAAACCATTATCCAGTGGTAACCGGCGAATATCTACCAGATGAATTTGCGGTAATTGAGCACTGATATGGGCGCGTTCGCTTAATTGCAGTAGTTGATAATCTTTTTGCTGGGCTTTATACCAGCTTTCCAGAGATGGAGTGGCACTGCCCAGTACAATAGGACATCCTGCCTGCTGCGCACGCCACATAGCCAGATCCCGCGCCTGATAACGCAGTTCGCTTTCCTGCTTGAATGAGTAATCATGTTCTTCATCGACTACAATTAATCCCAGATTATGCATGGGAGTAAAAACAGCCAGTCGGGTGCCAATGATCAAAGCCGCCTGTCCGAGTGCCGCCTGAAGATAATTAGTTGTCCGTTGTCCGGCAGCAGTCTGACTGTGCAGCAGAGCAGTAATAGTATGTGGAAATCGCTGGCGCACACGCTGCAACAATTGCGGGGTCAGATTGATTTCGGGCAGCAGAAATAAAACCTGTTTGCCCTGCTGCAATATTTTGGCCATGATGTCGAAATAAACTTCTGTTTTGCCGCTGCCTGTAATGCCATATAACAGAAACGGAGCAAACTGGCCGAATTTATTCTGTACTGTTGTACTGGCAAGCAGTTGTTGCTGATTAAGCTGATGCCGGCTTTCCGGAATGCTGCCGCAGGTCGGAACTGAAGTAGTCTGTATCCAGCCTTGTAGCTGCCACTGATTAAGATAATGTGCAGCCTGTGAATGTATGGTCTTAAGTTGTTGTAATGTAGCAGATGTTGCTTGCAGATGTTGCCATAATGCATTTTGTTTGTGAAAGCGTGCCGGTGGAGGAGGCTGTTCACGCCCCAGAGCATTTAACGTGTAAATCACTTCCGGTAGGGGTAGTTGCACGACTTCAGGCTGACGCAGTCCTTTCGGCAGCGCCGCCATTACTGCCTGCCCGAGAGGGTAGTGATAATAGCGGGCAGTAAAACTGAGTAATGTGCGCCAGTCTTCAGGCAATTGCCATTCATCAGAAAGCACTGATTCTATTGGTCGTATTTTGCTGATATCAATTTCCGGTTCTACATTACTTTCCCATACTATGGCGGCCACCAGACGTTTGCGGAAGCGTACTGCTACCCGTGTACCGGCGGGCAGGGCTGTGGTATGGGCATAGGTAAGCAGTGAATACAGGGGCACATTCAGTGCCAGTTGATGGTAAATCAATGTAAGCAGAAATAAAAAAGGCAATGAAATGCTGATTGTAACTCAATTTGGTCAGCTTTTATCATTGCGCTGTTTATGCGATAATTTATATTAATTTATTATTACGGGAATAATAGCGTGATGCAGATACTGGCAGCAGATGTTCAAGATTGTCTGGAACAGGTATTACATCAGTACAGCTAATTTCCGTAAGATTTTACCCGTTTGAAGACGGGTTTTTTTGTGCCTATTGATAAATGCTGAAGGTTAAATTATGGCTAATCCGCTGTATCGGCAACATTTCATTTCTATTAATGATTTATCTACTGCGCAGTTGGAATTTTTGCTGGCGCTCGCTTTACAGTTAAAACAGCAGCCTCAGGCTGATTTATTAGACGGACGTTTAATTGGTTCGTGTTTTTTTGAACCGTCTACACGAACCCGTTTGTCATTTGAAACTGCTATCCAGCGGCTGGGCGGTAAAGTTATTGGTTTTGCTGATGGTGCCAATACCAGTGCCAAGAAGGGAGAAACGCTTGCTGATACCGCCAGAATTATCAGTAATTATGCAGATGCAATTGTAATGCGTCATCCGAAAGATGGTGCAGCCCGGGTAGTCAGTGAGTTTGCCCGGGTGCCTGTTATCAATGCAGGAGACGGTACGAATCAGCACCCGTCGCAGACATTGCTGGATTTAGTCACCATTTATGAAACGCAGGGGCATTTACAGAATCTTAAAATTGCTTTAGTTGGTGATTTGAAATACGGCCGTACTGTACATTCACTGGCGCAGGCTCTCAGTCGCTGGGGGTGTGAATTTATTTTTGTGTCTCCGCCAACTCTGGCAATGCCTGCTTATATCTGTGAGCAGCTGGATGATAATGGCGTACATTACCGGACTTCTGGCAGTCTCGAAGAAGCATTGGCCTGGGCAGATATTCTGTATATGACGCGTATTCAGCGTGAGCGGTTCGATGAACAGGAGTTTGCCAGAATCAGTGGTCATTTTAATTTGTGTGCGGCTATGCTCGGGCAGGCTAAACCGAATATGCGTATTTTGCATCCTTTACCGCGTGTGGATGAAATCCATGCAGATGTCGATGACAGTATTCATGCTTATTATTTTCAGCAGGCCAATAATGGTATGTATGCGCGGCAGGCTATTCTGGCGGCGATTCTGAATGAACATATTGATATAGTTGTAGCAAAAGGATAAACAATGATGAATCAGACCAGACTGAGTGTTGAGGCAATAAAAGATGGTACTGTGATTGATCACATCCCGGTAGGGCAGGGGCTGACTATTTTGCGCCAGTTTAAATTGCTGCATTCCGGTGATGCTGTTACGGTAGGGTTTAATCTGAGCAGTAAATCCACCGGCAGCAAGGATATTATTAAAATTTCCGGTCAGTATCTTGATGATGCTGCGGCTAACCGTTTGGCTTTGTTCGCGCCGCAGGCTACAGTTAATGATATTGAAAATTTTCGGGTAGTGCGCAAACGTACACTGACTTTGCCGGAAAGTATCAGTGAAGTGTTTCGTTGTCCGAACAGCAATTGTGCCAGCCATGGAGAACCGGTAAAGAGCCATTTTTCTGTTCGGGTGAGCCATGGCGAAACCCGTTTATGCTGTCATTACTGCGAAAAAACGTTTGCGCGCGAATCCGTGATTGAAGCTTAGCTGTTAATTTACCGGTCTGGTGATTTATAGTCCGAATGCTTCGGCATGAAAGCTGATATGGCTTTCTATAAATGTACTGACAAAATAATAGCTATGATCATAGTTTTCACGCAGATGATACCGAATGTTAATGCCTTTGGCTTTGGCTGCCTGAACGAAATCCTGTGGATTTAATTGCTCAGGATAGTATTCATCCATGCTTCCCTGATCGATAAGAACTGGTAATGAAAACGGATACCGGCTGATCAGTTCGGTACTGTCATATGCAGCCCAGTCTTGCTGATTGGTTCCCAGATAGGTTGAGAATGCTGCCTGACTCCATGATCCGGCTACCGGATGGGCGATAGGAGCAAATGCCGATACAGCAACGTAGCGCTGAGGGTTTTTCAGGGCAATCATCAGCGCACCATGACCACCCATACTGTGGCCGCATAAACTGCGCTGTTCGTTGACCGAAAAATGTTTTTCGATAAGTTCGGGCAGTTCTGTGACCACATAATCATACATCTGGTAATGCTGAGCCCATGGCTGCCGGGTAGCATTAAGATAAAAACCGGCTCCCTGTCCCAGATAGTGAACATCTGCATCAGCTACATCAGTACCGCGCGGACTGGTATCCGGCATAACCAGAACAATACCCCATTCAGCAGCAAAACGCTGTGCACCACTTTTCATCGAAAAATTTTCATCAGTACAGGTGAGCCCGCTCAGACAATACAGTACAGGCAGCCGGTAGCCTTGTAAGGCACGTGACGGAAGATAGACAGAAAATGTCATGTCACATTGATTGGAGTGACTGTAATGCCGGTAACGTCGTTGTTCGCCGTTAAACAGTTTATGGGTGGTCAGCAGAGTAATTTCAGCCATTTTAAAGGATCCGTATTGAGTTTATAACATGATGAAATACAGGTAATTACATTAATAATGTGTATGCACATACGCATATCATTAATAATAAATGACTGTACGAATTGATTCGCCGGTATGCATCAGCTCGAATGCCTGGTTAATATCAGTCAGCGGCAATGTATGAGTAATAAATGGTGTCAACTCGATTTTACCCTGCATGGCTTCTTCCACCATCTGCGGCAGTTGTGAGCGTCCTTTAACCCCACCGAAAGCAGATCCTTTCCATACCCGTCCGGTAACCAGCTGAAAAGGGCGTGTGGCTATTTCCTGACCGGCACCGGCGACACCGATAATAATGCTTTGTCCCCAGCCCCGATGAGCGCATTCCAAAGCAGCACGCATCACTTCTACATTACCGATACACTCAAAACTATGATCTACGCCCCATTCAGTCAGACCAATAATTACCTGTTGTATAGGTTCCTGATAATCGTTCGGATTAATACATTCTGTGGCACCAAAATGTCTGGCAAGGGCAAATTTAGCCGGATTGGTATCAACAGCAATAATTCGTCCGGCTCCGGCCTGTCGTGCCCCCTGTACTACAGCCAGCCCGATACCACCCAGCCCGAATACGGCAACAGTATCACCTGCCTGTACTTTAGCAGTATTGTGTACTGCACCAATACCGGTAGTGACTCCGCAGCCTAGCAGACAAACCTGATCATGTCTGGCTTCAGGATTGATTTTAGCCAGAGAGACCTCTGCCACGACAGTATATTCGCTGAAAGTTGAACAACCCATATAATGGTAAATTGGTTTTCCCTGATAGGAAAAACGTGTTGTACCGTCAGGCATCAGCCCCTTACCCTGTGTTGCTCTTACTGCGGTACACAGGTTGGTTTTACCCGAACAGCAAAACAAACACTTTCCGCATTCGGCGGTATACAAGGGAATAACATGATCACCGGGTTTGACAGAAGTGACGCCTTCACCAACTTCTACCACAATACCGGCACCTTCGTGCCCCAGAATAACCGGAAATACACCTTCAGGATCATCGCCCGACAAAGTAAATGCATCAGTATGGCAAACACCGGTATGGGTAATCTTTACCAGTACTTCACCAGCCTTGGGCGGAGCAACGTCTACTTCAACAATTTGTAATGCTTCTCCCGGAGCAAAGGCAACTGCGGCACGAGATTTCATACTCTATCCTCTGAATTAATAAGCACATGTATTCGGCTAACATAACGGGATTGCAGCAATAAATCAATTGTCAGATTCTTAATTGCCAGTCTGGTAGTCTGAATATGAGACCAGAAAAGCTGTGCAGAATAAATATTATGAGTATAAGAATCTGATTTATATTGATATTTTAATAAATTTTATTTGTATGCCAGTATGGATAGTATATTTGTATGTATAAATAAAATTATTAACCGGAAAGCGCCACTATCAAACTTAATCTATCGATAGTGGCGCTGACTGATATGCAAGCATAAAAATCAGCCCGAAATGCTTGGTTTCCTTATTATAAAATGCTGATAGCGTACTCATTATCTTTAAAACAAGGATTTTCCGAGCCAAATGCAGCAATTGCAGCTATATTTTGAGCATTTAATTTATTGATTTTTAAATGCTCAATACTCTTTTATGGCGAAATTTGTTAGCTGTCTGGCAATTCTCTCCATCAACTGGCTGATAATTTTACGTTGTAATATTTTGGTGTAATAAGAAAGGCAAAGTATCAGGCAGCCATTAAGAAAAGCCAGATGAAAGGTAGCAGTCAGAGTGCCGCTGTTCATATTGGCTCCGGTACGAAAGTTATGCAGCTTGAAGTTTGGCGGTACGGTTATTTTGTTAATCCGGCCATTATTGGTATATATAAAAACCAAATCTTTTTGCAGATTTTGTAACGTTATCGGTGACAGCATTTTATTTGCTGCAACTGTTGCTTTGGCATCCAGAATATCTTGTTTAATTTGCTGTGCACTGGTGTAAATATCTCCGGAAATGGTGGTTATTGCCTGCTGAATTAAGCAGGTAAAGCTGTCTTCTATGTTGAGTATAGGATGACAGTTAATCGCAGTTAATATGGGAAATGAATCCAGCTTAAAAAAATCTGTATTGGTCTGTTGAATCAGGGCAGTCAATAATGAATTCATGGTCAGATTATGTCTGCTCGCTATAGAGCTTAATTTTTCAACAGTTTCTGCTTCAATTATGGCCGTATAGCTTGCTGTTTGGATTTCTTTGGCAGGATTACTCCACATTTTTACAGCTTGTTGATAATCAGAATAACTGTGTCCTGTCTTATTTGCAGAACTAAAACCTGCATTTTCCAGGGATATATTTCGGTCAATAGTTTTATCAGAAAAATTTTGTGCAGACAGACGTAATATTTCAGAAAAAATCTTCAGACCGGCTGTGGCGTCTGCAATGACGTGAGCCAGTGTCAGTATCAGTAAGTGGCGATTAAAATTATCCTGACTCAGCATGGTCAATCTGCATAATTGCTGATGGATATCTAACGGATTATTTACCTCTCTTTCCAGCAATTCATCAAAACAGCGAACATCATTTGAGGGTAATTCCGGTACGGTAATGACGGTGAATATTATGGGAAAAGATAAAGAGGATTTAACCAGATGCCATTGACTTTCCTGTAGAAGAATTTTGGAGGCTAGCGCCTCATATTGCTTTTGGATAATTTGTAAAGCCTGTTCTACTCTGCTCGGTTCCAGTTTACCTTCAACCTCCAGAATTAAAGTAAATTGTGTTGTTCCTGAAAAATTAGTATGCAAATTTGCCATACCACTTTCCAGTCTGTTCAGGGGGCGGATAAAATTTAACGCCTCTGATTGAATATCAGAGATCTGAGTGCTCATTTTTTATTTCCTTTATATTGACTTAAATAAGTTCAGAAAAGCGATTAATAATTTTTTGTTAAAAAAGAAATCGATAGGAAAACACAAATTTAAAATAAGGTAAGTCTAATAATGTTACTTTATTTATTTTTTAAATCTTATTTTATTTTATGGATAATTTGCTATTAAAGTATTGTATATATGGATATATTTTACATTTTATTGGAATGATAATGCCTATTAAGCAACACTATTAATAATATATAAATTAAATAAATTTATCTGTAATAGACCAATTATTCATTAACATTAAAAACGACGTAAGCACGCATATCTGGTAAGTAATAAGACTGTACGGTTTTTCAGCAGAATTGATAGACATTTTAATATTATTTTTTTAGCGGATTTCCGTATATATTTTACTTTCCCGGTCATACTGGCTATTACTGTACAGGCAATAAAAATTTGATTTACTGTTTAATTCTTATTATCTGAATTTTTATATGATTTTGGCATATTATAATCCAACATTTTGTGATTGGTTTATGACTGAAACAAACTTGAAATACCTTGTTTGATTTAAAATCTATCAGAGATAATGCGGTTAATCAGCTAAATGATCCCACACTGGTTTACAGATAGGTGGTAGTTCAGGACAGCAGCCGAGCAGGCCACCACCAAAATCACCATCACGATGAAAATCACTGCCACAGCTGGCTAAAAAATCGAATTGTTGTGCCAGTAAGGCATAGTTCAGTCTATCGTTCAGATTAGAACGCCCACTATGCACTTCAATCGCTTCGCCACCACAAGCCTTAAAATCACTGAACAGATTGCGGCGTGCAGTAGCAGACAGCTCATAGCGCATTGGATGCGCAATAACCGCAATCCCGCCGGCATGCCGGATAGCGGCAACAACCTCAGCCAGTTCTGCCCAGTGATGTTTAACACTACAGGATTTACCGTCACCAAGATATTTGCGAAATGCATCAGCTTTTTTATTTACATGGCCGGACTGGACTAAAAAATCAGCAATATGCGTACGTGTCACCATATCTATATTCGTAGTAAGTGCCAGTGTACCTTCATAAGCATCACTAATTCCTTTTTTAGCCAGCTTATCGGCAATGGCCTGTAGACGCTGTAAACGGCCGCTGCGAAGACGTCCGAGTAAAGTTTGTAATACTTCATCTTCCGGAGATATATTCAGACCGACAATATGTATAGTGCGTCCGCGCCAGCTTACTGAGATTTCCACCCCATTAATCAAAGTGATTCCTGACTGCTTGGCCTGTGCATGCGCGGTGGCCAGACCTCCGGTATGGTCATGGTCTGTTAATGCTAGCAATGTGCAACCATTAGCAGAAGCACGCAGAACAACTTCGGCTGGCGTCAGTGCGCCATCAGAAACCGTGGAATGACAATGTAAATCAATACTCATGAGCTTTTTTCGTTATTAGAAGATGATGTGGACAACTGTGCCTGCATCGCTTCATATGCAGCTTTTTCGCGGTAATAAATTTGCCAGACACAGGCATCGCCACAGTCACTATTGCAGCATTCCCAGTCTTCCGGTGGTACTGGCGGAGTTAATAATTCCGGTGCGCTCATAACTCACTATTAATGACATTGATTTCACTGTCACCCAGCCGGATACTGTCTCCGGCAATGATTTTCGCGGTTTTACGGGTTTCCGGCTGCTGATTGCGCAGTACTTTACCTTCGGCAATCAATTGTTTGGCTCTGCCGCCACTTTCTGCCAGCCCGGTCAGTTTAAGCAGATCACATAACGCAACATGCGGATGTCCGGCTAAGTCAAATTGCTGTTTCATCTGTTATACCTTTCCATAAATAGCTATTGTAGCTATTATCAGCGTCGAAGAGGATTTTGTTTTATGTATTGGTTACGCTAAAGGCATAAAATATGCTATGGTTTAACCAGAGTTTACCGGAGATTTGCCGTGGATACACTTAGCTGGTTATGTCAGCTGATTGCTTTTGATACCACCAGCCGTCAGAGTAATCTGGCCTTGATTAATTATGTAGCCGATTATCTGGAGAGCCGTAAACTGTCGCCATGGCTGGCACATAATGAAAAGGGGGATAAAGCCAATCTGTTTGTCACTATCCCGGCTGCTGATGGCAGTACTTCTGGCGGGATAGTACTTTCCGGTCATACTGATGTTGTGCCGGTAGACGGGCAAAAATGGTTATCAGACCCGTTTGCAGCAAATATACGGGATGGTCGCGTATATGGTCGTGGCAGTAGTGACATGAAAGGTTTTATTGCCAGCGTACTGGCTGCGGTTCCGGACATGCAGAAGACAAAGCTGAAAGTCCCATTACATATTGCTTTGTCTTTTGATGAAGAAGTCGGCTGTCTCGGTGCACCGGTGATGCTGGCTGAGCTGGAAAAAAGAGGTTTGCAGCCGCAATCCTGTATTGTTGGTGAACCTACATCCATGCAAATGGTAGTGGCCCACAAAGGGATCCATACTTTCTGTTGTGAAGTACACGGTAAAAATGCTCACTCTTCGCTCACGCCTGATGGTGTGAATGCAATTGAATATGCAGCCCGTCTGATTGTATTTATCAACCAGCTGGCTCAGCAATTACAACAGCGGGCTGATTTGGATCATGCTTTTGATGTGCCGTTTGCTACTGTTTCAACTGGCCTGATTCGTGGCGGTACTGCTATTAATATTGTGCCGGATTATTGTACCTTTGAATTTGATTATCGTAATTTGCCGCATATGACGGTAGAAGAACTGACTGAACCGATTCGGCAATATATTGCAACGACCCTTTTACCCGCTATGCAGGCAGTGGTACCGGAAGCATCAATTAAGCTAACCCATAATGTACAGGTACCTGCTTTAAATGACGCAAATAATCAGCAGCTGCATGCATTGATTACTCAACTAGTGGATAATAAACAACAAGCCAAAGTGGCCTATGCGACTGAAGGCGGCCAGTTTCAGAATAGCGGTATCAATACTGTTGTATGTGGTCCCGGTAGTATTACAGTGGCTCATAAGGCTGATGAATATATAGAACTGGAGCAGCTTGAACGCTGTGATCACTTTTTACGCAAACTGATTCAGGTGCAAAGCTTATCATTTACTTGATACGGTATTATCAAACTCTGCGCTGTTTTATATATAAAATGTTTAGGATTAACTGAAGAACAGGAAAATCAGATGGCAACCAAAAAATTTCTCTCTGCAGGGATATTGTTATTATCACTGATATTATCAGTGATGACTGTTCAGGCGAATGGCGTAAACGTTTATATGAGTGCTATTAATATGAGTTATGCGCGTTTTAATTCAGCGCAAACAGTCGCAGATGCCAGTAAAGCTCTGGCCAGTATGCGGGCTGCTGCCGTGGCCGCTAAAGCAAAAAAACCTTCCGGTCTGGAAAATGCTGCACCGAATAATCCAAAATTGAGAGCATACTATGCTGAGATGGATAAATTGATTGCAGAAATTGATAAAACCAATAATCTGGTTAAAGCGGGAAAAATGGTACAGGCTAAGGCAGAAGGTAAGAAAATATTGCAATTACGTGATGAAGGGCATAAAGCGATGAGGCAATAAAAGATACTAGGGCGGTATAGCAGTAAAAACGATAGTCCAGAATGCAAAAAGCCTGGTTCCGCCCCTTAAAAAGCTAAAGAACCAGGAAACATAGACAAATAAACTAACTGATAGATAATGACCGGAATCAATGAGTCTGTACGGACATTATCTTAAATTTTTCAGGCAATCCTTTTTTTGCAACATTTCTTTATCCCCTTTCTACAATCAGATAATTGTAGCTATTAATACAAAAAATATACTAAATGCAATAAATATAATATATTATAAAAACTAACTATCTCATTACTGATTATAATACTCAATTGACTTTGCTGTCAGGCTTGGCTGAGTAAATAATTACTTTTTTAGGGCGTTTCAGTTTATATCTGATAAATAAGCGTATATCAGAACCAAAGGTGTTGTTTTCACGCAAATTAATATGACAAAACTCTGGTAAAACCTGCTTATTGGTAATTGGAGCCATCGCTGGCGGAAACAGGCGTAACATATACGCTTCCAAATGGCGGCTTTCCGCCACAAAAATAGTCATAAACACTGCCTTTCCTGATTATTCTAATCAAACCGCTATGCGCTTCCAGACGCATCTGGCGGCAGAAGAATGGCAAGGCTGGAAGACCGTTAATCAGAACCGGCAGGCATAAAGCCTCCCTGCCATTGTCTACCATCGAAAAGGTATGCCAATGACTCGGTAAACAGAATATGAAAAAACCATAATGAAAAATATTAATGGTTTATCTGTCTGATAAAACAGCCTTCCAGAGCTGACCGTACTATTTAATACGGTATAGACATCATACTGGCGAGTAATTAAATTTGTCAAGAATGTGTTAATTAAATAATATAATCAATAGTTAATGTAATATTTTATTTTTTTATTGTAATCATTAAAAAAATTATTTAATAAAATATAACATATTATTTTGTATGTATATTTTACATATATATTCTATGTATGCTGATATATTATGATATTAACATTTTTATTAGTGCTGTATGGCTGTTATTTAAATTTGAACATGAATTAGCTTAATCCCGCATTAATTCTTTATTTTTTATAAAAAATATATTTCAAAGCAGATTTGAAACAGTTTGCTGTCTTTCAAAAATGATCATTTAATGCAGTAGATATATTAATGATTTAGATACAGTTTTAATGCTATAGCTTTGAGTGAACCGTGATTTTATTAATGATAATGATGGAATTAAATTTGATTATGTTATATGTATTTCAAAACCGGAAAATCTAAGAATGAGCAAGGAGCCACGGTGTAGATAACCATGGCCTGCATACAATAGATACTGTTATTGACGATTACTCAGCCAGAGCATAAATTTCGTCCAGATTACGCCATTTACCTTCAGCATCCATGCCATACCCGAAAACATAACGATTGGGAACATCCAGTCCGACAAAATCAGCCATAATGGGCTTTTCTTTGCCAATCAGTTTGTTGGCAAAAACAGCTGTAGAACAGCTGGCTGCACCCATTTCCAGTATCTGTTTTTTTACGGCTGCCAGTGTATGCCCTTCATCCAAAATATCATCCAGTACCAGAATGTGGCGTCCGACTACCGCATTCTGCGGGGCACGCAGCCACTGATAATTACCACCTTTAAGTTTATCACCGTAGCGGGAAATATGGATGTAATCAAAATCCAGCGGAAAACGCAGTAATGGCAGTAATTTTCCGGTGAAAACAACTGCACCGCCCATCACCGGTAATACCAGCGGGTATTTATCACTTAATGCTGCAGTGATGTCCGCAGCCATTTGCTCCAGCCTGGTTTCACAGGTTCTGCGGTCAAACAAAAGATCTGCTTTATCCAGCATTGCCTGAGTTTCGGCGCGTCTGTCAGTTACATCAATTATGCTCATTGGTATTGTCCATGTGTATCCGGGTAAATAAAACCGTATGTCACTATTAACTGACCACCAATATGCTCAGAATAGATGCAGGTAGTGTTGTCTACGGTTTAATTGAGTAAATTTGTGCTGCTCTGGTGATTTGGCAGCACTAAGACGAATGTGTTTTGATTGTTTAAACCAGAATATTAAAGGTAAATTATCCCAGAATTTTACTTGTAATATGCGAATTTTATGCCATTCCGGCCATTTCGGGCAGTCTGAGAACAAGCGAGTAAAATAACTGACTGGTTTATTAGAAAAATTTTCTGACAGCAAGAGATAAAGAAGCACCATTGCTGTTATGCAGAATTAATCTGTTAACTACAATGGTGCCAGATGGTTGAATTATACCGGATGCAGGTAATGAATCTGCTGATTACTGCTGCCGCGCCAGATTAATGCCGGATCTTTCAGTTCCTGTATGAATTTACCGTCGATAAGGGTGTTGATTTCATTTACAACCTGCATTTGTGCCGGTGATAATTCTGCCAGTGTGTAGCCTGTCCATAGCCAGATGTCTTTATGTTCGGTTTCCTGCCGTACCCGTCTGACCAGTTTCAAGATAGCATTCAGGTTATGCGGGTGCAGCGGATCTCCGCCGGTGAGCGACAGCCCCTGACGCACAATGCGTTTGTCGTTAAGGTCGCTGATAATCAGGTCTTCCATCTGCTGGTCAAATGGCTTACCGGAATCTGTCCGCCATGTGGTGGCGTTATAGCAGCCCCGGCATTTGTGCTCACAGCCGGCTACGAACAGCGTACAGCGGGTTCCGGGACCGTTGACAACATCAACCGGATAATACTGATGATAATTCATACTTAGAGTGCACCACATTGCTGACCAAGGTGTTTGACCCGTCGTTTAACCTCTTCCTGTTTGCCGGCATTAAACGGGCGGGAATCCGGACTGCCCAGATAACCGCATACACGTCTGGTAACGGATACCCGTGCAGGATCATGATTGCCGCATTTCGGGCAGACAAAACCTTTGCTGGTACAGGAAAATTCACCGCTGAATCCACAGTCGTAGCATTCATCGATCGGAGTATTGGTTCCGTAATAGGGAACGTATCGGTAGCTGTAGTCCCACACGTCCTCTAATGCTTTAAGATTGTGTTGTAAATTCGGATATTCCCCGTAGCAGATAAAACCACCACTGGCCATTTTCGGATAGGGTGCTTCAAAATCGATTTTATCGTAAGGATTAACCTTTTTCTCAACATCCAGATGGAAGCTGTTGGTATAGTAACCTTTATCGGTCACACCATCGATAACCCCGAATTCGGCAGTATCAAGCCGGCAGAAGCGATCACACAGGTTTTCACTGGGTGTGCTGTACAGGCTGAAACCATAACCGGTTTCGGCTTTCCAGCGGTCG
Organism: Snodgrassella sp. W6238H11; assembly: GCF_016100525.1. Lineage (NCBI taxonomy): Bacteria > Pseudomonadati > Pseudomonadota > Betaproteobacteria > Neisseriales > Neisseriaceae > Snodgrassella > Snodgrassella sp. W6238H11. Next base: position 106,648 of record NZ_JACFSH010000003.1, on the reverse strand, counting down.
GCAGTGTCACGCAGTTTTTGTACGATAGCAATGGCTTTCTCGCGCAGGGTTTCGCTATCAAAAACATGTTTTTCGGTACCATACAGGGCATTAATGGTTTCGTGCAGACCGATATAGCCCAGTGAAATTGAGGCGCGGCCGTTTTTGAATATTTGAGCTACTGAATCATCAGCATTCAGACGTACCCCGCAGGCACCCTCCATATACAGAATCGGAGCTACTCTGGCTTTGACATTTTCAAAACGGGCAATGCGTGTCATCAGTGCTTTGCGGCACAGTTGCAGACGTTCATCCAGTAACTGCCAGAAGTGTGTTTCATCATATCTGGCTTCTATGGCGATACGGGGCAGATTCAGGCTGATAACCCCCAGATTGTTTCGTCCTTCATGGATTTGCTCCCCGTTTTCTTCATAGACACCAAGGAAGCTGCGGCAGCCCATCGGGGTTTTGAAGGAACCGGTAACAGCGACAACCTGATCATAGTTAAGAATATCCGGATACATACGTTTGGAAGCACATTCCAGAGCCAGCTGTTTAATGTCGTAGTTAATATCACCGGCTTTGTGGTTAATACCATCTCTAATGCTGAATACCAGTTTGGGAAAAACGGCTGTTTTGCCATTTTTACCAAGGCCTGCGAGGCGATTGCGTAAAATAGCGGTTTGTATCAGCCGGCTTTCCCAGCTTGTACCCAGACCAAAGCCAAAGGTTACAAAAGGAGTCTGACCATTGGCTGTATGCAGGGTATTAACTTCATATTCCAGTGACTGAAAGGCGTCATAACACTCTTTTTCAGTACGTGCACGTGCATACTCGTTTGCATTGGCAATCTGCCATTCAGTTGCAACTGCCAGATGTTTGTTGTAGCTGGCACGAACAAAGGGAGCCAGTACTTCATCAATACGGTTGATGGTGCTGCCGCCATAAATATGGCTGGCTACCTGCGCAATGATCTGTGCGGTTACCGCAGTGGCAGTGGCAATTGATTTCGGCTGCTCGATTTCGGCATTACCCATTTTGAAACCGTTAGTCAGCATGCCTTTCAGGTCAATCAGCATGCAGTTAAACATCGGGAAAAAAGGCGCATAATCCAGATCATGGTAATGGATTTCACCCCGTTCATGCGCCAGTACCACATCGCGTGGCAGCAAATGCTGCTGTGCATAGTGTTTGGCGACAATGCCGGCCAGTAAATCGCGCTGTGTCGGAATAACTTTACTGTCTTTGTTGGCGTTTTCATTGAGCAGACTAAAGTTGGTTTGTTCAACCAAACCCTGAATTTCACGATTTAGACGACTGCGTGATTCACGTGCCACATCTCGGGAATGGCGATATTCAATATACGCACGGGCCAGCTCCTTGTACTGTCCGGCCATTAACTGGTCTTCAACAGCCTGCTGGATATCATGAATATCAATATATTCACGCTCGGCAAGATGACCAGCCACACTTTCTGCCACCTGATGGCAATAATCGATATCGTTAATCTGTACTGCTTTGGCTGCTTGTTGTATGGCTTCTTTGATGCGGGCTGTATCAAAAGGTACGTGACAACCATCTCTTTTAATTACAATGGGTTTCATGCTGATTATCCTTCTGCTGCCTGTAATAACCGGCAGCAGTTACTGCATTGTTATTAAATAATAACAATTTATCTGATCACAGTGCTTATATGTAAAAAAATACTATATTTAGTGTTTAAATGCTGTTGTTGCGCTTTTTTTTACTATATATGGGATTTGTATGATGAATAAAGCAGCATTTTTCACATTTATTTGATATAGCGCATCATTCATGGTTGACATGGCTATTTATTATAGATAAATCATTGGTTTATATTATTGAAAACAAAGTGTAAAAAATGGTCATTTCTTGCCTGCGACTGAAATACTGATGTCTGTAACCAACTTGTCTGAAATCTTTGTTAGAAGGTAACAGGTCTGAATTAGATTATTTTATTTTCAGTAATATGCTTAGAATATTGTATATAGAATAAAATAATCGTTGTACTCAATCAGATGATTGCTATGCAAGTAGCCTAAGTTAAAGCAGATGGAGATACTTATAATTGACAACCGGGCAAATAAGACAATCTGCCATCGGTAATGATAGTGAATCTATATAACAGATAAATTTGAGCATGGTAGGTGTCTGATAATTTAGAGATAAAAGAAAAAACAAAAGTCCAAATCATATGAACTTCTATATTTATTGATTATTTCTTTATAACCTATTAATAGTCCAATATGCGACGACTTTGCCACAAATATGAATTTTATCCAAATCACCACGAGTAATTGTTTCCGAGGGATATCTTGATTGATTATCATTCATTACGCGATATTGACCATCAAATAATAATTGCAATCGTTTAATACTAAAACCATTATCAACGTAAAAAACATATATACCATCAGACATATAAAATTGAATTGTAGTATCAATAAATAGTAGGTCACCGTTCTTTAATGTGGGATTCATAGAATCACCTTTTGCTTTTATTATCGCAATTGATGTTAGGTTATTCCCTATATTTTCTTTCGCCCAAGCTTCAGGTATCTCAATTATTTGCTCTGCTTCCAGCGGCTCAACTTCAGTATTTTCAACATTAATATCACTACAGACATTTAGATAATTTATTCTGATATATCCATTTTTTGATTTACGGATCATTTGAGTATTGTCTGGTTCAATATATGGGAGTGGATATCCACATAAATTTGAGATTTTTACCATTACATCAAATGACACACCATTTTTATTAGTTTCCCATGCAGATACTGATGCCTTTCCCGATAAATCAAGTGCTAAAGCTAATTCTTCCTGACTTAAACCCGCATTCAAACGAGCTGATTTTACCCAATTACCAATATCAAACTTCATAAAAATACTCTAAAAAATCAGAGTATAGCTTTAATGTACTATTGTTGTGTCTTAAATATTGACTGATCTAATCCAATCCACAAAGTATGGACTAAAAAATAATGAGGACATAGAATTGAATAAAAATATTTTAATTGTCGTAAGCATAGCAGGTGAACAAACTAATCAGGTGGATGGGTAAATGAATCCTGGAATAGATGCGAAAAATTACCAAAAAACAGATAAAAATAATAATCAGGTAATGGCAGGATACCGGTAGCAGAATGCCCGTATTACCGGACATTCTCATGCACATAAAGTAGGCAAAATCAGGTGTTATTCCGCCGATAATCACCTGTTATGAAAAACTATTTGCTGTACCGGTATAAAGGCAGAATCATGACCGGATAAGCAAAGATAAAAGTTATAAAAACTGAGAAAATAAATGATTTATGAGCAGAATAGCGGAGACGTTCTGACTATTATTGCGCCCATTTGCGACACAGAGCCAGAATATCTGCACCGAAATTTCTGATTTTACTTTCACCTAATCCATAAATATGGTTTAAATCAGCCAGTGTGGCCGGTGGATGCCGGACTAAATCCTGTAATGTCCGGTCGGCAAAAATGGTATAGGCTGGTACATTGTTTTTGCTGGCGCGTTCTTTACGCCAGTTGCGCAGAGTTTGCCACAGACGTTCTTCGCGTTCAGTACGCAGCCAGGTTTCAGTATTGCGATTACTGCGGGTTTTATCATGCTTCAATGGTCGCAGCCAGACCTGTTGCTGGTTTTTTAATACTGCCCGTGCCTGCTCAGTAAGCTGTAATGCCTGATTGGCTATATCAACATTCAGATACCCTGACGCAACGCATTGCCGTACCACTGTACGCCACTCTTTAACTGTTAATTCACTGCCTATACCGAAAGTAGATAAATGCTGGTGTCCGCAGCGTATTACCAGGTCTGTTTCGCGACCGCGCAAAACATCAATCACATGTCCGGTAGGAAAACGCTGTTTTACCCGATACACGCACGAAAGTAATTTTTGTGCCAGTACAGTGCCGTCAAATCTGCTGGGCGGGTCGGTGCAGTTGTCGCAATGTCCGCAGGACTCACCTTCCTCTCCGAAGTAGCGCAGCAAGAGCCGGCGGCGGCAGTCTGCAGTCTCACAAAAGGCCAGCATGGCATCGAGTTTTTGTAAATCAATGCGTTTTTGCGCTTCATCGCGCTCAGCAAGCTCAATCCGTTCGCGCAATAGTACCCAGTCATTCAGACCATAACACAGCCAGCTGGTGGCAGGCAGGCCGTCACGGCCGGCACGCCCCGATTCCTGATAAAAATGTTCAATGCTGACAGGCATATCAAGATGGGCAACAAAACGTACATCCGGTTTATCTATACCCATACCGAAAGCTACTGTTGCTACGATAATAATGCCATCTTCCTGTGTGAAGCGGCGCTGATTCCGGCTGCGTATTTCCCAGTCCAGTCCGGCATGATAGGGCAGGGCAGTCAGACCGTTTTCGCTTAGAAAAGCAGCAATATCTTCCACACGCTTGCGTGACAGACAGTAAACAATACCATTCTCTCCGGACATCTGGCTGCGGATGAATTGTAATAACTGTTTCTTACCGTTGTTTTTTTCAATAACCTGATAGTCAATATTCGGGCGGTTAAAGCTGGAAACAAATAATCGTGCGTCTGTTAAATCCAGATAGTGCTGAATATCTGCTCTGGTGGCATTATCTGCTGTGGCAGTAAGGGCAATACGCGGAATACCGGCAAATTCGTCTGCCAGAATGCTCAGTTGCTGATATTCAGGACGAAAATCATGTCCCCACTGGCTGACACAATGAGCCTCATCAATCGCAAACAGGCTAATACGGGTATTGTGTAAAAACTGTAAAAAACGCGGCATAACCAGACGTTCCGGTGCTACATATAATAGCTTCAGATGCTCAGCCGCGATTTCATCAGCAATGCGCTGTATCTCTTCACCACTGGTGCCTCCGTGTACACAGGCGGCAGAAATACCATTGACATTCAGAGCTGTAACCTGATCCTGCATCAGTGCGATCAGTGGTGAAATCACAATAGCGACACCATCGCGCATTAATGCCGGAATTTGATAACATAAAGACTTGCCCGCGCCGGTAGGCATCAGTACCAGTGCATTATGACCGCTGGCTACTGTGTCGATAATTTCTGCCTGTTGTCCGCGAAATTCCGGATAGCCGAAAACATCGTGTAAAATTTGCTCGGCATGGGTCACAAAACACCTGTTACATTTAATCTGAAACGGGTATTGTACTGCAATTTACCTTTATTTCCGACAGTTACCTGATGGCTGTTGCAAGGAATTAGCATGAAAATCATTTATTTCCGTCACCTGATAACCAGTTTGGCTGTTTGTGCTATTCTGGCTGCATGTACTACCACCAATGTTCCGAAAGCCAGTGGCAGCTGGGTTGAGCTTGGTGTATCCGCCAGTGGTAATATCCAGTATGCGCTTGATAGCGGCAGTATTAAACGCCAGGGTAATCTGGTTACTTTCCGCGATCGTAAAACCGTTATCGACCCTAAACAGCAGTATTACAGTAACACACCGGCTTATAAAACCGCACTGAGTACAACACAGATTGACTGTAGTCGTAAAATATTCCGGGTACTTGATGTAGAGTTGCTGGATGCGCATGGTGAACTGATCCGTCAGGATCATTTCGGTGAAACAGACTTGCGCCCGATGGGTATTACCAGTGGTTCAGCTTCCGAACAGCAATATCAGCATGTATGTGCACATTAATTCTAATTAAGATTAATTCTGATTAAGAAAGTTAGCAGGCATGAAAGTAAAATATAGCTTGTGGTTGATTTTAGGTCTGGCGGTTACGGCATGGGCTGAATCTCCTGCCGATGTTGAATTACTCAGTGCTCAGAAAGCTTATCAGGCGGCACTGTCAGCACAAAGTGCCAGCCAGAGTAAAGCATTGCAATTGCAAACTCAGTTGCAATCGGCGCAGTTACAGCTGAAAAATGCACAGGATAATGTTACTCGTCTGCAAAATGATTTTAATCAGGCTGATGTTCAGCGCCAGCAGGCTGATGCTGCATTACAGGCAGCCGGTACCAGACTTGATGCCGCATGGCAGGGTGTGCACGGCCGTTAAAACAGACAGACTGCAATAACTGCCGGGGTGAAAAATCTCTTTGCATTTTTACATGCCTGACAAATGGCAACAGCTCGCGTAAAATAGCACTATTTTGCTCAGGCATTGTTTCTTGAAAAAACAATGCTATGGAATCAACTGTTGTCAAATGAATTATCCGATTGAATACGATGTAATTGTGGTGGGCGGCGGACATGCCGGTACAGAGGCGGCTTTGGCCGCTGCGCGTATGGGTGCGCAAACATTATTACTTACCCACAATATCGAAACTCTGGGACAAATGTCGTGTAATCCGTCTATCGGCGGCATCGGCAAAGGTCATCTGGTGCGCGAACTGGATGCACTGGGCGGGGCAATGGCGCTGGCTGCTGATTACGGAGGTATTCAATTTCGTCGCCTGAATGCATCAAAAGGACCGGCAGTACGTGCAACACGGGCACAGGCCGACCGCATTCTGTATAAAGCAGCTATCCGTTCCATGCTGGAGAATCAGCCGAACCTGCAATTATTTCAGCAGCAGGTAGAAGATATTGTTGTGGAACATGGCCGTGTTGTCGGAGTAATGACGGCAATGGGCGTTATGTTCCGTAGTCGTACAGTGGTGCTGACGGCTGGTACCTTTCTGGCTGGTAAAATTCACATTGGTCTGGAAAACTATGCCGGTGGTCGCGCCGGTGATCAGGCTGCCCAGCGTTTATCAGGCTGCCTAAAAGAGCTGAATTTACCGCAGGGACGTTTGAAAACCGGTACCCCGCCAAGGATTGATGGCCGCAGTATTGATTTCAGCCAGCTTAAAGAACAGCCAGGCGACAATCCGGCACCAGTATTTTCAGTACGTGGCAGCCGGGAGATACATCCGCAGCAGATTTCCTGCTGGATTACTCATACTAATAGTCACACCCACGATATTATCCGTAGCGGTTTCGACCGCAGCCCGATGTTTACCGGTAAGATTGAAGGAGTCGGTCCACGTTACTGTCCTTCTATAGAAGATAAAATCAATCGTTTTGCCGATAAAGAAAGCCATCAGATTTTTCTGGAACCTGAAGGGCTGAAAACACACGAATATTATCCGAACGGTATTTCTACCAGTCTGCCGTTTGATATTCAGTTAAAGCTGGTGCATTCAATGCCCGGATTGCAGAACGCACATATCCTGCGCCCTGGTTATGCCATTGAATATGATTATTTTGATCCGCGTAATCTCAAGGCCAGTCTCGAAACCAAAAATATAGCCGGACTATTTTTTGCCGGACAGATTAACGGTACTACCGGCTATGAAGAAGCCGCCGCTCAGGGCTTACTTGCCGGAGCCAATGCTGTATTATATCTGCGTGAAGCAGAACCACTGGTATTGCAACGTGATCAGGCTTATTTAGGTGTACTGGTGGATGATCTGATTACTAAAGGCGTTACTGAGCCATACCGCATGTTTACCAGTCGTGCCGAATACCGTCTGCAATTGCGTGAAGACAATGCTGATATGCGTCTGACCGGTCTGGGGCGAGCTGTTGGTCTGGTCAATGATGCGCAATGGCAAATATTTCAGCGAAAACAGGAAGCAGTTGAGCGCGAACTGCAACGCATGAGCCACACATGGTATACACCATTGAATCTGCCATTGAGTGATCAGCAGCGGGTGCTGGGTCAGCCACTGAGTAAAGAATCCAGTTTGCTGGATATGCTGCGCCGGCCTAATGTCAGCTATGCTGACTTAATGACTTTACCTAATGCACAGCAAGAAGTACTTGAAGCCGATGCGGCTGAGCAGGTAGAAATTCAGGTCAAATATCAGGGTTATATTGAACGGCAAAATGAAGAAATCAGTCACCGTCAGAATCTGGAAAAACTAAAATTACCGGCCAGCATTGATTACACGCTGGTAAAAGGCCTTTCCGCAGAGGTACAACAAAAACTGAATCAATTTCGTCCCGAAACAGTTGGACAGGCTTCACGTATATCCGGTATCACACCGGCGGCAGTCGCATTACTGATGGTGCATCTGAAACGGGGTTTTGAGGGAGCAAAAAAATATGAATGACATGAAAACCATGTTGCAACAAGGTTTGCAGCAGATGAATATCGAACTGACTGTTCCGCAGCAATTACAATTACTGGCCTTCGTAGAGCTGTTGAAAAAATGGAATAGTACCTACAATCTGACTGCACTGCGCAATGATCAGGATGTTATCAGTCATCATATTCTCGACAGCCTCACTCTTTTGCCTTATGTAGAGCATGCCAGAGGCCTGATTGACGTAGGCAGCGGCGGTGGTATGCCGGGCATACCCGTAGCTATAGCACGCCCTGATTTGGCTGTCGCCCTGCTTGATGCTAACAGCAAAAAAACATCATTCCTGCAACAGGCAGTAATCGAGCTGGGCTTAAGTAATGTACAAGTTATAACGGCACGGGTAGAAGCCATGGTTGGTGAGCAGTTCGATGTCATTACCAGCAGGGCTTTTGCTGAATTGAATGATTTTGTTACCATCACTAAACAGCTGATGGCAAAAGGCGGTTACTGGGCGGCTATGAAGGGAGTTTATCCCTATGAAGAAATTGAACGGTTACCTGAAAATACAGAACTGATCCGGGTAGATAAACTCAGCGTACCGCATCTGGATGCAGAGCGGCATATGGTTCTGGTACGCAAGAAAGAAAGTGCATGAGTGCGCATATTATTGCAGTAGCCAACCAGAAAGGCGGGGTAGGTAAAACTACAACCGTAGTTAATCTGGCCGCTTCGCTGGTGGAAAAAAAGTCCAGAGTTCTGATAGTTGATCTCGACCCTCAGGGTAATGCCACGACTGGTAGTGGCATTAATAAAGCCAATGTAACCAGCGGAGTCTATGCTGTGTTGCTTGGTAATGAAACTATTCAGCAGGCCATTACTTCTGCTCAGCATGGCGGCTTTGATGTTTTGCCTGCTAATCGTGCTCTGGCAGGTGCTGAGGTGGAGCTGGTGCAGGAATTGGCGCGGGAAATGCGCCTGAAAAATGCACTGGCACAAGTGGCAGATCAGTACGATTACATTATCATTGACTGCCCGCCGACACTGACTTTATTAACCATTAACGGTCTGGTTGCAGCACAGCACATTATTGTACCCATGTTGTGTGAGTATTATGCACTGGAAGGTATTTCCGATCTGATTGCCACCGTGCGCAAAATCCGCCAGGCCATCAATCCGCAACTGGATATTTTAGGTATTGTCCGTACCCTGTACGACCCGCGCAGTTTGCTGGCTAAACAGGTGGACGAACAGCTGGGTACCCACTTTCCCGATAAGCTGTTCAGTACACCGATTCCGCGTAATATACGTCTGGCAGAAGCACCAAGCCATGGCATGCCGGCCTTGCAATATGATCCTCGTGCCACTGGTACCAGAGCCTATCTGGCACTTGCTGATGAGGTATTGCTGCGTACCAGCAAATAAGCAGTTAATAAGCATAAATTAAATGTATTTATGTAATAACAGCCTTTGCCACAATGTGGTGTTAATCCGGAAATTAAAGAGCGATACATGGTAAAAGCAAAAGGTTTGGGTGCAGGACTGGATGCCCTGCTTGGTTCCGGTAGCGATATTACCGGAGGGGATCGTTTAACAACAGTAGCAGTTACAGATATTATTCCCGGGCGTTATCAGCCACGAACCCAGATTGATGATGAAGGGTTACAGGAACTGGCTGATTCAATTCGTGCTCAGGGCGTTATTCAGCCAGTTATCGTACGTGAAATGGGGCTGCATCAGTACGAACTTATCGCTGGTGAGCGTCGCTGGCGTGCTGCTCAGCTTGCCGGGTTGCAGGAAATACCCGTAGTCATTAAAAGTATTACCGATGAAGCTGCGCTGGCAATGGGACTGATTGAAAATATTCAGCGGCAGAACCTGAATCCTATCGAAGAAGCCCAGGGGCTGAAACGTCTGGTAGATGAATTCGGTCTTACACATGATACAGTAGCCAAAGCAGTTGGCCGTAGCCGCAGCAGTATTTCTAACAGTCTCCGTTTACTTAATCTTCCTCAACCGGTTCAGGACCTGATGTATGGCCGTCAGCTGGAAATGGGACATGCCAGAGCTTTATTAACTTTGCCGGTTATCCAGCAAATTGACCTGGCACAGAAAGCAGTACAAAATGGCTGGTCAGTACGGGAAGTTGAGCGTCGCTGTCAGCAAATTCAGGCTAAACCGGAGGCTACCAAACGCCATCCGGCAGAAAAAAGCTGTGAAGTTCAACAAATAGAAGCGGCGCTTGAGCAGCGTTTTTCTGTGCCAGTGCAGGTACAAAGTAAAAATCAGCGCAGCGGCCGGATTATTCTACAGTTTGATAATCCGGAAACTTTAAGTCATTTATTACAGAAATTAGGACTAGAATAATTCCTGCAAACAGAAATTAACTGTGGCAAAATTGTTTAGTTGGGTTATCAGTTTAAGCAATATTGTAGAAATATATAGAAAAATTAATTAATTAGGTGTAGTTAATTTAACAAAATTTCACAAAATTACTTGACGATATTGTATTAGTTGATTATATTATTGCAGCTTACCGAAGTGTTTTTCAGGGTAACAGAATGAAGTGGATCATGTTTTGGCAAACAGTCATGTTGTTTGCCGCAGTTTGCGTGTCCGCATGGTTGTGGAATTATTCTGCTATCTGGTCAGCAGTATTAGGTGGGCTGAGTTACCTGATACCTACATTACTGGCGATATTAACTATTATTGCTGCAAAAAAATTACCGGCGCTATTACCTGCAACACTGTTAATGGCCGAGATTAGCAAAATTCTGATGATATGCCTGATGATGTTATTGGTGTATTTATGCTATTCCGCTGTTAACTGGTTTGCTTTCCTGACAGGACTAATACTGGTCAGTCAGGCTGGATTGTTCACATTTAGAAAAAGATTGTTATTATGAGCGGCACAGAGATGACTCCGGGCGAATATATTAGCCATCATTTAATTAATTACACCCAGAAATCACCAGATTATCAGACAAATCTGGTTGATTTCTCATTTCTTGATCTGGATACACTATTCTTTTCCATTTTGACCGGTGTAATCGCTTCTGCTATCTTGTTTATAGCAGCAAAACGTATGAAAGCAGACGTGCCAACCCGTTTTCAGGCTGCAATTGAATTGCTGATTGAATTCGTTGACAGTGCCTGCAAAGATATGATTCATAACGAGAAATCTCGTAAGATTATTGCTCCTCTGGGGCTGACTGTATTCATGTGGATTCTCTTCATGAATATCATGGATTTATTGCCGGTAGATTTACTGCCATGGGCATGGCAGCATGCTACCGGTGATCATCATGCCTATTTGCGTGTAGTACCTACTGCCGATCTGAATGCAACCATGGCCATGGCGATTTCAGTCTTGTTTTTATGTTTTGTTTATAATATTAAAATCAAGGGACTGGGTGGCTGGATTCATGAATTATTCAGTGTGCCGTTCGGTAACAAAGTTTGGTTGTTTATCCCAAACTTTCTGATGAATATTATTGAGTTTTTCTCCAAAACCCTTTCACATGGTATGCGACTGTTCGGTAATATGTATGCCGGTGAAATTCTGTTTATGGTTATTGCCTTAATGGGTGGTGCATGGGGTGTGTCCGGTGCCGCCGGTGTCAGTGATGTTATGCTGTTTATCCTGCAGATTATTGCAGGTCTGGCATGGGCTATATTCCATATTCTGGTAATCGCCCTGCAGGCCTATCTCTTTATGGTACTGACTTTTGTTTATCTGGGTCAGGCTCACGATTCCCATTAAGGGTCAGTTTATTTGTTGTAGTATTCTCTTTTTTTATATTTAAGGAGTTAAGTAAATGGGTGGTTTAATCGCTATCGCTTGTGGTCTGATGATTGGTATTTCTGCAATGGGTGCCTCTATCGGTATTGGTATGCTGGGTGCAAAATACATGGAATCTTCTGCCCGTCAGCCTGAATTAATGGGCTCATTGCTGGGTAAATTCTTCATTATCATGGGTATGATTGATGCTACGTTCATTATCTCCCTGGGCGTATCATTCTTATACTTTATCAAAATTGGTGGCTGATAAACTTGGATTTGCTGGTTGTTAACTGTTTTAATTAATAAACACAAATTCTAAAGGTTTAATCGTGAATATCAATGCAACCCTAATCGCACAAGTACTCGTTTTTATCATGTTTGTGCTATTTACGATGAAATTCGTATGGCCACCCATTGTCAAAGTACTTGATGCCCGTGCCGACAAAATTGCCGAAGGTTTGGCTGCTGCCGAACGCGGGAAAAACGATTTTGCTCAGGCGGAAAAACGCGTTGCTGATATCTTAGCCGAGGGTCGCAGTCAGGTCTCCGAAATGGTGGCCAATGCAGAAAAGCGTGCCGCGCAGATTGTTGAAGATGCCAAAACGCAGGCATCAGAAGAAGCTGCCCGTATCATGGCTCAGGCAAAAGCTGATGTTGAGCAGGAAGCCAACAGAGCCCGTGAAGCATTGCGTCAACAGGTAGCTGATTTGGTTGTTAAAGGTGCCGAATCTATCCTGCGCAGCGAAGTTAATCCTTCACGTCACGCTGATTTACTGGCGAACCTGAAACAGGAGCTGTAATCCCATGGCTGAGTTCGCAACCATAGCCAGACCATATGCAAAGGCATTATTCAGTCTGGCACAAGAACAGAATCAGATTGAGTCTTGGTTGGACGAACTGAAAACACTGGCTGAAATTATTCTGCAACCCAAAGTGCAGTTACTGATTGACGAGCCGGAAAGCGAATACACAGAAAAGGCAAAACAAATCCTGTCATTAGTGGATTTTACGCCGGCTGATGAATTAAAAAATTTCATCTTTCTGTTAGCGCAGAACAAACGCTTAACAGTTTTGCCAGAAATTTATACGTTATTCCAAGACTATGCTTTGTCCCTAAACGACATAAAAGAGGCCACTGTATACACGGCTTATCCCATTGACGAACAACAATTTACACAAGTCGTTTTAGATATGGAAGCCCATTTCAAAAGCCGGTTGAAAGCGCGTCAGGTGGTTGCCCCGGAATTGATTGGTGGCGTAAAAGTAGAAGTTGGTGACCAAGTATTGGATTTGTCGGTGCAAGGCAGATTAAACAGCCTGCATACGGCATTGATGAATTAGGAGAGTTTTCATGCAGCTTAATCCTGCTGAAATTAGCGATTTGATTAAAGCTAAAATCGCAAACCTGAACGTTGATTCAGAATTACGTACCCGCGGTACTGTAATGTCTGTAACTGACGGGATTGTGCGCGTTCACGGCTTATCAGACGTGATGCAAGGTGAAATGCTCGAGTTTCCCGGCAATACATTTGGTCTCGCTATGAACCTGGAGCGCGATTCTGTAGGTGCCGTGATTCTGGGTGAATCAGAACATATTAAGGAAGGTGACGAAGTTACCTGTACCGGCCGAATTCTGGAAGTACCGGTTGGCCGTGAACTGATTGGTCGCGTAGTTGATGCACTTGGCCGCCCGATCGATGGCAAAGGTCCGATTAATACTACACACACCGCTCCGGTAGAAAAAATTGCTCCCGGGGTGATTGCGCGTCAGTCTGTAGATCAGCCAATGCAAACCGGTTTGAAAGCCATTGACTCAATGGTACCGATTGGTCGTGGTCAGCGTGAGCTGATTATTGGTGACCGTCAGACTGGTAAAACAGCCGTGGCACTTGATGCCATTGTTAATCAGAAAGATACCGGTGTTATCTGTATCTATGTTGCTATCGGTCAGAAAGCTTCTTCCATTGCCAGTGTAGTACGTAAACTGGAAGAACATGGTGCCATGGATCACACCATCATTATTGCTGCCACTGCATCAGAAGCAGCTGCACTGCAATATATTGCGCCATATGCCGGTTGCAGTATGGGTGAATATTTCCGTGATAACGGCGAAGATGCGCTGATTGTATACGATGACCTGTCTAAACAGGCTGTGGCGTATCGTCAGATTTCCCTGCTTTTGCGTCGTCCGCCAGGTCGTGAGGCTTATCCGGGTGATGTATTCTATCTGCATTCACGCTTGCTGGAACGCGCTTCCCGCATTAATGCACATGAGGTAGAAGAACTGACCAAAGGTGCCGTTAAAGGTAAAACTGGTTCTCTGACTGCTTTGCCAATTATTGAAACTCAGGCCGGTGACGTATCTGCATTCGTACCTACTAATGTAATTTCGATTACAGATGGTCAGATATTCCTGGAAACAGACCTGTTTAACTCTGGTATTCGTCCTGCTATCAATGCCGGTATTTCAGTATCCCGTGTAGGTGGTGCAGCACAGACTAAAGTCATTAAAAAGCTGGGCGGCGGTATTCGTCTGGCACTGGCACAGTACCGTGAATTGGCTGCATTCTCGCAGTTTGCTTCTGATCTGGATGAAGCTACCCGTAAACAGCTGCGTCATGGTGAAGTTGTGACGGAACTGATGAAACAAAAGCAGTTCAGTACACTGAGCACAGGTGAAATGGCGCTGACACTGTGGGCGATTAATAACGGCTCTTATGATGATGTGCCGGTATCAAAAGCATTGGCCTTTGAAGCAGAATTTTTAAGCTATGTGCGTACCCAGTGTCCGAATGTGTTACAGGACATTGATACAACCGGCGCTTTGAGCGATGATAATGCCAAAGCATTGGACAACGCCATGAAGACCTTCAAATCGTCTTACAGCTTTGCGTAAGCGTGTTATTGAAAGGAGTCTGAAATGGCAGTAGGAAAAGAGATTCTCACCAGAATTCGCAGTGTTCAGAATACTCAAAAGATCACTAAAGCGATGCAGATGGTGTCAACCTCTAAAATGCGGAAGACTCAGGAACGGATGCGTCAGGCGCGTCCGTATGCCGATAAAATTCGTCTGGTGATGAGCCATCTGGCACAAACCCACTCTACTCATAACGTACCTTTATTGCGCAGTAATAATGATAGCAAGCGTGTTGGCTTTATTGTTATTACCACAGATAAAGGCTTGTGCGGCGGATTGAATGCAAATATTTTAAAAGCATTCTTTCATAAGGTGCAGGAATGTGAGCAGAATGGTCTGGATGCAGAGATTGTGTGTCTGGGCGGTAAAGGGCTGGCAGCCTGTAACCGTGTGGGTTTGAATGTCATTGCCAGTGCTGTGGGTTTGGGTGATACACCCAAAGTAGCTACATTATTAGGTCCGTTAACGGAAATTTTTCAGCGCTATGCCGAAGGTAAACTGGATGCTATTTATCTGGTTTATGCAGGTTTTATAAATACTATGCGTCAGGAAGCACGTCTGGAAACCCTGTTGCCGATTGGTCAGAATGTTCTGGATGAAGTATCTGAAAGCAAAGAGTTCGGCTGGGAATATGTATACGAACCATCACCACAGCAGGTGCTGGAATTTTTAGTCCGCCGTTATTTAGAGTCTGTGGTTTATCAGGCCTTATCTGAAAATATGGCTGCCGAACAGGCTGCACGTATGGTAGCGATGAAAGCTGCTACTGATAATGCAAGTAATGCCATTAAAGAATTGCGTCTGATATATAACAAATCGCGTCAGGCAGCGATTACCACAGAGTTGTCAGAAATTGTGGCCGGTGCTGCTGCTGTTTAAGCAGAACAGGTCAAATAAACTTAGGATGCGATAATGAGCCAAGGCAAAATCGTACAAATCATTGGTGCGGTAGTGGACGTTGAATTTCCGCATGATACTATCCCCAATGTGTATGACGCTCTTAAACTGGTTGATACTGATTTAACTCTGGAAGTTGAACAGTTACTGGGTGATGGTATTGTACGTACCATTCCGATGGGTACTTCCGATGGTCTGAAACGCGGTATGGCCGTAATCAATACCGGTGCTCCGATTACCGTACCGGTAGGCACAGCGACTCTGGGCCGGATTATGGACGTTTTGGGTCACCCGGTAGATGAGGCAGGTGAAATCAAAACCGATACTACCCGTTCTATTCATCAGCAGGCACCGAAATTTGATGAACTTTCCAGCTCTACTGAATTGCTGGAAACCGGCATCAAGGTGATTGATTTGCTGTGCCCGTTTGCTAAAGGCGGTAAAGTTGGTCTGTTCGGTGGTGCCGGTGTGGGTAAAACCGTAAACATGATGGAACTGATTAATAATATTGCTAAAGCACACAGTGGTTTGTCTGTGTTTGCCGGCGTTGGTGAACGTACCCGTGAAGGTAACGACTTTTATCACGAGATGAAAGATTCCAACGTACTGGATAAAGTAGCGATGGTGTATGGTCAGATGAATGAGCCACCAGGTAACCGTCTGCGTGTGGCATTAACCGGGCTGACCATGGCGGAATATTTCCGTGATGAAAAAGATGAAAATGGTAAAGGTCGCGATGTATTGCTGTTCATCGATAACATTTACCGTTACACACTGGCCGGTACTGAAGTATCTGCATTATTAGGACGTATGCCGTCTGCTGTGGGTTATCAGCCGACACTGGCTGAAGAGATGGGACGCTTACAGGAGCGTATTGCTTCCACTAAAACTGGTTCTATCACGTCTATTCAGGCCGTATATGTACCTGCGGATGACTTGACTGACCCGTCTCCGGCTACTACTTTTGCCCACTTGGATGCTACAGTCGTGCTGAGCCGTGATATTGCCTCTTTAGGTATTTATCCTGCTGTAGATCCGCTGGATTCCACTTCTCGTCAGCTTGATCCTGCTGTAATCGGTCAGGAACATTATGATGTTGCACGCGGTGTACAGACTACTCTGCAAAAATACAAAGAATTAAACGATATTATTGCAATTCTGGGTATGGATGAATTGTCTGATGAAGACAAGCTGACTGTAAACCGTGCGCGTAAAATTCAGCGCTTTTTGTCACAGCCTTTCCACGTAGCGGAAGTATTTACCGGTGCGCCGGGTAAATATGTATCTCTGCGTGATACTATTGCCGGCTTTAAGGCTATTCTGAGCGGTGAATATGATCACTTGCCGGAACAGGCTTTCTACATGGTAGGCAATATCGAAGAAGCTGCTGAAAAAGCGAAAACCCTAAACTAAGGAGCACTTGATGAGTACCATGCAAGTGGAAGTGGTGAGTAATGAAGAAAGCATCTACTCCGGAGAAGCGAGTTTTGTAGTCGTGCCTACTCTGGAAGGTGAGCTTGGTATTTTTCCTCGCCATGAACCCATTATGAGCCTGGTGCGTCCTGGTGCCCTGCGTTTGACAGTGCCTGGCCAGAAAGAAGAAATTCTGGTAGCCGTATCAGGTGGTGTCCTGGAAGTACAGCCGGATAAGCTTACGCTGTTGGCGGACGTGGCCGTTCGCAGTGAAGAAATGGATCAGCAGCGTGCCGAAGAGGCTAAAAAAGCAGCAGAATCAGGTATACATGAAGCCAAAGATGATGTTTCTCTGGTAAAAGCACATGTGGCTTTAGCTGCGGCAATTGCCCAACTGAAAACGCTGGACTATTTGCGCACGCATCGAAAATAAACAACTTTGATGGCAATCAATCTATAACTATCTGATTGCCTGACTGAGATGTTGAAAAGCCCGGACAATTTGTCCGGGCTTTTTATATCTGCACAGATTCAATCGAATGTTATCAACAATGAATTCATTAGATATACATCATTTAGTTGTTTAATGGTATCTGATTATGCTGAATATTTTATTGCATACAGGCAACTATGCTATATATGAAGAAAAAATATAAATGATCGTGATTCACTCCGTATCAGCTCACGTAATAAGAGTGTAATATCGGCTCAAACAGATGAATATTACACTCTTGTTGGTAAATCACATTTAACTTCTATGCTTGTTTAGTCGGATAAATAGTTAATTCACTAATATTGGTATCTTCAGGTTGTTCAATAGCAAAATTTACTACGCGCGCAATGGCGTCAGGGCTGATGCCTACCTGTTTATAGAGTTCAGTCATACTTTGTAAAACAGCAGTATCGGTAATGCTTTGTAAAAGCTCGGTATTGATTGCAGCCGGATATAGGGTAGTGGTGCGAATATTGGTTTGTTCGGTTGCACTTTCCTGCCGGATCACTTCCATCAGATTGCGTACAGCAAATTTGGTGGCTCCATAAACACCACAACCCATAAAGCTTTTGATACCGGCTATAGAAGAGGTGGTAATAATATGTCCCGATTTTTGTTTAGTAAAAATTGGCATCACTGCAGCTATACCGTTTAGCACACCTTTCAGATTAATATCAATCATGTCATTCCACTGTTGAGTTTGAACGGCACTGATTGGTGAGTTAGGCATGATTCCGGCGTTATTGAATATCACATCAACGCCCTGAAAATGTTTTTGTGCCAGTTCGACCAGTGTCTGCAGTTGTTCCGGTTGGCGCACATCTGTAACCTGATAAACTGCCTGACCGCCAGATTGAGTAATTTCCTGTTGCAATAATTGCAGTTGCTGTTCACGGCGTGCTGCCAGAACAACTTTAGCTCCGTTCCGAGCCAGTAAGCGGGCTGTTGCCGCACCAATACCGGATGATGCACCGGTAATAATAACAACCTTATTCTGAACACTCATATTTATTCCTTTGCAGATTGTAAAATTGAACATTACCGGCAGAAAATTTAATAAACCGGCATTTACTGTCTTCAAACAAATCAGAATAATTTGCAAATAAGTCTATAATCTGACAATTAATTTGTTTGATATGATGATTATTGCACAGATTACTTTTTAGTATCGTGATATATTTCTTTAGCCAGATTAAATGCTGACCATGCTTTGGGCCAGCCAGCATAAAAAGCCAGATGAGTGATAATCTCAACGATTTCAGTTTCAGTAATACCGTTTTGTCGTCCGATGTTTAAATGCGCGCGTAACTGCTCAAAGTTACCGGCACTGATCAGTGCGGCAATAGTAATCATACTACGCTGGTGCGCTGGTAATTGCTGTTCGCGAGACCACACCTCTCCAAATAGCACATCATCATTAAAATGTGCAAACTGGGGGGCAAAATCACCTAATAAATCATGGCCTGCTGTCTGTTTTTTCATGATTTTCTCCTATAGATTAAAAAAGATAAGTTAAAGATTGTTGTAATCACTGCTGTCTACCGGTTCCAGCCATTCACTTTGACCTTTAGTAATGGCTATATGGCTGAACCAGCTGTCTTTAGTGGCACCATGCCAGTGTTTGACTCCGGCATGAATGACTACCGAATCCCCGGGATTTAGCAGTCGCGCTGGTTTATCTGCTTCCTGATACCAGCCTTGTCCTGCTGTTACAAGCAGAATCTGATAGCCATGCAGATGTTTGTGCCAGTGATTATGGCAGCCCGGCTCAAAAGTAACATTGCTAACATCGACATCTACCTGTTCATCGATAGCGGCTAAATTAGATAAATAGCTTTGGCCGATAAAATATTGTGCATAATTAATATTAATCTTGCCTTGCGGAAAGATCTGTTTGAATGCTGTAGACATGGCTTACTCCTGTTGTTTCAGTATTTGAGTATAAAACTTAAAGTTAACTTTAACTCAAGAGTTATTTTGTATTGAACCAGAACCATTAACTTTAGATATAGTTTTAATTATGCAAAGATTAAAGTTATAAGATTGTAGATTTAGTTTTAGAAGTATAGCAGTTGTTTCAAGAATATCTATCTTAATCATAGATATAACGAAAGTATGCTTTTTAAATATATTTAGTGCCTCGAATTTCTTATTCTTTGAGATTTTGTCTACTATCTTTTTTGACCATTCGGACTGATTTATTATATTGATAGGTTTGCTCAATCTTTTATTCAAAAGGCGTAGTATTCGATTTTTGAAGCAGTTGTAAGATTTTTTTCAAATCCAAACCATGTATATCCCATTTATCATTAAATGGAAGAGTCAAAAGAGAAGCCGGATTATCAATTAATAAGTATTTAGCAAACGGATGAACATATATAAAACCCACATCATAATCACTACTTGGTGAAGAAAACCCCTAAGTGAGGCTGCCAGATTCGCAGGCAAAATAATTTTGATATTATTTTGCTGCTTTAATTCAGTCAGTTCTGTTTAATACGGTTTTGCCTATGTAATAAATATCACTATTAATTAATTTTATAAAGATTGTTTTAATAATAAGGCTATTAATCATTATCTTAAGTTAATAATGTGATGATTCTGTGTTTAGTTTTTTCATCAGGTTCAATAATTTCCAGTTCTTGAATTGCGGTTTTGATTCTTTCTGACCAAGATGACTGATCCCAGGCTTCTATAGTATTTAATGCTATATTGCGGTTTTGTATTATCGGGCTATTCAAGCCGATTAATATTAAGTCTTCTCCAACACCGGGAAAATGATTGAGTTCTTGTAAAATCAAATCTAATAAATTATGTGTGTCAATTTCTGTTTCATATTCATGGATTAATGCAGGGCCTGTTGCGATTTTAGCAAAATCATATTGTTGATTAGCTAATTGAATAACTTGCTTTATTCTCGGTAATGAATCACTTAGTAGTAAATAAGGCCACTGATCGCTATGATAATTTTTTTGATGTTTAAAATGTGCTTCCCATGCATCAAAGCCATATTGTGTATAAAGGTTTGCAGCTAGCTGAAATTGTTCCGTATCATTAGTTGTCAAAGTATTTTTAATCAAGTCTAACCATTTATCTTGCTTAATAACCTCATTTGCTTTGTTGATTATTTGATTTTTGATTTGCGTATCCCAGTTAGGATGATAATGGTTTACTTTATTAACCACAAAATCGTGTAATAACCAAACGGTTCGTAATATTTTCAGATCCGTTAAATTTGGTAGATTGAGTAAATGAGTTAAATAATTTAGACAGACTTTAGCACCAGCAGCATAGTTATGCATATCCTGAGTGGGTCCGCCGTTTATCAGCGCTTCAATAATTTCACTTGTGGAGCTGATTAATTCACTATCAATGGTTTCATGCGCTAAAGCTTTATCTAATTCACCTGACATTGCACAGGTATAAGCAAGATATTCATTCATCAAACTATTTCGATAGCCGGATCTTAGTAACCAGTCTTTTGTTGATGATGATAACGGATATGTTACTAAGCGATAAATGATATGAATACGTCCCCAACCATCAATTTTTTTTGCTAATGTCAGCAAGGCATTTTCAATATCGGTTTCAGATGATAGTGTATTTTGTAATGCGCCAGCAGAATATAATGAAAATTCTTCATGCATACCAAATAACAAAAATAATTCTGTTTGTTCGGTAGTAAAACATCCTAATATGGCAATACTGAATTTAATGATTTCACGATCCGGACTATTAAGTGCTAGCCAATAAATAAATTCGTATAATTTATCAAAATCAATAATGAGTTTAAGTATTTCCTCAGTTAAATCTTCAATATAACTTAAGGTTCGTCCTGTTTGGACTAGGGTGTAAAGTGTTTCAATATCGGATTGATTAGGTTGCGCAGTTATTTTGGTGAGTAATGCTAAAATTTTTTCTACACAACTTTGTTCTGCAGAGGCACTATGATAATTTGTAATTCCATCCCTCATTCTTGCTGCCTGTTTTATTTTTCTACTATCTAAGGAGTGATCAGGCAGAATTTTGGCCGTTTCGGGAAGTTTATCCGCGTTTTGATAAGGGAGTAAAAACTGATAAATACTGGTTTTATGGTTATCCCATACCAATGGAAAGTGTTGGCAATTAATATTATTCAGGTATTCCATTATTTTTCAGATTTTTAATATTTTAGAGTTTTATGTATGGTGTTAATCTCTGGTAAAAATTAAGTACGGTTACCAGTACTGTCTGATTTTGCTGTGGTGGTTTGATTATACCTTAGCAATATATTAAGCATATGCTTTCCTGTATTATTATCTGAATATCTATTTCGAATTATATTTTTTATTCATTATCAAAATTTTATTACTATTTTTATACGAATTGATTATTTATTTTACGCATTAAAAAGGTTAGGCAGGCAAGTTATTGCTCAGTCTGTTTGTTTTGCCTGATTTGCTATTACTTAGTTTTTAATATGAAATGATATTTTAAGTTGTTTGAGCTTTATTTTAGTGATGGGAATAAGAATGACAGAGTCACAACAATACAGTATCCGTGCTTTTGCGGATATATTCGGATTAACGCCGGCAACTGTCCGGTATTATGAAAGTCTTGGGCTGATTTCTCCGCAGCGCTCTGTCAATCAGCGTCGTTTCTATACCGAAAAGGACGTTGATTGGATGCGTTTTATTTTGCATCTGAAAAATACCGGTATGAGTATGGAACAGCTTCAGCAGTATGTGTTGCTGCGCAGTCAGGGGGATATAACTATTACTGAGCGGCTGGAGTTGTTGTTACAGACCCGTGATGATTTTTTGCAACAGCAGGCAAAACTGCAAAAACATCTGCAGATTTTGAATGACAAGATTGAATGGTATCAGCGACGGCAGCAGGGTCTTTTATCTGAGCAGGTGAGTTTTGCTGAATATTTAATCAGCAACGGCCATAGTCTGTAATACTGTGCTCTGTCTGGCTAAAGTGCAGGCTGTACTGTAAACTGAAATTCGGATGTGTTCGGATAAGCTAATTTTTATTTATATTTAGTAATCAAACAACCAAGGGAAATAAAATGAAAAAATACTGATTATTGTAGCGCATTCTGATATTGAACATTCTTTAGTCAATAAACGCTGGATTGAAGAAGTAAAAAAATTTCCGGAAAAAATTACGGTGCATGAGCTGTATAAGTCTTATCCGGACGGTAAGATTGATGTGGAGAAAGAGCAGGCTTTGGTAGAGGTATATGGTAGTCTGATCTGGCAATTTCCGGTTTACTGGTTTAACTGCACGCCACTAATGAAACAGTGGTTTGATGATGTTTTAACCTACGGATGGGCATATGGTTCCCGCGGGACTCAGCTTAAAGATCGAAAAATCGGTCTGGCTGTTTCTATGGGAAGTTTGGAACAGGATTATCAGGCATCTTATGATTTAACGGCAGTTCTGCGTCCGTATGAAATGACTTTACATTATGTTAAAGCAGATTATCAGGGTGCATTTTCTTTGTTTGGCGCTAATACAGATGCTTTATTAGTAACAATTACTCCGCAGGCAATCAATCAAAGTGCTGCTGATTATATTGAGTTTCTAAACAAATTTTAAAGTATGCTGAACCATGAACAGGGTTATTAGTTGGTTTCATCTGTACAAATTAGTTTTTCACTGTATCTGTATGTGAAGTTAATACTTTGTTCGTTTACTGGAGGTATTATGTATGAATAATATTGCTTACCGTTGTAATATCAAACCCGAACTCGAAGAAACGCTGAATCTTTACCGAAATTGCAGTCTGGGGGAACGGCGTCCGATTACGGATAAATCCCGTTTTCAGTCTATGCTGAATAATGCAAATTTAATTATTACAGCATGGGACGGACAGAAGCTGGTAGGTATTGCGCGCTGTTTAACTGATTTTGTTTATATTACTTATTTGGCTGATCTGGCTGTTGATGAGCGCTATCAAAAGCAGGGTATTGGTAAGCAGTTGATTCGGGAAATTCAGAAAAATACTGGAGAGAATGCCGGAATTGTTTTAATTGCTGCCCCACAGGCTGTCGACTATTATGGTCATATCGGTTTTACTGCTCATACATCTGCATGGGTTTTAAAGAAACCGTTATGATAGTAAATACAGTTCGTTGCTATTGATTATTCTTTTGTCGTGCCGGGTGCCGGACAGGCAGGTTTGGCAGAAACAGTGTTTTTCAGATATCAGTGCAGTGGGACATCATGATGGCTTGGCAGATAATCACAAAATAAGGGCAAAGCTATGATGACGGATTCCTGTTTTGCTCCTGAAAATAATATTGGTATTTGCCTGCAAGTTAATAACTTAGTATGGTTTCAGTTAACAGAGAGAGAAAAGTAAGTACGGCCATCTATTCTGACTATTCATGTGAATAGTCAGAATAGATGGGTTTAATGATTTGTGCGGATAAATGATTTATTTAACTTCGCTACCTTCAAATTTTAATCTTTTATCGTTAACAGAAACGAGATCTCCTAATTCGTAAACATTACGATAACCATATCCGTATAGATTGATAAAGGTAGGTATATTAAGGGCTAAACTGATCTTATCACGATAAGATGGCAGTCCGTTCAGGTCTGTTGGTGTTACTGCCATTTTACTGGCAAAGTTTTCCTGGTCATCTATAAAATTATTATTGCAATAAATGAGAATGGTTGTATTTTTATCTGGAATTAATCTGTATAGGCTAATCTGGTTATAGTCGGAGAAATTCAGATGAATGGCTCCTTTTAAATGTTTTCTGTCATACATTTCTTTGGATCTGGAGTCCAAAATAATGGTTTTTGAATTTTTGGATTTGGCCAAAAATTGGTTTAAAGGAAGAAGTCTTTTAGCTCTGTATCGTTTTACTTCTTCGGCTAATTTCATGTAACCATCAAAATCTATTTTGCTGCTGACTGATTTATCCTGAGCTACAAAATAATTCGATAAACGATCAATTTCAGCTTTATTAACTCTGGTAGTGGTTTTTGCAGTAGCAGGTAATGCTAATGTAATTAATATTGCTAAGCTTGATGTAAGAAAATAGTGTTTTATCAGATTATTCTTTTTCATTTATTGCTCCCTTTAAGTAAAAAACAAAACATTGAACATAATAAACAAACCAAAGGGCTTATGTATTCTTATATGCCTATTTGTTGATTTATGTAAAATATATGGTTTTGTTGATTTGGGTAGCGCAAATAATTATAAATAATTTATCTATATTTAGTTAAAAGATAAAAATATGAATTGGTTGATAAATAAATAATGCAGTAAAGAAAATAGCGGTTAATTATTCGTATGAGTACCAAATTTTTATGTGTTGTCCGCTTTGGTGCAATTAATCTGACGATCCTGATGGCAGGACAGGAATGAGCTGGCTAAATCAGCACAGCAGCCACAACAAGTGGCTACACCAAGCTGAGCCTGTAAATCAGTGAGACTTGAGGCGCCGGCAGCAACAGTTTCTTTTATCTGGCGATCAGTAATGGCATTGCACAGACAAACGTACATGTTTTGTCCTTTGTGTGTGTTTGGTTTCTTTTGTGGGTAAAGATGATAGTGGATTTCATTATTATTATCAAGTAGTGGATTTTATGCTGTCTGAAAGCTGATTATGTTTATACCGGTAAAAATAAAGCCGACTGGGAAAGTCGGCTTTATGCTTTTAAATGTCGGAATTAAGCTTCTGGTGTATCCAGTATATCTACTTCGTTATCGCTGTTTTCTTCTGCTTCAGCAATACGTTCGAGGCTGACCAGTTTTTCGCCTTCATCCAGGTTAATCAGTTTAACACCGGCAGCGGCACGACCGGTAGAACGGATCTGATCGACTTTGGTACGAATCAGTACACCGCCACTGGTAATCAGCATCAGGTCGTCGCTATCGGCTACGAGTGTAGCGGCTACGAGGTCACCATTACGTTCACCGGTATCGATGGCAATTACACCCTGAGTACCACGGCCGGAACGACGGTAGTCATCAACAGCAGTGCGTTTACCAAAGCCGTTGGCTGTGGCGGTCAGTACCAGTTTGTCGCTATCTTCTTCTGCATCATAGGCCAGCAGGCTGATTACTTGATTATTTTCAGCCAGTTTCATACCGCGTACGCCGCGGGCACTGCGTCCCATCGGACGAACATTGTCTTCACTGAAACGTACTGCTTTACCACCATTGGAAAACAGCATGATGTCGTGTTTACCGGCAGTTTTAACCGCACCAATCAGATGGTCACCTTCATCCAGTCCGAGGGCGATAATGCCGGCTGAGCGCGGACGTGAAAAATCGATTAGTGAGGTTTTCTTAACGATACCCTGTTCGGTACACATAAAGACGTATTCATTTTCGCTGAATTCACGTACTGGCAGAATGGTGTTAATTTTTTCACCTTCTTCAAGCTGAATCAGGTTGTTAACCGGCCGCCCACGGCTGTTGCGACCGCCTTCAGGCAGTTTGTATACTTTAATCCAGTGGCATTTACCCAGGCTGGTGAAACACAGCAGGTAGTCGTGTGTATTGGCGATAAACAGAGTTTCAATAAAGTCTTCATCTTTGGTGGCAGTAGCTTGTTTACCACGACCGCCACGCCGTTGTGCCTGATAGTCATCTGCCTGCTGGGTTTTGATATAGCCGCCGTGAGTCAGTGTAACCACCATGTCACGTTTCGGTATCAGGTCTTCATCGGCAATGTCGCCACCAAAAGTGTTGATTTCGCTGCGACGTTCATCTCCGAATTGTTGTTGGATGGCAGTCAGCTCATCATGAATAATCTGGTTGATACGAGCCGGTTTGGCAAGAATATCAAGTAAGTCGATAATATTATCAAGGATAGTTTTGTATTCATCGACAATTTTATCCTGTTCCAAACCGGTAAGACGTTGCAGGCGCATTTCGAGAATGGCCTGTGCCTGCGCTTCGGAGAGGAAATAGCCGTCAGCACTCAGACCGGTATTTTCCGGTAAATTCTGTGGCTTGATTAATTTTGCATCAATATCGCTGCGTACGAGCATGTTTTTAACCAGATCAGGACGCCATGCCCGTGAGGTTAAAGCGATTTTGGCTTCAGAAGGGGTAGGAGATGATTTAATCAGGGCAATGATTTCATCGACATTAGACAGAGCTACTGCCAGACCTTCGAGCAGGTGACCGCGTTCACGTGCTTTACGCAGGTTAAACATGGTACGCCGGGTAACAACTTCGCGACGGTGGCGCAGAAATTCATTCAGAATCTGTTTCAGGTTCAGCAGGCGCGGCTGACCGTCTACCAGAGCCACCATATTGATGCCGAAACTGTCCTGAAGCTGAGTTAATTTATACAGCTGATTAAGAACAACTTCGCTATTTTCATTGCGTTTAAGCTCGATAACCACACGCATGCCGGATCTGTCCGACTCGTCGCGCAGGTCTGAAATACCTTCGAGAATTTTATTGCGTACCAGTTCGCCGATTTTTTCGACTAGTCTGGCTTTATTTACCTGATACGGAATTTCATCAATGATGATTGCTTCGCGTTCATCATGATGTCCAATAGGTTCGATATGGGTTTTACCACGAATAATGACGCGACCGCGACCGGTACGATAACCTTCACGCACGCCTGAAAGTCCGTAAATAATACCGCCAGTCGGAAAATCCGGGGCAGGAATCAGATCGATAAGCTCGTCAATACTGAGATTTTCATTAGCCAGCAGGGCTTTGGCACCGCCTATCACTTCGTTAATATTGTGCGGCGGAATGTTGGTAGCCATACCGACGGCAATACCGGAAGAACCATTAATCAGTAATGTCGGAATACGTGTCGGCAATACCGCCGGCTCTTGTTCTTTGCCGTCATAATTCGGGACAAAGTCAACAGTTTCCTGTTCGATATCAGCCATTAGCTCATGCGCAATTCTTGTCATGCGGATTTCGGTATACCGCATAGCAGCTGCACTGTCGCCATCAACGGAACCGAAATTACCCTGTCCGTCGACCAGCAGATAACGCATGGAAAAATCCTGCGCCAGACGTACGATAGTATCGTAAACTGCTGTATCGCCGTGCGGATGGTATTTACCAATAACATCGCCGACAATGCGCGCAGATTTTTTGTAAGGCCGGTTCCAGTCGTTATTCGCTTCGTTCATTGCATACAGCACACGACGATGAACCGGTTTCAGCCCATCGCGTACATCAGGAAGGGCTCGTCCTACAATCACGCTCATGGCGTAATCCAGATAGGAACTGCGCATTTCATCTTCAAGTGATACTGCTATGGTTTCTTTGGCAAAAAGTGCATCAGACATAATGGCTTTACTACTTTAGAGAGCATGGTTTATTTTACCATAATGGTGATTAGTTTCTGATTATTTTTCATGACGCAGATGATCTGGCATAAAAAACCTTGTTGTTAAAGGGGTTAAAGATATGCCCACAATATTTGTGGATAAATCTGTGGAAAATGAAAGATGAGCAGGCATAATTGCCTATAAATCAAGACTTGCATGTGCTTGCTTAAAAAATAAGCCTTAAAATAAAATTGTTTAAAAACAATTATTTATAAAAATAAAATGCATGTGCGCAGCTATTTTTGCTTTTTATAGGGTTCAGTATGCGTTGCTTAATTCATGTGGATAAAATCAGTTTGTCAAGTCTGTTTTATGGTTGACAAAAGGATAAAGAGTGAGAATGTGTGAGTAAGTTGTGCTGTGTGTAAGGAAATTTTAATGAATGTTTTAAATTTACCTGAAACTATGCTGTCGGATGAGTCTATGGCAGAGGCATGGGTATTTGTACGGGTAATTGATAATTATGGTGATGCGGGCGTAGGCTGGCGGCTAAGCTGTCTGCTGGCTGAATATCTGCACATGCATGTGCGTTTGTGGATTGATGATACTGATGCACTTAATAAGCTAGTGCCGGCACCGGAAAAACAGGCACGGATTACTATCGAAGCATGGCAGGGCGATGCCATGATGCAGCAACAGCTGTCTGCTGCTGCCGATCCGGTACTGGTAATAGAAACGTTTGGTTGTGAGCTTCCGCCCCAGGTACTGGAAAGAATGGGGCAGTGCCGGCCATTGTGGCTGAACTGGGAGTATCTGACCGCCGAAGACTGGGCGGTCGGTTTACATGCTATGTCATCGTTGCAGCCTAATGGTCTGGAAAAGTATTTCTGGTTTATGGGTATTGATGCGGACAGTGGCGGTTTGTTACGGGAACCGGATTATCTGGCTGAGCGGGAAAAATTCAGACAACAGCCGCAACTTCAGCAGGCATTCAGGCTGGAATATGGTTTGCCGTTACAGTATACAGGGCAGTTATGGCTGGTATTTGCTTATACTTCCGGTCAGTGGGCACAATGGATGGCTATGTGGCAGCAGGCGGATACGCCGGTAACGTTGTGGCTCGCCGGCGGACAGGTCATTGAAAGTTTACGTGCGGCAAAATTAATTGCACCGGAGGAGCTGCAGCAGGAAGGGGATAGCTGTGAGCTGGGGAATGTGACGCTGGTACGTATTCCGTTTGTACCACAGGCGGCCTTTGACCGTTTGCTGTGGCTGGCAGATGCGGCTATTGTGCGCGGTGAAGACAGTTTTGTCCGGGCATTATGGGCAGGATTACCGTTTTTCTGGCATATTTACCGTCAGGATGATGATGTCCATCTGCAAAAGCTGCATTCATTCTGGTTTAAGGCGATGCAAGGCTGGCCGGCAGAGCTCAGACAGGCGTTTACTGTTTTGTCGGATGATCTGAACGGTGCAGGGGCTGTGAGTTCGTTAAAACGTGAACAGGCTTGGCAGTATTTGTGCGCGCATTGGCAAAGTTGGGTAAAATCAGCCGCTGCGTGGTCAGAAATGCTGCATAGGCAGGACAATGCGCTGGAAAAACTAGCCAGATTCAGCCATCTTCCGCTAAAATAATATACTTATTATTTGCTGAACATTTTTGGAAGTTAGATTAAAGATGAAAACCGCACAAGAATTGCGCCCGGGTAATGTATTTATGGTGGGCAATGATCCGATGGTGGTGCAGAAGTCCGAATACAATAAATCCGGTCGTAATGCTGCCGTGGTAAAAATGAAATTGAAAAACCTGTTGACTGGTGCTGCTACAGAAACGGTTTATAAAGCCGATGAGAAATTTGATGTGGTAGTGCTGGATCGCAAACAGTGCACTTACAGCTATTTTGCTGATCCGATGTATGTTTTCATGGATGATGAATTCAATCAGTATGAAGTGGAAGCAGAAAACATCGGCGATGCCATCAAGTTTATTGTAGACGGCATGGAAGAAAAATGCGAAGTAACGTTCTATGACGGTCGCGCTATTTCTGTAGAACTGCCTACTATTATCGTGCGTGAAGTGGAATATACTGAACCGGCAGTAAAAGGTGACACTTCTGGCAAAGTAATGAAAAATGCACGTTTGGTAGGTGGTGCCGAGATTCAGGTAGCTGCTTATATTGAAAATGGCGATAAAGTGGAAATTGATTCACGTACTTTTGAATTCCGTAAACGCGCTTAATTGATTTTCTTGCTGGCAGGCTGTCTGAATGATTTCAGGCAGCCTGTTTTATTGTTGGCATCGCAGCAGTAAACTGCCTGATGAATGTGATGATCTACGGTATTTTGTTGTTTGTATTGTTTAATTTTGTAGGTGAAACATGTTGTTTGAACTGAATCAGCACGGCCGGGGCGAGTTGCTGGCTGAATGTCGCAGATTGCTGCGGCTGGCGTTGCCGATTCTTATTGCACAGGTAGCGCAGGTAGGTGTAGGCGTAGTCGATACTGTAATGGCCGGTCATGCCAGTGCCAACGACCTGGCTGGCGTGGCTCTGGGTTCGAATGTATTTATTACGCTGTATATTACTTTTCTGGGAGTGATGACGGCATTACAGCCGATACTGGCACAGTTATACGGCGCCGGTAAAACAACGGAAATCGGAGAACAGGGACGGCAGGGAATATGGTTCGGACTGTTTCTCGGTGTTCTGGGTATGCTGTTGCTGTGGGCAATGATTATACCAATGCAGCACTGGCTGAATATGGGTGCATATGTGGATGCAGTATTTGGTCAGTTTGTGTTCTATATTGCACTGGGTATGCCGGCAGCGATGATTCACCGGGCATTTTATGCTTTTGCCTCTTCTTTAAACCGCCCCAAACCTATTATGGTGGTGAGTCTGATTGCACTATTGCTGAATATTCCGCTTAATTATATTTTTGTCTACGGAAAATTCGGGATGCCGCAGATGGGTGGAGCCGGCTGTGGTCTGGCCTCAGCTATCTGTTTCTGGCTGAATGCCATTGCACTAGGCATATATATTATACGGCAGCGGTATTTTGCACCTTTTGCTCTGTTCGCGCGCTTTGAGTGGCCGCGCTGGCGTACACAGGCTTCTTTGTTGCGTCTGGGTATTCCGATCGGAATGTCGTTTTTTCTGGAAGTGAGTCTGTTTACTTTTATTAGTTTGCTGATTGCCCGTTTCGGGGTCACTCAGGTGGCAGCGCAACAGGTGGTAATCAGTATTACTTCTTTAATTTATATGTTGCCGCAAAGTGTGGGCATTGCGCTGGCTGTATGTGTGGGTCAGGCAGTCGGAGCACGTAACTGGCAGCGTGCCCGCTTTGTTTCCGGAGTGGGGTTGTGTATGGGACTGCTTGGTGCCTGCTTTACCGGGGTAATGCTGCTCTTGTTCCGGCATTTCTGGGTAGGCTTATATACAGCTGATCAGGAAGTGATTTTACTCGGCGGTACGCTGTTGATTTTTGCAGCAGTTTTCCAGTTGTCTGATGCAACACAAACAATTGCTTCTTATGCCTTGCGCGGCTATAAGCTGACTAAGATTCCGATGGTGATTCATGCATTCAGTTTCTGGGGTCTGGGTCTGGGTTTCGGCTGTCTGTTTGGTTTGTATTTCGGTATGGCACTTTATGGTTTCTGGCTGGCTCTGGTGCTGGCATTGACAGGTGCGGCTGTGGCTCTGGTGTGGTATCTGCACCGGAAAAGTGAAAAATTTATGCTGACAGATGCAGAAGGCAAATCATGATAAGTGTGATTGAACATGCAGATTTACAGCCGCTAAATACTTTTGCTCTGCCGGTACGGGCACGCTGGCTGGTCACATTAACGAACACTGAACAGTTGCCGGATATTCTGGTACTGCCTCAGTTTGAACGGCAAAGTGTGCTGTGGCTGGGTGGCGGGAGTAATATTCTGTTTTGTGCGGATTATCCGGCACTGGTGGTGCGTATGGCCAATCGTGGTATCAGGCTGGTGACGGATGATGGTGTACAGGTTATCGTAGAAGCTGCGGCTGGTGAAAACTGGCATGATTTTGTTCAGTATACGCTGGAACAGGGCTGGTGCGGCCTGGAAAATCTGAGTCTGATTCCGGGTACAGTAGGGGCGGCACCCGTACAGAATATCGGCGCTTATGGTGTTGAAGTACAATCCTGTATTGAGGCTGTACAATGTTTTGATCTTGAAAGTCAGCAACTGTGCTGGCTCAGCCGGAATGAATGCAGCTTTGCTTACCGGGACAGTGTATTTAAGCATGAACGGCAAGGGCGTTATGTCATTGTGGCGGTACGGTTTGTATTATCCCGCAGTTTTACACCACAACTGCATTATGGTGATTTAGCTCAGGTGGCCACAGAGCTGGCACAGGGGCAGCCTTTAACCGCCAGTATCGTTGCACAGGCAGTGTGCCGTATCCGCCGGCAGAAGCTGCCTGATCCGCGAGTGCTTGGCAGTGCCGGTAGTTTTTTTAAAAATCCTGTTGTGGCGGCTGAACTGGCAGAAAGCCTATTAAAACAATATCCGGCTTTGCCGCATTATCCACAGCCTGACGGGCAGGTAAAGCTGGCAGCAGGCTGGATGATAGACCAGTGCGGCCTGAAAGGTTATCAGCTTGGCGGTGCGGCAGTTCATGAACAGCAGGCTTTGGTACTGGTTAATAAAAAACAAGCCAGCGCGTCCGATGTAGTTGCTCTGGCTAAATATGTTCGTAACTGTGTAGCACAGCATTTTCAGGTATTGCTCGAACCGGAACCGGTCTGGCTGCCGGAAGTTTTGCCGCATGCGGCTGGTTAAGAGAATATCTGTATGCTTTGCCCGGTGATAAACTGCATAATCAGAAAGAAATTAATATGGTGAAAGAATCACGCCCCAATACGTATAACCGCATTATTGATGCCAGTCTGAAACTGTTTAATGAAGAGGGTGAACGCAACATCAGTACTA
This sequence comes from Snodgrassella sp. W6238H11, assembly GCF_016100525.1. Classification (NCBI taxonomy): domain Bacteria; kingdom Pseudomonadati; phylum Pseudomonadota; class Betaproteobacteria; order Neisseriales; family Neisseriaceae; genus Snodgrassella; species Snodgrassella sp. W6238H11. The sequence continues at coordinate 73,880 of NZ_JACFSH010000003.1, read as the reverse complement.
ATCATATTGCTTCTTTTCTGGGCATCAGTCCGGGCAATCTTTATTATCATTTTCGTAATAAAGATGAAATTATTATGCAGTTATTCAAACGCTACAGTGAGAAATTGCTGTGTTATCTGCAGCAGGTCAGTCCGCCACAGGACACAGAAGCGATTAAGAACTATATGCTTGGTGTTTATGATGTAATGTGGCAATACCGTTTTTTATTCAGTGATTTAAATGCAATGCTTTCACGCAGTGCCGAATTATTGGGTGAACACAATAATTTCACCCGGGTTCGTGTATCACCGTTACTGCAAAATCTCTTGCAGCAATTGACTGATATTGGTTTTATACAAACAGACGAAGTTGCCCGCAAGGAAATGGCGGTGAATATCTGGCTGATTACCAAATATTGGTGTGATTATGACAGTGCTTTGTATGAACGCAAACTGACTGAAGCTTCTAAATTTCGTGGTACTCACCAGACTCTGACTCTGTTACGACCTTATGTTGCCCCTGCCTACCGGGAAGAATTCAGTCGCATGATGAATGATTTGCGTAATCAGGTGTGAAAATAAAAATAAATAAAGTGGTTTAGCTTAAACAGAATTTTTAATGTGATAGTTTTTATCAGTATTCATTTGTTCAAGTTAAGAATGCATACTATTTTGCATATATATTTATAAAGTTGCACTGATTACTACGGCAATCAATTGGTTAGTCCGTATTTTAGGTGTAGCAGACTGAAATTTAAATAAAATTAAGATAATATTTTTTATTTTACAATCTGTGAGTTCCGTTCAGAACGATATGCTGGGGATGAAATTTCTTATTATTGTTTAATTAAATCAGGAATGGGACGGCTGGCTCCCATTTTTATACTTTCAAAACGGCTGTTGTCCAGCTGCTGTTGTTCACAGGCCTGAGCTAGTAGCTGTGGTGGTTCATCTATGGGTTCATCTGCCAGTTCAAATGCACCCCAGTGCATGCCAACGGCCTGACGGCATTGTAGTATTTGAAAAATTGTTACTGCCTGATAAGGATCTATGTGCTGATTATGCATAAACCAGCGGGGTGCATAAGCTCCTGTCTGGATTGCAGCCATGTCTATTGGGGCAAATCGCTCGGCAATCTGCCGGAACATCATCTCGCTGAAACCTGTATCTCCGCTGAAATAGGTAGTACTTCCCGCGGCTGTCTGCATTATCCAGCCACACCACAGAGTATGATTGCGGTCGAAAATGCCGCGCTGGCTCCAGTGATGTGCCGGTACAGCATGAAACCGGATATCTTTAATCGTCACCTGTTCCCACCAGTCCAGTTCAATGACATTACGTACGCCCATATGTTCCAGTTTATTTTTCAAACCTAGGGGAACAATGGCAGTGATGGACGGAAAACGTTCGGCTAACTGGCGGATACTTGCCTTATCCAGATGATCGTAATGGTTGTGTGACAGTGCGATAACATCCACTGAAGGCAGTTGGGCAATACTGGCTGCAGGCTGAGTACGGCGTTTGGGGCCGGCAAATGTTACTGGTGATACCCGCTGTGAAAATACCGGATCGGTAATAATGGTACATTGCTGTAAACGTATGAGCAGTGTGGCATGGCTGATCCACCACAGCCGGTTGCCGCTCAGTGTAAAGTCCGGTTTCTGATACCAGTCGCGTGCAAAATGCTCATATCCGTTTTGCGGCGGTTTAGGCAGATGATGGATATGCCTTTCCCAGTTCCAGCGATAGACTTCCAGGGGTTTGATGACTGTAGGTTCCAGATTGCAGAAACCATAAGGTGTATGATGACTTTTAGCCGGATTGTAATATGGGTTTCTTTTCTTAAATAGCATTATCTGTTGTCTTTAGCTGATACAGCTACGGCAATATATTATCAGTTTAAATGTTTTAATGCTGTTTGCAGTTTCTATTTTAACTTAATTATAAATCATTTAGGTAGATATACCGAAATTGCGACGGTGGGATGATGTTATACACAGAATGAAATCAGGATAAAAGTAAAGGCATTTGTTTGTTTTGTTAACTAGTGTTAATATGCGCCTTTTGTATTTTATCATGCGCCTGTTTTCGCGCCTCTGGAGATCGAAAAATGAAAAAAATTTTACTGGTCTTTTTATGTCTGTTGCTGGCAAGCTGTACATTACCGGTTAAGCCGGAGGACAAGTTCAAAACCGGTGATTATGTAGGCGGAGTGAAAGTTCTGGCTAATAATTTCAACACTAAGGCTAAGAAGCTTGAGCAAAAGAATAAGCCATGGAAGGACAAGGATATTCTGTATTTGCAGGTTACTGTTAGCGGTTTAGTGGAAATGGCGCAAAAAAATATTAAACAGGCTACCGTTTCTGATTATGACTTACGGATTAAAAGCTATCAGCTGTTACTGGCGATGAAAACTGAGCTGGCAGATAAAAGTTACAGCACTTATATTGAAAAATATTTAAGTCTGTATACAGTAGATGGTCTGAAAGAATCTCTGGCTATACAGTTTTATCAGCAGGCTAATGAAATTGTAGCTTCAAACAGTGCAGATTATTTGCGCAAGGCTAAATTATACCGTCAGGGCTATGAGTATTTTAATTATAAGGATATTAAAAAGCGCGCTGATGATAATCAGAACATGTATTATAAAACTGCTGCTCAGGAATATTACACTGAAGCACAGGCTAATGTCAGAGACAAAAATTATAAAGAGGCAGCGAATAATTTTCGCAAAGCTCATGATGTTTATCTGCCTTTGGGCAATTATAAGGACAGTGCCAAATTAGCTGCTATTTATGAAAAAAAATGGCGTACTGCTGAAGCGGAAAGTCACTATCAGGAAGCGCAGGGTATTGTGCGCAAAGCAAGACTACTGAGTGAATACCGGCAGGCAGCGGCTTTGTTCCGTGCGGCCAGTGATGTGTATAGTCCTTATGGTAACACCTATAAAGATTCTACCAGACAGGCTGGTGTATATGAACAAAAAGGACAGGTACAGATATTTATCCGCGGAAATGACTATCTGGCCTACCAGATACGTTCCGTACTCCAGGCAAGCTATGTCAGCTTTGTAAACAGCCCTGGATCGGCTAATCTGGTGATTGATGTAAATATGACCCGCGGTCATTTTCAGCAGTATAAGGATAATATTGAGACGGATGATAAATATGAAAATCTGAAAGTGGGTACAAAAAAGGTAGCTGATGAAAATGGTAATATGGTTGAGCAATCTGTTTATGAAGATTTTTATTTCAAACAATATAGTGTGAAGACGATTAATGAAGCGGTAATGAATGCTGAAGTGCATACTAGCGGACTATATGAACTAAACCGCAGCTATAGAGGAAAAAGTACTTCATCGCAAACTTATTATTGGTTTGACGGACATGTTCCCAGAAAATACACAGCATTTACAGAAGGTACATTGCTTAGTCGTGAAGAGCAGTTTAGTGAGGCACGTAGTAATCTGTGGTATCAGATGCGCGGAGACTTTACTGAAATGAGCAGAGCACTGGCAAATCTATAGTTGTTTAAAAACTATTTTTAATTATCAGACAACCGGAAATACATACGTAACAATTCTGTGATCAGGAAATTTCCGGATCGGTATCTGATGATTAAAAGATACTTATGTAAGAACAAAACCTGAATGGCTAATAAAGCCATTCAGGTTTTGTTTTAGAAACTGGTTTGAACAGTTATTGAAACTAATGTCTGGTTTGAACTATTTAGGATTAAAAGCATAAACAGTACCATCCTGCCATGTACCTATGTAGTAGCGATTATGATGTAAAGCCAACGCTACTGCCCCCGGTAAAGAGGTAACTAATTTACGTACTGTGCGGGTTTTAATATCAACTGTGCGAACCATATCAGCGCCATTATCAATCACGGCAACCATATTCGGCGAAACGGTGACAATACCTACTCCCGGCCGGGTGAAATCTTTACCCAGCTCTGTTTGCTGACCATCCGGGCTGATTAAGGTCAGGCGGCCGCTATACTGGGAAACTACCAGACTGTTATCGGGTAACTGTGTTACTCCAACGGGTGTGGATAGGCCGCGTGCAATAATTTCTTTGCGACCGTTATTTAAATCAAGAGCCACAATTTCTCCGGTGGAACGGTTGGTAATCAGTAATTTTCCCGAATTGGAAAAAGCAATACCTGTCGGGGTATGGTAGCCATCAGAAATTTTTTCAGCTTTGCCGTCAGCAGTTATTTTGAGAATATAGTCATCACTGTATGATGATACGTAAATATTATCCTCTGCATCAATTACAATACCGGCAGGAGAAGAAATATTGGAATAAATAGTTTTACGCTCACCGTTGGCGGTTATTTTAGTGATTGAATTGCCAGACCAGTTGGTAACATACATGGCATCTGAGCTATCAAAAGCAATGCCTGTGGGCGCATCAAAAGAAGCTGCTACGGTGGTTAATCCGGCAGTATTATCTGCTGATGTTTTAGATGCAGTTGCTCCGGTTGTTGAACTGACCATATTACTCCTTCCGTATAAATATAAAGTACATAAAGCAAGACAAGCAAAAACAATGGTATATAAGGAGAGTTTTTTCATCATGAGTATCCTGCTAAAAGTTAAATCAGAAATAAATGATTAATAGTTTGTCATAATCATGCTCTGAAAGTGATGTACATAAATGATGCATGGATAGAACCTATCAAAAGCGTACACAAAAAACAGAAAGTACAGAAATACGAAATCAGCGATATAAAATAAATATCAGCGAAGGAACTCAGCGATAGCAACAATAGGCATTTATGCAGTGTTATTAATAAATTTTTATTAGCTGAAAATCCATTTTACAGATATGGATGATTCTCTTTAGTTTAAGCTAATGTTTAATATGACATTTTAATAATAGAAATTAACGGTACTATGCTGGTAATGATTATGCTGCTCATTGCTTAAAAATTGGTAACAGGCTGTGATATCCGGCCGGCTTATGTTTTTTCATGCAAAAGTTGATGTAACTTATAATATAGCGCAGCGAAGTAAATTATAATCGTTAACGATAAGATAAGTGCAGTATTTGCTGCTAGTGTAATTTAAATGAAAGGGATGTTTATGTCACAATTTTTGCTGGTGCCGACAGGAACTCAGACAAATATAACTGCTGTAGGTTTGGGCGTGGCGCAGGTATTTGTACAAAAAGGTCACGTGCCTTTGTACTTTAAACCAATTGCTGAAGATGTGGCTAAGGATAATACATCTGAACTTGTACAGGCTGTATTGAATCAGAAATTACCGGTACCGCAATCTCTAAGCAGTCTGGATGAACGTGTATATCAGGGACAGGCAGATGATGTAGTAGAAGAATTTGTTGCTGCTTTCCACGAGATGGACGAAATTAAACACGATGTGGTTGTTATTGAAGGTGCAATACCTGAAGCAGGTCGTACATATCTGCCGGCACAGAATGTGAAAATTGCGGCTGCACTGAATGCCCGGGTAATTCTGGTAGCAGCAGTGGCCGGTCAGACAGCAACGGAGGTGGCTGCGCAATTACAACTGACTTTGCATGATTATGCACATGGACATACTGAAATCAGTGGATTTATTTTAACTGCTGATGCACAGAATGTACCGTCTGCCGGTTTTGCGGCGGATGTTCAGGCTGAACTGGCTAAACATGGTAAGCAGCTGGAATGTATCGGTCTGGTTACTGTACCGGCAGATGTACAGGTTGCACAGGCACAGGAAGCTGCTAAAGCGGTAGCGGCACAATTAAATGCAGACGTGCTGGGTAGCGAACTGGCGAAACCTGTAGCAACACATCTGGCACCGGCAGCGTTTCGCTATCAGATGATGGCACGTGCCCGTGCGGCGAATAAACGCATTGTTCTGCCTGAAGGCAATGAACCGCGTACTATTGCTGCGGCTGCAATTTGTGAAAATAAAGGTATCGCCCGTTGTGTGCTGCTGGCCAAAAAAGCAGAAGTGGAAGCAGTGGCTCAGTCTAAAGGCATCACTTTGCCTGCATCTCTGGAAATTATTGATCCTGACAGTATCCGTGAACGTTATATTGCTCCAATGGTAGAACTGAGAAAGAGCAAGGGTCTGACACCGGAACAGGCTGCTGAACAGTTACAGGATACGGTAGTTCTGGGCACAATGATGCTGGCTACCGGTGATGTAGACGGTCTGGTATCCGGTGCCGTACATACAACGGCCAATACTATTCGTCCGGCTTTGCAGCTGATTAAAACTGCGCCGGGGGCCAGTCTGGTATCCAGTGTATTCTTTATGCTGATGCCGGATCAGGTTCTGGTATATGGTGACTGTGCTGTTAATCCGAATCCTACAGCCGAACAGCTGGCTGATATTGCTATTCAGTCTGCCGATTCTGCTAAAGCATTCGGTATTGAACCCAAAGTAGCAATGATTTCATATTCTACTGGCTCATCCGGCAGTGGTTCTGATGTTGAAACTGTTACCGCAGCGACCAAACTGGCACAGCAAAAACGTCCTGATTTACATATTGACGGACCTTTACAATATGATGCTGCCAGCGTACCAAGTGTGGGCAAACAGAAAGCACCGGACAGCAAAGTAGCCGGTCAGGCAACTGTATTTGTATTCCCTGATCTGAATACGGGTAACACTACTTACAAAGCAGTACAGCGCAGTGCACATGTGCTGAGTGTTGGTCCGATGTTGCAGGGTCTGAATAAACCGGTAAATGATTTGTCACGTGGTGCCCTGATTGAAGATATTGTGTATACCATTGCACTGACGGCAATTCAGGCAGTACAGATGAACTAAGCGGGATATTACAAACCCGCAGGCATTGTAATTTTGTTATATAGCAGGCAGATGATAGTAATATCATTTGTCTGTTTTTCATTTTTGGTAATAACTTTTAATAAATCTATTCTTTTGAGAAATATTATTTCTAATTTTAGTTATAAAAAGGTAGATTGTTGTCTTTTGGTGCTATATATTTACAAACTATTGTCAAAATTGAATTCATAAATTACAGTCTATTACACAGACGATGATCTGAAAAAAGCCAAGAATACAGAGGCATAATTTGAAGATAGAGGAAATATTACGGTATTAAATACTCGCCTGCAGACATTTGCAGGCGTTTTATTTTTATCTGCTGTTATTTTGAACTAAGAATCATTTCTGTGCGCACATGCCGGCTTGGTTGCTGCCTGCTGCTGGTCACTATTTGCAATATTGTTTCAGGTATTGGTTTAGCTGAAAGAATCTACTATTTTAAATAAATATAATATATACAGGTTTGGAATTTTACCAGAATACAGTTTTTATACTGTAATATCGTCATTCAGAATCATTTTATTTTGTATTGCACAGCCACTATTTTCTGTAATATGGATAGCGTGGTAATTTTTCCGGTATGTTTTCAATCTTGTATCTGGTTTGCAAGTATATCAATATGATTTTTAATCATAAATTTAGTTTGATGGTCAGTCCGGTTCATGCTGAATTAACTTAGCATGATGTGCACCATATGCTTGTGTGTATCAAATTATGAGCTGGATTAAAGAAATTGTTTTTTTGCGACATAGGTTCTGACAGGGAAATGTATTTGCTGTTACATTAGGGACAGCTTATTTTTTTAACGCCAGTTTGATATGGGGTTTATGTGGTTTCTCTTCCGGTAAAGAGGGTTTACCGGCGGCGGCAATCTGTGCGCGCTGTGCTTCTGAAAGCAAGCCAGACCAGTCTCCGTCCAGATACCATTGCTCGCCGAAATCTTCGCAGGGATGCGGAATACGGATGCAACCATTACCACATTGCAAATCATCAGCACGACAATATTTATCACAACCCCAGCAGATTCGTTCGGGATGTTTCGGGTGTAACGGAAAAACCTTGGCCATGATGATGCATACTTGTGACGATTAATATGAAGTTATACCTGCTAAGATAGTTTTATTCAAGGAACGGTTAAATGAAAACCGTGTAATATTTTATCTGGATGAGGTGCTGATGGTACCGGATGCAGACTGAAATTGAATACAGATTCTAGTCAACAAAAATGGGTGCACGATGAAACAATATGATGTTGCAGTGCTGGGAGGCGGTTTATTGGGACGTCTGACTGCCTGGTTATTGGCAGAGCAGGGTTGTAAAGTAATATTATTTAATGCCGGTAAACGTAATGGTGAAGGTGCTGCTGCTTTTGCAGCGGCAGCTATGCTGGCACCTACAGCCGAGGCAGTAGAAGCAACGCCGCTTGTGGTACAACTGGGTTATACCAGTCTGCCCGTCTGGCGCCAGTGGGTGGATTCGTTTCCGACACCGGTATTTATGCAGCAAAATGGTTCATTGATTGTATGGCATCCGCAGGATCGTGCCTTAGCAAAGCAATTTACTAATCACTTGCAGCGTGCCCATCAGGATAACAGCGTCTGGCAGATGTGGGATAAACAGGCAATCAGTGAGCATGAACCACAGCTGGCCGGTCGTTTTAAGCAGGGATTGTTTTTACCGACCGAGGGGCAGCTGGATAATCGCCAGACATTACTGGCTCTGGCCGATGTGCTCGAGCAAAAGCAGGTTAGCTGTCACTGGGAGCAGAGCAGTGATCTGGCTGAATGTGCCGGTCTGGCTCACTGGACGCTGGATTGCCGCGGCTATGGCGGCAAAAGTAACTGGAATAGCCATGGTCATAGCCGTCTGCGCGGGGTACGGGGAGAAGTGCTGCGGGTTTATGCGCCTGATATTGAGCTTAATCGTCCGGTACGGATATTGCATCCGCGCTATCCTATTTATATTGCACCCAAACAGAATAAGTTGTTTGTTATCGGTGCTACACAGATTGAAAGTGAAGATGACAGTAATCTGAGTGTGCGCAGCGGTCTGGAGTTGATGTCTGCTTTGCATACTGTTCATTCGGCATTCGGTGAGGCAAGGATACTGGAAAGTATGGCCGAACTGCGCCCGACACTTAATCACGAGAGCCCGGAAATACGTTATGATAAGCAAAATCATGTAGTGGCTGTAAATGGTCTGTTCCGGCACGGTTTTATGATTTCGCCGGCAGTAAGTATTGCGACAGTACGGGTATTACAGGCCTTAATGCAGCAGCAATCCATTCCGGATGCGCCGGCACGCTATCATATTGATGTTTTACCGGAAAATGACAATGGAGAAACAGATTAATGGATATTAGTGTTAATGATGATGTAATTGATTTTAATGGTAATACTGTGGCTGATCTATTGGAGCAGCTGATGCCGGAATCACCATTTGCTGTTTCTGTAAATACTTGTTTTATATCTAAAAAACAATATTCTGTTTATCAGTTGCAGCCGCAGGATAAAGTGGATATTGTCAGACCGGTAGTGGGCGGGTAGTACCCGCTGGTAGTTAAGTTTTATTTTGAAAACCCTGTTTGATACAGGGTTTTTGCTTATCTGGCAACAGCCAGTATATATCTGCCGGGAAGAATAATTTACTTTGTTTATCTGTAAATGAATTGGTGATTTGAGCAGTGAAAATTCGATGAGAGGTATTTGGATTTTCCGGTATACAAAATCAGTATATTGCTGATTAAACAGCCATTCAGATTTTTAAACAGTTATTTATGCTCTGCTGGAGAGATATTCGGAGGGTAAATTTACTTGATTTAGCATTAAATATGCATTTACACTTGCGACCCCAATTTTGGGTTAATTAATAGAAAAAAACAGTAATCATTATTACATTAAGAGGAAATAATTATGTCTAATCTGTTTACTCGCACACAACCATCCAGTCGCAATTACGGTGTAGCCTTTTTTGCCGGTATTATGGGCGGTCTGGTTTCTGCATTTGTGAAATCAGGTACGGAAGGAATAATGCCGCCACGAACCCCGGATCGTATAGCACCGCCCATTCAGATGATTCAGGATATGGGTATTGATATTCACAGCATGGTTTACATCTATTCAGATCAGTTAGTGAACTGGGGTGGTAGTACCATACATATTCTGTTTTCAATTGTATGGGCTATTATTTACTGTATGGCTGCTGAAATTTTTCCTAAAGTTAAATTATGGCAGGGTCTGGCTTTTGGTATTGGTGTAACCATTCTGTTTCACGGTATTATGCTGCCGGTGCTGAATTTATCTCCGGCACCATGGAATCTGCCGTTTGATGAATTGTTTTCTGAACTTGTTGGTACGCTATTATGGATGTGGACAATTGAAATCTTCCGCCGCGATCTGCGTAACCGCCTAACCGAAAAACCGGATCCGGAGTTTCAGTAAAACTCATCTGATTTATGCATGATGTACCGGCTTATATGCTTAAGACAGGATACGATGCCCGTGTATATCTGTAACAATCGGGAAAATATTATTTAGCCGCTATTCCTGATGATACAGACATGCACGGGCATTATGTTAAGCACTTCAGCCTGCTGGCTTTGGTGCTTTGTGATGGATGAAATCATGATGATGGCAGGCTTAATCTTTTTTCAGTGCTTTGATTAGTTCCGAAGTGTCAGCTCTTTCCATGTAATTGACATTGATATAGGAAAAGATAACTTTTTTATTTTGGTCGATAATATAAGTGGCTGGTATGGGCAGCTGATAACTGTCATCGCCATTAAAATCAGGCAGATTTGCACCTAAGTTTTTGTATAAATTTCTGACATTCTCAGGTAAGGTAAATACCAGACCGTACTGTTTGGCTATCTGATTACCCGTATCCGATAAAATAGTCAGATTAATATTGTGTTCCTGTATTAATTGAGCGCTGATATCAGGTTTTTGCGGAGAAATAGCGATAAAGTGAACGTCTTGAGTATCGAGGATTAATTTCAGATTTTGGTTAAAGTGTTCTAATTCTTTAACACAAAACGGACACCAGCTGCCCCGGAAAAAACTGAGAATGACTGATTTTGTCTCCAGTAATTTATAGAGTTCGATTTTTTGATTATTTGGCGCTACCAGAGAAAAATCTGGTGCGGTATCTCCGCTTTTTATGGCATGGCAATCTAAATTCTGCGTAAGCATTTCTGATAATGAATTTCCCATTACATTCAATACTTCTGCAGGTAACTGGGTAAACATATCTTGCTGTATTGATTTTAGTTCTTCAATTATTTTCATTATGACTTTCCTGTTGTGAAACGTTTTGATGAATTTGTTGCAGAATTTTTTTAAATATCGTTAATTCTTCAGCAGATAAATTTTGGGTTATTTTTTCTATCCACTGGCTGTGCTGATGCAGAATTTCTTTAACCAGTTTAGTGCCGGTATCAGTTAATGAGACGAGGGAAATTCTTTTATCCTGACTGGCAGTTCTTTTTGAAATCAGTTTTTCATTAACTAATGAGCTGATTAGTGTTGTTGTTGATGCTTTGGTTATGCCTAATAATTTAGCAATTTCTTGTAATGACAGCTCAGGATATTCTTTTAACAATACTAAAATAATCAGCCTGCTTTCAGATAAATGAAATTGCTGCAGACGTTTGGCGCATTCAATATCAATAGTGTTTGCAACTGATAATAGAGTAAAGCATGTCTTAATTTTATCCAGATCTGCAATTTTTTCTTTTTCCAGAACGTTACAAAAGGATAAATAACGGTTTTCAAGTTGCATACGGTTATTTCTATAAATTAGTTAGTGACCTTACTATTTGTTAATTATAGTATAGACTAGGAAAATTATTGTCAATAATTTCAGAATTGTATTGTTATGGTAAATTGATATGAATGGCTGTGTTTGCTGTTTTCCGGATGGTTGTAGTAATTAAGAATTTATTTGTTTTCTTAGATATTTCTGAAATTTTTTGCTTGATGGCTAGGATAAATTGAATTGTCGTAACCATGCCGGCAGAAAGAGAAGCTGCAAACGTTTTCATTTATTAGGACTGATATTTACCATGACATTTATTACACAGGGTTTTTGTTTCCTATCATGATAAAAGCTATGTGTGCGGTGCTTTGATATTTAAAATAAAAATATTAATTATGATAATTAGATGTATATGCACTGGGTAATAATAACAAATGTCGTTTTAAGTGAAAATAAGTGAAAAGTTATTGTTTTTGTTATAAAGTATAAATACTTTGTGCAGTTTGCCTTTATAGCTTGTAGTTAGAAGATTTTTATTTTTTATGTTAACGGGGGAAGTGAATATGGCTTTACAACTTTATGATGAAGAGTTTAATAGTCGTTTGTTGTTAGGCACTGCTGCTTATCCCACACTCGAAGTACTGCGTACGGCAGTAAGGAAAGCGCAGCCGGCTATGATTACGGTTGCTTTACGCCGGCAGAGCGCAACTTCGGCAGAGCATGGGCAGGGTTTATGGGGATTGTTGCAGGAGCTGGCTGTACCGATTCTTCCTAATACTGCCGGTTGTCTGAGTGTAGATGAGGCGGTAACAACTGCGCAGATGGCTCGCGAGGTATTTGAGACAGACTGGATTAAGCTTGAACTGATTGGTGATGATGATACCTTGCAGCCGGATGTATTTCAGCTGGTGCGTGCAGCCGAAATCCTGATCAAAGAGGGTTTCAAGGTACTTCCATATTGTACTGAAGATTTGATTGCCTGCCGTCGCTTGCTGGATGCCGGTTGTCAGGCACTGATGCCATGGGCTGCACCGATTGGTACCGGTCTGGGACCAGTGCATGAATATGCCTTGCATGTCCTGCGTGAACGCTTACCGGATATTCCTCTGCTTGTTGATGCGGGGCTAGGCTTACCTTCGCATGCGGCAAAAGTAATGGAGTGGGGTTTTGACGGGGTATTGCTGAATACCGCGGTTTCACGTAGTGGCTTGCCGGTGATGATGGCAGAAGCGTTTGCACTGGCTATTAATGCAGGAAGAATGGCTTATGAAGCGGAGCCGGTAGTACCGCGAGACAATGCACAGGCTTCTACACCTCAGGTCGGACAGCCTTTCTGGCACTATGCTTAACTATGTTTTCATTTGTTACTGAATACTGAGCATGTGTGAAATGGCTTAGTGGTTATTGCTTAACAGTTGCCGAATAAGGAGAATTCTCCCAATAACATTTCGAATTGAAGAGCAGCAAGCGGATTAAGATTAGTATTCAATAAAAGACCTAAAGCGTATATACGCTTTAGGTCTTTTATTGATTATTCTGTCCTGTTTAATTGATGCATATAGTAATTAATCAGGACAGATTTTTGGATACTAATGATTCGGATGGTCTGTATCGGTATAGGTAATGCGTTTTTTCAGTTGCTGACGATATAAAGGCAGGAACATGGTCAGCAGAATAAACCACACTGGTGTGGCGACCAGACCGGTAAGCGTATCTTTATCCTGACTGAACAGATATAGGACAAAAACGAAAAATATCAGAGTGGCATAACACATGGGTATACCCAGAGGCATTTTGTAAACTGAGCGCGCATGCGCTTCAGGATAAAGCCGGCGATAGCGCAGATAGGCAATCAGAATGACTGCCCATACAAAAATAAAGCAAATACTGGATACGGTGGTGACAATCGTGAATACTTTCATCACGTCGCCTTCCGCATAAAGCAGACCAACACCAATCAGCAGCAGAGCACAGGAATATAACAGACCGTTTTGCGGTACCCCGCTGGCGGACAGTTGTGCAAAAGCTTTCGGGCCAACGCCGTTTTTCGACAGGCCGTACAGCATACGGCCGGTAGAATACATACCGCTGTTGGCGGAAGACAGTGCAGAGGTGAGTACAACAAAATTAATAATAGTGGCCGCAGCACTGATGCCAATCAGGGTAAACATATTGACAAACGGGCTGCGGTCGGGGGCGACCATATTCCACGGGGTAACCGTCATAATAATGGTTAGTGCCAGTACGTAGAAAATAATGACACGTACCGGTATTTTATTAATGGCAGCCGGCAGGGTGGTATTTGGATCATCTGTTTCGGCTGAAGCAGTACCAACCAGCTCAATGCCGACAAAAGCAAAGATAGCAATCTGAAATGCGGCAAAAAAACCTGACCAGCCATGAGGCATCCAACCGCCGTAAGACCATAAGTTGCTGATTTTAGCCTGAATGCCGCTGGGGCTGGTAAAGCCGGTTAGTAATAAATAGCCGCCACAGCCGATAAGCGCGAGAATCGCCAGAATTTTAATCAGGGCAAACCAGAATTCCAGTTCGCCGAAGAGTTTGACAGATAACAGATTCAGCGCCAGCAGGATGGCAATACAGATAATGCCAGGCAGCCATAATGGCACTTCCGGCCACCAGAACTGAGTATAGCCGGTAATCGCTACGATATCTGCCATACCAATCACTACCCAGCAAAACCAGTATGACCAGCCTACATAATAACCTACAGTCGGATTCAGGATATCGGTAGTGAAATCGACAAAAGATTTGTAATGCAGATTGTGCAGCAGTAGTTCGCCCATGGCACGCATCACAAAAAACAGAAATGCGCCGATGATGACATAGGTAAACAACACAGATGGTCCGGCCAGGCTGATCGTACGGCCTGAACCCATAAACAGACCGGTGCCGATTGCGCCACCAATAGCAATCAATTGTAAATGTCGGTTTTTCAGTGTGCGTTTTAACTCAGGTGGTCGGCTCATGGTGTATCCTTTACAGACTGGAAAACAAAACAAAAATAGAAAACATGGTTTTATTTTTAGAAGTGTATACGTTGATATAAAGTTAATTATGATAAATATATATGCTGCTAACCACAGACTGGTTCATCACTATGTTTATATACATTTATTGATATAAGCATTTTTACCGGTACATACCGGTTCGAATTTGTAATACTTTATCACAGTTTATTGTTGTTGCCGGCAATATCTGAATATAGTTGTTGAGAATGAGAGGCTGTTGTATTAAGGTGATGGTGTTACCGGTTTTAGACCGGTATAAAAAGACATAATAACAGATAAATAAGGAAGGAGAGCTTGTCCATGCGCGCAATCCAGACCGGATTAGTGGTGGGCTATGGTTTTATTGTGATGTTTATCAGCACAGCCATAAAAGGGGTTTATCAGGTTTATTTTACCAGTCTGGTAGATCATTATGCTGTGAGTATTGAAACAATGGCTCTGGTTGGTGGTTTTTTTGGCCTTGCGCAAGGTATTTACTCAGCATTAGTCGGTAAGCTATGTGACCGTTGTGGTGCTGGTCATGTTCTGTTATCGGGAATGCTGGCTGCTGCCTGTGCCTTTTTACTATTTTCCTCTAGTAACAGTTTCATGACTTTTGTGCTGGGGTTTCTGCTGCTGGCTGCATATGCGGTTGCTGCACTGACTTTTGTACCGGTCAGTATTCTGATTGACAGATATGTAATACCTGAGCGGCGCCAGTTTGCGTATGTGCTGGCCACTAACGGCATCGCTGCCGGTCTGATGATATTGTCTCCTCTGTGGATTTATCTGGACGGGTTTATTTCATGGCCGATGCTTTGTGCTATTTTGGCCGGTGTATTTGCCTGTTTGGCTATTGTTCCGGCATTGCTGAACTGGATGGAAGGTATCTGGGTGCCTGAAAAAGTAGCAGTGCAGTCAGCAAATATATCATCTAAGCCTAAGCCTAAGCCTAAGCCGGTCAGCCCGAATATTACCACACCTTTACCTCGTTACTGGTATCTGGACCGTCGGTTTGTGCTGTCTGCCTTAGCTTTTTCCGGCTGCGGTACGTCAATGATTTTTATTGATGTACATTATGTTCCGACAATACAGGAAATATTAAGCCAGAATGAAACCGCCAATCTGTTTACCGGTACTTCACTGAGTTTGCTGGGGCTGGCGGAAGCCGTGGGCAGTGTACTGATTGGTTATCTGGTGGCTAAAAAAGTATCTCTGCCTTTATTGCTGTGTCTGCTGTATATCGTGCGTTGTATAACGCTCATGGCACTGGCTCTGTGGTCGGAACCAATGATGGTACCGCTGTTCGGGATTTTTTTCGGAATAACTTATATGGGAACCGTCATTATTATATCCCGTCTGGCCGGTTCTATTTTCGGTTATCGGTATAAAGGCTTTATTTTTGGTGCATTTTTTCTGATTCATCAGATTAGCGGTTTATTAACCGCCTGGCTTGGTGGTTTGCTGCGGGTATATTGCGGTAGTTATTTTCCGGTTATCTGTTTTGTTGCTATATGGATGGCATTATCAGCAGCTGCCTCTTTATTGTTATCTATGCTGAAAAAAAATGATAGTTCTGATAACGGTGGTCGTTATCAGGTTAAATATGAATAATAATTGCCAATTCTGCTATTAATAGCCGGCAGGAATTGAGAACGGCGAACATGGCCGTATTTAAAGATAATTATGTTGCCGGACAGGGCATGATGAGGTTGATTGTATTGATGGCAGTCGTACAATAACCAAAACAGATTTGAATAAAGAGTGTTAATGATGAGTGAAGAAAAAGTGGTTCATTATCTTAAAGATTATCAGGCACCGGATTTTGCGGTGGTAGATATTAATCTGACTTTTACTCTGGACGAAGCTTATACCACAGTAATCAATCGTATGACTGTTGTACCAAAGCAGACGCAAAAACCTTGTGTGCTTGATGGCAGTGCGGAACTATTGCAGATTGTTTTAAATGGTAAATCCTTATATCCGCATGAGTATGCTGTGGAAGATGAAAAGCTGATTATTCATACTGTACCGGACAGACAGTTTGTACTGGAAATCACGACCAGACTGTATCCGGCACAAAATAAAACGCTGATGGGTTTATATGAATCCGGTGATAATCTGTATACCCAGAATGAGCCGGAGGGCTTCCGTAAAATTACTTATTACTTTGACCGTCCGGATGTCATGAGCCAGTTTACCACCACTATTATTGGTGACAAAGAACAGTATCCGGTTATGCTGTCTAACGGTAATCTGATTGATAGTGGTGAGCTGGATAATGGCCGTCACTGGGTATGCTGGCGTGACCCGTTTGCCAAGCCAAGCTATCTGTTTGCTCTGGTGGCAGGCAAGCTGGCGGTGCTCGAAGGCAGTTTTACTACCTGTAGCGGTAAAGAAGTGGCGCTGAAATTTTATACCCGTCCGGAAGACCGTGCTAAGGCAGGTTTTGCTCTGGAGTCGCTGAAGCATGCCATGCAGTGGGATGAAGAGCGCTTTAATCTGGAATATGATTTAAATATTTTTATGGTGGTGGCTGTTGGTGATTTTAATATGGGCGCCATGGAAAATAAGGGCCTGAATATTTTCAACACCAAATATGTGCTTGCCAGCAGTGATACAGCTACAGATGCTGATTTTGAGGCGATAGAGGGTGTAATCGGGCATGAGTATTTCCACAACTGGACAGGTAACCGGGTCACTTGCCGGGACTGGTTTCAGTTGTCGCTGAAAGAGGGGCTGACCGTTTTTCGTGATCAGGAATTTTCAGCCGACCGGGCCAGCAGGGCTGTACGCCGTATTCATAATGTCAGGGTATTGCGCAGTATGCAGTTTGCGGAAGATGCCGGTCCGATGGCACATCCGGTACGACCGGCTTCATACGAGGAAATGAATAATTTCTATACACTGACTGTGTATGAAAAAGGTGCCGAAGTGGTACGTATGTACCATACTCTTCTCGGTGAAGCCGGTTTTCAGAAAGGAATGCAGCTTTATTTCCAGCGGCATGACGGACAGGCTGTTACCTGTGACGATTTTCGTGCGGCTATGGCCGATGCCAATGGTGTTAATCTGGAACAGTTTGCGTTGTGGTACAGTCAGGCCGGTACACCGCAGGTTAAAGCACGTGGTGAATATGATGCGGAAAAACGTACATTTAGTCTGCATTTGCAGCAATCTATTCCGCCCACACCGGATATGAATGAAAAACAGCCAATGGTGATTCCGGTAAAAGCCGGTTTAATCGGTAAAGATGGCTCACCAGTTTCGTTCCGGCTGGATAACAGTGATTCTGTGGTTGAAGAAACAGTACTGGTATTTAATCAGGCTGAGCAGACTTTTGTCTTTAATGATGTAACACAAGAAGTCATACCGTCATTATTGCGCGAATTCAGTGCTCCGGTGAGACTGGAGTATCCCTATAGTGATGCTGATTTAATGCTGTTACTGGCGCATGATAGTGATTCTTTTGCCCGCTGGGAAGCAGCACAAACTCTGTACCGGCGTGCCATTACGGTAAATCTGGCTGCGCTTGAAGCTGGTCAGCCTGTACCACATCATGCTGCGCTGGCTCAGGCCATTACGGCGGCACTGAATGCTGATATTGATCCGGCGTATAAGGCAGTATTGTTGCAGGTGCCGGCTGAAGCAGAATTGTGGGAAGATGCTCAGAGTATTAATCCCGAGCTGTATGTTCGTGCACGTCAGGCACTGTTGCAGGATCTGGCTTGCAGTATGGAGGATACACTGACACACTGGCGTCAGTGGGCTGATGAGCAGGAGCAGAACAGTAAACATGCTGCCCCGCAGGAATACCATCCTGATCTGGCCGGTATTCGCAGCCTGCGCAATACTTTACTGCAATGGGGCGTACAGGCCAGAGCAGAATTATTGCAAAGCATTGCTGCCGAGTATCCGCAGCGTGCTACCAATATGACGCATGAATTCGGAATGCTTCTGGCCATTAATCATTTGGCTGATACAAAGCGTAATGAGTTATTAGACCAGTTTGCTCAGCGCCATGCTCATGATGATTTGGTCATGGATAAGTATTTCACTCTGATAGGCAGCAGCCAGCGTACGGATACTCTGCAACAGGTGCAGGCAGCATTACAGAACCACGCTTTCAGCTTAGAAAATCCGAATAAGGTACGTTCTTTACTGGGTAGCTTTAGCCGTAATATTCAGCACTTTCATGCAGCCGATGGCAGTGGTTACCGTTTTATTGCTGAGCATATATTGCACATTGACGGGTTTAATCCGCAGGTGGCTTCTCGTCTGGTACAGGCATTTAATCTGTACGACAGGCTGGAACCGCAACGCAAAGCCTTGATGGCTGAGCAGTTACAGCGGATTCAAAAACATGACGGGCTGTCCAAAGATAGTCGTGAAATTGTAGATAAAATATTATGT
The DNA here is from genome assembly GCF_016100525.1 of Snodgrassella sp. W6238H11. Lineage (NCBI taxonomy): Bacteria > Pseudomonadati > Pseudomonadota > Betaproteobacteria > Neisseriales > Neisseriaceae > Snodgrassella > Snodgrassella sp. W6238H11. Next base: position 54,912 of record NZ_JACFSH010000003.1, on the reverse strand, counting down.
GGCTGAGGAATTGCTGATTTATTTAGTGATAATTCAGATAAATGAAAGCACTACAGTTAATGCTGTAGTGCTCTTTTATTTCAGTATTTTATTTTTTAGGCTTTATAAGCATCTGTTTTGGTACAGTTTATCCTTCAAGCAACAGTCTGCCCAGATAGTCATTTTCTTTGGCCATTCCCGGTAAAACAAAGAAAAATCCGCCGCCGAATGGTTTGATATAACGTTCCATCGGTTCGCCATTCAGGCGATTCTGGGTATCAATAAAACCTTTTTTCAGGTCGTTCTGATAGGCAACAAAAATCAGACCCATATCAAGTTGACCATTGGGTAATACACCCAGCGAGTAACTGAAACTGCGCCGGCGCAGTTTGGCTACGTGCCGTTCAGGAATACGTGGTTCTGCACGGCGCATGTGTGAATCAAACAGAATGCGGTCGCCATGAGGGTCACTGTTCATTTTCGGGTCATCCATTTCATGCTGCATACCAATGGGTGCTCCGCTGGTTTTGTAACGGCCAAAATCATTTTCCTGATCTTCGAGCGGGGTTCTGTCCCAGAATTCGAGATTGAAGCGAATCAGACGGATTGCCTGATAACTGCCGCCCAGACACCATGCCGGTTCCTGGTTATTCTTGGTTACCCATACCAGTTCATCCATCAGTTTGCTATCGCTAATGGAGCCATTACCGGTACCGTCTTTAAAACCAAACAGATTAATAGCGGTAGTGTGATTGTCGATATCTCTGGCCGGCAGAAATCCGTCCATTTTCCATACCGGCACCATATACTGATTACAATGACTAATCAGATCGCGCAGGGCATAAATGACACTTTCGCGGCTGTTGGCGCAGAACTGGATTGATAAATCTCCGCCGCACCATGCTTTTTCCAGCCGGTCGTTGGGAAAGCGGGGCATAGGAATCAGTTTTTTGGGTTTGAGCAGAGACAGACCAAAACGCTGGTCAAACAGGCTGGCACCCACGGCCAGGGTAATTGTCAGTGAGTCGGGAGACAGATTATGACCAAGCAGCCCGGATTCTGCCGGAGGAAGCTGGTCATTTTTTCCTGCTGTGAGTGTTTGTGGTCTGGTGAGATAGGCAATACGTTGTGAAATCCGCTGGAATAACTGTTGCAGCTCTTTTTTGTTTTTTACAGTAATGTTGAAGACAACAAAGATAGCTTCTTTGGTGTCGGGGGTGATTACGCCGGCCTGATGGCTACCCCAGTAATCAACGGCCTGATTGTAATCATGAGTACAGTTGCCGGCCGCATTGGCTGCTTTGACGGCGCCAAGACTGGCGAAACCCAGCCCTCCGGCCAGCAGCATTTTCATGCTATTGCGTCGCGTAGTGCTGGCCGGATTGTCTTCAGGCGAAGCAGTTGAGACAGGCTGATGTCTGAAAGTGTTTTTAGACATAACTTGAACCTTAATGAGGATATTTATAATAAACACGTATATTTAGTTGCGCCCTAAGCTGGGCCAGCCGTGCTGTCTGCGTACTTAGTAAGGAGTACAGGATATCGTGATCTGTCTGGCTGAGCCGGCTGAAACTTTGGAATTGGTTCTGGGGCAGTTGATAATGCTGCAGAATGGCAAAAATCTGCTGGTAACCATGATTCAGTGTTTTACGCTGCTCTGCCGGAATAAAGCTCTGCAGATGCTGGATGATTTGTGCTGAACCGGTTACATTGGCATGGATATCGGCCAGATCACTGTGGCTATACTGATTTTCTTTGCCGGCAAGTTTGGTTTGCAGAATCATTTCCAGAAAGTCGGATGCTGACTGAACTATTTTGGCAATATCCAGATCATCGGCAGCTACACGTTTTTGTAAATCAATAATTTCATATTGCAGATTGCTGTTTTCTGCCTGTGCTTGCTGTAGGTCTTTGAGTTTAAATAAATCATATTCTAAACGGTGAAAACCGCTGAAATTCGGATCATCGGTACCTTGCAGATAATAATCAGCGCGCGAATTAATATTCTGGTCGGCATTACCAAACAGTTTAACGATAACCCGTATTTGTTCGTAACTCTGATGGGCACGGATATAATTTTGTTGCGCCTGTTGCAGCTGTCCGTTTTTGCAGGCATTCTCAATCGCATTAAGATATTGCTGAGTGGTTTTTAGTTGCAGTACAACTTCCTGCTGATAATTACGAATTGCTGACTGGTATTTTTCCGGAGTGGGAATATCCCCTTTTGCGACTACAGCATTAGAATCATTGATAATTGGTGCCCTTAAACCATGTGCTACAGCAATGGCAGGCACCAGTAAAGAGCAAATAATAAATAGTGTACAGAACTTATTCTGTGTCATTTAAAATTTTCCTTAAGAAGAGCTGTATGGCGATTAATAGCAGAATACTAATAAATGAAATGATGCTAAACCATACAGGCGGCGAATTATAGGCAGAAATTAAGTCAGGAAAGCTGTCGGACAGAAAGCTATTGTCAATAAAATGTGAGATTTTCACTGCCGGCCACATCATAATATCAGGAAGGGGTTCATTGTGTGCCGACAGATATACACCTGCTTTGACATATGGGGGGAAATTCAGAACTAACATTATAATACTGGTTATGATAAGGTATTTTTTCAACTGCATGCGGCGGCTGATTACAACAAATGGATAAAATGTCAGGGCAGATACTGCAATGCCGAGAATGACCGCAAGGCATAAATTAGTATAATCAGGATTATTCAGCTGTCTGATCTGACCGGACAACCATAAGATAACTTCATTGCCTGCACAGGCAATGGTAAGTGCTGCTATGAACATGGCTGCTGTCCATGAACGTGCCATCTGCTGAGCTTTTATCTGTTCCTGTGCTGATCCCATGCTCAGGATATAGTCAAACATCAAAAACACTACTAAAAATGTCAGTAAAGTAATCAATAGCAATATGCTCATCATAAGCATTTTTTGATTTTTATCGGGAATATATCTGAACACACCACCGATAATTGCTGCCAGGAACAGTACACCAAGTATCAAGCCGCTAAACAGATGGCGCATTCCGCTTTTGCTGTCCGGATTATGCTTAATCCATGAGTAAATAATGCCGACAACAATCAGTGTTACAAAGCATTCACGCCAGACAATAAAAAAGGTTTGTTCCATTCTATATCTCGTTTTATTTTAAAATTAATTGATTAAAGACCTGTTCCGATTGAAATTTATACAGGGTTTTTCAGTGCAATGGTAGCAACTGATGAAGCATTGCACCGATTACTTTTTATTGTGACAGAAGGGGGACAAACGTGATATATCTTTTGTTCGTATTCACCATATTGCAGCAAGTAATAGATATGGTTGGTAAGGGTGTTAAGTGCTGGGGCATGATTTTCAGCCTGAGCTAGTTATCAGTAATGCTAGAGAAGGATAAGGCTGTATAAAAACACTCAAATCATGATTGAATGGTGCCGGTAAATCATATGCTGAAGAAATAACCGGCACATGCCCAAAGTAAGTAAATCAGATATGTAGCAGGTTTTGCCTTATTTGGATTTTTTCCTTAAAAACAATATAGCCATTAATAACCAGAATACACCAAAAGTAATGACGCTAATCCACATTGGCTGGGAGCGGTAGGCAAACAGTGAGGAAGCAAAACTGCCAATCAGACCGCTATCGTCAATAAAATGTGATGTATCCCATGCCGGGCTAATGAGGAAATCAGGAATTGATACATCATGCTCCAGCAGCATATTGGTACCGTCTTCAACAGCTCTCAGCAATAATGAAATGGCCAGAAATAACAGGACAATACCGGTTATGGTAAAAAACTTTTTCCATTGGATGAAGCGGCTGGTTAGAATAAAAGCATAAAATGTCAGGGCAGATACTGCTATGCCGATAAGTACGGCGAGACAGAAACCGGAGTAATTCTGACTGTTCAGCTGCATAATCTGGCCGGACAGAAATACGACAATTTCACTGCCTTCACGGGCAATGGCAATGGCTATAATAAACAGAGCTCCCCACCATGAATTGCGGGCTACCTGTTGTGCCATTTCCTGTTCCAAGGATGATTTCATATTTCGGGCGTGTTTGTTCATCCAGTACACCATCTGCACAATCAGTATGCAGGCAACAGCAGACATGCCCATCATAAACATGGTTTGATGATCATCGGTAAGCGCTTTGAATACGCCGTTGATGATTAATGCCAGTATGACAGAAATCAGTACGCCAAGCCCGACACCGCCAAACAAATAACGCATACCATGACTACTGTCAGGATTACGTTTAATCCATGCATAAATAATGCCGACAACCAGTAATGCTTCGAAACATTCACGCCAGACGACAAAAATTGTTTGTCCCATTGTATTTCCTGCTTTTATTTTACTATTAACTGCCCTTTGGGCTTGTTCAGATGGAAGTCATCGAAAAAGATATAGGTACCGGGTTTTTTCGGGGCGATGACGACTACTGATGAAGCACCCGGGGCGAGTACTTTTTCTTTGACCAGCTGAGTACTTTCAAACTCGACGGGACCTTTGCCAATATTGGTAACCTTAATGCGAATAATTTTGTTGGCTGGTGCATTGAGGGTCAGGGGAATCAGATCACCATCTTTCATTTTCAGTTCCAGGGTGACTTTATCGTCAGCAATGGCTGAAAATGAAAACATAAGACTGCATAAACCCAATAAGATAAGAAGAAATTTTTTCATAACAGATATTCTTACAGTGAAAGGTGTTGTGGCAGTAATAATGTAATAAGGGATTATTCAGCCAGTTGAAGCTAGAATAATCCCTGATCACAGCCAGCTAAATGCGATTAATAGCTGCCTTTGCGGCCTACACCGGCATAATCAAAATCCCAGCTGACTTCAAATGGTTTGAACCATGGAGCTACGCCGGTTTCTTTGTCAATATGGCGAGCCATCTGGTTGGCTGTTGGTGGGGAGATACGGTAGGTAACACGATATTTGCCCAGACCATTCAGTTTGATGTTGTCACCATAGTGGGGACCATCATTGGCAACCATAGACATGAATTTACCTGAATGTTCGAATTTGCCTTTAGTCAGTTTGGTAATGGAGTATTCTATATTCAGATTGGGAATCCAGTCTCCTTCGGCAAAGCCGTTAGGATTACCTTCTGTTGCATGAATATCGGCTTCCATGTGCACGTCGGATTTGCTGGCCGGCAAATGCATATTACTGTGATCCATGCCATCAGTGTCCATAGTAATAGGCGGCAGATATACACCGGAAATTTCCATTCCGTTTTTAATAATAGGTTTGCCCATGGGGTATTCCTGAGCAAAGGCTGCCATTGATACAAGAGCGGCACTGGCGATAGCAATTTTTTGTAACAGCATTTTATAATTTCCCTATTTTATTCATATTGAGACAAATTGAATCAGATATGACTGCATATCAATTGATAAGGATTATCAATATACTCCTTTTACCAATGTTAGAAAATAATTAAATTATGTTTTTTACTGGTGTTTATTGTTATTTATTGTGGTGCAAATAACAGTAATTTTTTGAGGTTGTCCGTAAAAGTGTCTTATAAATAACAAATCTAAATTGACAATTGAATATATCCTTTATTAATAAATATATAGATTAAAAAAGCTGAAAACGCCGGCTGGAAATGGTTTCAGCTGTTATCAATCTTAATCTGGTCGTTACCAACCGGAAAACTGATGGAGGAATTTCTAAATTATTTGCTGTTATGGTGTAGGCAAACTATTGATATATAAGTTAAGTAATGTTAAATTAAGCTTGTGGTTGTGATAGCGCTGGTTATGGAAATGATCAGCCGGAACAGATTCCGGATAGTACTTTAATTGGTATGTGTTAGTTTGAAGTAGAAAACTGTTCGGGCTGGTTTGGTGGTATGAATAAACAGTTATCGAAAATAGTCGCCTATGGTGAAATTACTATAAGCAGAAAATGATTAGGTTCTGTGTACTGCCTGCCATATTTGTTGTGCTATGGGTTCTATCCCTTGCCAGAGCAGGGGTTCCCAGTTATGCTGTTTGCAGAATGAAAATACCAGGGTTTCGGCACTGATGATGCTGTTACAGGGCTTGAAAACCAGCAACCCGCTATCCTGCCAGTCTGAGTCGGCTTTGATGATATAGGGTGACAGGATATAGGCTGTATATTCGGTAATTTCCTCTGGTTCGTTATGCCATTGGCTGCCGAGTGATGTAGTTTGTTGTATATAATAAAGTGCAAAGGGGTATTGCAGTTGTAGGTTGTCGTGCAATGCTGTGGATAGCGCATTCTTGTCAGGCGCAAGAAGTTTCATTGTTTATTCTCCCTTTGTATTTTATGCTGAATGAGTAATTGTATGAAGTATGTAGTATATCTGTGTATCAGGACGACACCTGATTGTCAGTAGTTTTTGGACAAACAGGTTAGATTGTGGTTTCTGAAAGGGGAGATTTGCTTTGTAGATGTTCATATCATTGCCCTTCTCTTTAATCATGAGACCGCAAGTGTGCTGTTAAACACAGATGGCGGCAGACAAATGGCAGGGTTGACAGACGGACAAAGAGTACCGGTAGGCGTAAAGCCTCCCTGCCACTGTCCACCATGAAAAAAGCGGTGGCAATGGGTTTTTACAGACAAACGCTACTTTTTTGGTAAGTAGCAAAAAGTCTGCCTCTTTGTTCAGCCTGTCAAAGCTGGTTACGCTATTGAACGTAACGTCTTTATCTTGCCGCTAAAGCAGGGAACTGTCAATTATTGACTCATATATATGTATGAGTTATCTGATATGCATTTTCATTCCGGGTAAAATTGGTTTGTTTATCCGGATTATTAAGTCTGTTTTATGACTGAAAAGCCAGTTTTTACTTGTTTGGCATGTATTGCCGGCTATTATATATTTTGCATATTTTTATGATAAATGCGAGATTAAGCAGACGATTGTGTAATTAATTATTGTATACAGGACAGAATATCTTTAGCTGTAGCCATATTCGCTGAACAGGCTGTGATGACTATTGAATAATACAAACAGGTAATATACAGAAACTCGCAGCATATTTTTCGATTTAGTGTATTTGCATTATTTCTTATAAACGGTTAAGAGTTTTATTTTTTAAAGTGTTGTTTTATTGGTATTAGAAGTGGATTGATATAACTAAAAAAACTGATATTTCATCATTCAGTCTTCAGTATCAGGATAATATAATTTTTCAGTGCTTTTATTTGTTATTTTCAGCAAAAAAATCGGGCATACCAGTGTATGCCCGATTTTGAAGCTATTTATCTGATGATTACCACTTATAGCCTATACCTGCATTAAAGCCGGTTTCACGTCCGGTAGTGGAGACACCTGCACCCCATGAGAACTTACCGGTATTGTTTGTGGCTTTGTAGTTAATACCAACTGCAGCATAACCATGATATGAACCCATGCCTACACCTACTGTCTGTTCACCGGCATTTAACTGTGGCAGATAAGCACCAGACAGTGCCATGGCCAGAGCAGTGCCGGAATAGGCACGCCGTTCTACACGATGTACGCGGTCGTTAACATCATTGACGTAGCGGTTGATATTTTCCATGCGGGCATTAACGCCTTTCAGCTGTGCCACATTGACTGCATCAGTGTCGGCAGTACCGGCAGCGACTCCTGTAATCTGACGGTAAACACCATTGGCGGCGTCACCCACAGACACAGCGGCCTGAGTGCTGGTGGTTGCCTGAATGGCTCTTGCCTGTTGTGCTGTGGCACTAACCGGAATGTAGCCATTAATACCTGCTGCCGTATTGGCCACAGAGTTGGCACCCAGCGCAATTCCGCCATTCTGAGTAACGCTGGCATGATTACCAATAGCTACGCCGTTTTCTGCACTGGCTGCTGCTTGTGAACCAATAGCTACAGCAGCCTTACCACTGGCAGCTGCTGCACCGCCTACAGCAATAGCATCACTTCCGCTTGCTGAAGCCACAGCCTGAGTGGAATTAACTTTTGCATATTTGCTGCCGCCGTTATACAGATTGTTAATGGCATCGCCTACATTATTGGCTGTTACCGCAGTACCATCAGCATTGCTGGTTGTATAGCTTGGTGCAGTGAAACCACCTGTGCCGGCTCTGGTGAGCGGGTTGTAGCTGGCATTACCGCCCAGGCTGGCTGCTACTGCAGACAGCGCATCAGCTGTTGAAGCAGACAGTTTCTGGGTATCAGAAATAGCCTGATTGGCTTTTTCAGTTGCTTCATTGATCGCAGAAGCATTACCGCCGCCACTGTTTTGTGCCAGCTTGCTATCCACTGAGCTGGAAAGACTTTGTAAATCCTGTTTCCATTCATTTTTCATTTGCCACAGCTGGCTGCCATTCACTGCCTCTGTTGAATTCTGGCCTGTATCACCAGAAGCAACATTGGTAATTTTCTGGGCAGTGCCGGAGCCATGACTGGCATCGTAAGCTGACCCGTTCCATTGCAGGGCATTAAGCTGTAATGAGCTCAATGTTGTGGATATTCCTGCCGGTATGGTGCCGGAAGCAAGGTGAAGCTGATCCTGCAGACTGGACAGACTGGTTGAGGTGGAAGTGGACAGCGAATAGAGCTGACGACCATTTACTGCCTGATTAGACGTTGCGTCTACTCGTCCGTCTGCAACTCCACTAATGGTTCTTTCGTTGCTTGCGTCACGAGTCAGCTGATTTGAGAAGGCTGTTGTACCATCGTCAAAATGTACTGAGTTCTTCTGCAATTCGTCAATCAAACGTTTTGAGGTCTTAATATCATCCTGAGCAGTTTTAATATCATCCTGAGCAGCTTTGATATCTTTGTTCATCGTTTCTATCGTTGTCCTGCTCTCAGTAACTACCTGATCAACTGAGCTTGATACACTGCTAATGATGGAAGACGAAATACTGTATAACTGTCCGGCATTGACTGCATCAGTAGAACCGTCTGCCAGCTGACCGGCAGCCACGTTGGTAATCTTCTGGGCAGCGCCGGAACCATGGCTGGCGTCATAAGCATTACCATTCCATTGCAGTGCGTCGCGTTGCAGATTACTGATGTTATTCACCGCAGAACTCAGACTACTAGACAAAGTAGAGACATTACTGTTGGTAGTAGAAAGTCCGGTATTGTTACCGGCAGTCACAGTGGAGAGACTGCTGCTCAGTGAAGTGGACAGATTATACAGCTGGTCACCGTTAACGGCATCGGTAGAGCCACTGCTAAGTGTACCGTTGGCTACGTTAGTAATCTTCTGGGCAGCGCCGGAACCATGGCTGGCATCATAAGCATTACCATTCCATTGCAGCGCATCGCGTTGCAGATTACTGATGTTATTCACTGCCGAGCTCAGACTACTAGACAAAGTAGAGACATTACTGTTGGTAGTAGAGAGCCCGGTATTGTTACCGGCAGTCGCAGTGGAAAGACTACTGCTCAGTGAGGTGGACAGATTATACAGCTGGTCACCGTTAACGGCATCGGTAGAGCCACTGCTAAGTGTACCGTTGGCTACGTTAGTAATCTTCTGGGCAGCGCCGGAACCATGGCTGGCATCATAAGCATTACCATTCCATTGCAGCGCATCGCGTTGCAGATTACTGATGTTATTCACCGCAGAACTCAGACTACTAGACAAAGTAGAGACATTACTGTTGGTAGTGGAGAGTCCGGTATTGTTACCGGCAGTCACAGTGGAAAGATTGCTGCTCAGTGAGGTGGACAGATTATACAGCTGGTCACCGTTAACAGCATCGGTAGAGCCACTGCTAAGTGTACCGTTGGCCACGTTAGTAATCTTCTGGGCAGCGCCGGAGCCATGGCTGGCATCATAAGCATTACCATTCCATTGCAGCGCATCGCGTTGCAGATTACTGATGTTATTCACCGCAGAACTCAGACT
>NZ_JACFSH010000003.1:0-44953 GCF_016100525.1 Snodgrassella sp. W6238H11 | reverse complement strand
CTACTAGACAAAGTAGAGACATTACTGTTGGTAGTAGAGAGTCCGGTATTGTTACCGGCAGTCACAGTGGAAAGACTGTTGCTCAGCGAGGTGGACAGATTATACAGCTGGCTGCCATTGACGGCATCGGTAGAACTATTGCTCACTGTACCGTTTGCTACATTGGTAATCTTCTGGGCAGCGCCGGAGCCATGGCTGGCATCATAAGCATTATCATTCCATTGCAGTGCATCGCGTCGCAGGTCACTGATGCTGGTATTAACCTCTGCTAAGCTGGTCGACAGCGTAGCTGTTGCGCCGGAAACTGTATCCAGACGGTCAATAGCACCATTCAGTCTGCCAGTCAGATTACCTACAGAAGAGGAAACGGTGTTGAGTTTATCATTGGTGGTAAACAGTTGACCGCCTGTTACTGCCTCATTTGAACCCAGTTCAATTTTTCCGCCTGTAATATTGGTGATTTTTTTGTAGTTTGCATCATAATTTTCACCATTTATTTGCAGGGCATTCTGATCCAGAGTATTGATTCTATCTGTAGCAGAAGACAAATTATCGGAAATTCTGGAAGTGGATTCAGCAATACTGTTAATCCGCGTATTGGTCTTATTCAGGCTATCATTCAGATTCGCCACTGTAGAGCTTAAGCTGCCTACCCTCGAATTAGTCTGATTTAGCTGACTGCCATTGACTGCATCGGTGGAATCCGGGGCTAAATCAGCTTCGGCTACGCGGGTAATTTTCTGCGCCATAGTAGAACCATGGCCGGCATCGTAGGCAGATCCATTCCATTGCAGAGTATTGTCCTGCAGTCTGGTTACAGCAGCAGTTACTGAATTTACCGAAGTGGATACAGCATTAATACTAGAATTTGTAGTATATAGCTGGCTGCCATTCACTACATCTGATGAATCAGGTGCCAGTAAACCGTTTGCAACATTGGTAATTCGATACCGGGCATTGGTAACACCATGGCTGGCATCATAATAACTGTTGCCATTCTCTTCCTCTACCCATTGCAAGCTGTCTTTTTCCAGTTTGTTTACTGTATCGTTCACTTTGTGTACTGAGCTGGAAACGATACTCAGATTGGAATTAGTAGTAGATAACTGGCTGCCATTTACAGCATCGGTAGAGTTATACGTCAGATCACCGTTAGCTACATTGGTAATCTTCTGAGCCAGATTAGTACCATGGCTGGCATCATAGGCACCAGAGCCATCGGTGTTCTTTTTCCATTGCAGCGCATCAGACTGTAAAGCAGCGATATTGCTGTTTGCTGTACTGATATTACCATTGATATTGGTCAGATCACCGGCACGGCTTACAACAGTAGACAGTGAGCTGAAGCTGGTAGCAGAAGAGGTGGATAACTGATAGAGCTGACCGGCATTAACTGCATCAGTAGAGCCGTCTTCCAGCTGACCGGCAGCCACATTAGTAATCTTCTGCGCCTGATTAGTACCATGGCTGGCATCATAAGCACCAGAGCCATTGGTATTGTTTTTCCATTGCAGCGCATCAGACTGTAAATCAGAAACATTGCTGCTTACCGTATTCAGTTTACCGGTGGTGTTTAGAGCAGCGGTAGATAAAGAAGTGATACCGGAAGCAGAAGAGGTGGATACCTGATAAAGCTGGCTGGCATTAACTGCATCAGTAGAACCGTCTTCCACCAGACCGGCAGCCACATTAGTAATCTTCTGCGCCTGAGTGGTACCATGGCTGGCATCATAGGCACCAGTACCATCGGTGTTCTTTTTCCATTGCAGCGCATCAGACTGTAAATCAGCGATATTGCTGTTTGCTGTACTGATACTACCATTGATATTGGTCAGATCGCCGGCACGGCTTACAACAGTAGACAGTGAGCTGAAGTTGGTAGCAGAAGAGGTGGATAACTGATAAAGCTGACTGGCATTAACCGCATCAGTAGAGCCGTCTTCCAGCTGACCGGCAGCCACATTAGTAATCTTCTGCGCCTGATTAGTACCATGGCTGGCATCATAAACACCTGAGCCATCGGTATTTTTTTTCCATTGCAGGGCATCAGCCATTAGCTGAGTAACATTGTTAGTGATATTGGTAACATTACCTGTATTGGCCACCGCTGCGTTCAGATTACTCAGACTGGTTGAAGTGGTTGTAGACAAGCTGTAGAGCTGTGCGGCATTAACCGCATCAGTAGAATGCTCATCCAGTACACCGGCCGCTAAATTACTGATTTTCTGAGGACTGGATGTTCCATGGCTGGCATCGTAAAAACCAGAACCATCAGCATTTCCATGCCATTGCAACGCATTACTGAGCAGAGAGCTAACTTGAGTATTCAGAACATAAACATTGCTGGCAACAGTAGAAATATTACCAGTAGTAGCTACCGCTTCATTCAGATTACTCAGGCTGGTCGAAGTGATTGTAGACAAGCTGTAGAGCTGAGCGGCATTGACTGCATCAGTAGAATGCTCATCCAGTACACCGGCTGCTACATTGCTGATTTTCTGCGGACTACTTGTTGCGTGACTGGCATCATAAAAGCCTGAGCCATCAGCATTACTTTTCCATTGCAGCGCGCCACCGAGCAGAGTGCTTACCTGGTCATTTAAGACATTGACATTATGAGAAATATTGGCAATATTACCAGTAGTGGCTACTGCCTCATTCAAATTACTCAGACTGGTTGAAGTCGTTGTGGATAAGCTGTAGAGCTGGGCAGCATTGACCGCATCAGTAGAATGTTCATTAACCTGACCGGCGGCAATATTGGTGATTCTCTGCGCACGGTTGGTTCCGTGACTGGCATCGTAAAAACCAGAACCATCTGCATTTCCATGCCATTGCAGAGCATCAATAACCAAATCATTCACTTTAGTAGTTAATGTACTGATATTACTGTTAACATTCGTCAGATCACCAGCACGATTTAAAGTGGATGATAATGTACTCAGTCCGGTAGATGAAGAAGTAGATAGCTGATAAAACTGAGCAGCATTGACTGCCTCAGTAGAGTATTCATCTATATGACCGGCAGCAATATTGGTGATTTTCTGCGCACGATTAGTTCCGTGACTGGCATCATAAGCTCCGCTACCGTCTACATTACTTTTCCACTGCAATGCATCAGATTTTAAAGCAGAGACATCGTTGCTTACCGTATTCAGTTTACCGGTAGTGCTAAGAGCAACAGTGGATAAAGAAGTGATACCACTAGCAGAAGAAGTAGATACCTGATAAAGCTGACCGGCATTAATCGCATCAGTAGAATTTTCATTTATCAGACCAGCAGCCACATTGGTAATCTTCTGCGCCTGATTGGTACCATGGCTGGCATCATAGGCACCAGAGCCGTTGGTATTCTTTTTCCATTGCAGCGCATCAGACTGTAATTCAGCAACAGAACTGCTCAGTGTACTGATATTACCATTTACATTGGCTATATCACTGACACGGCTCACAGCGGTAGACAATGAGTTAAAGCTGGTAGAAGAAGAGGTGGATAAATGGTAGAGCTGACTGGCATTAACCGCATCAGTAGAATTGTCTGCCAGCTGGCCGGCAGCTACATTGGTAATTTTCTGTGCCTGATTAGTGCCATGACTGGCATCATAAAAGCCGCCGATACCATTAACATTATTTTTCCATTGCAGCGCATCAGACTGCAAAGCAGAAACATTGTTGCTTACCGTATTCAGTTTACCGGTGGTGTTTAGAGCAGCGGTAGATAAAGAAGTGATACCGGAAGCAGAAGAGGTGGATACCTGATAAAGCTGGCTGGCATTAACTGCATCAGTAGAACTGTCTGCCAGCTGACCGGCAGCCACATTAGTAATCTTCTGCGCCTGATTAGTACCATGGCTGGCATCATAGGCACCGGAGCCATCGGCATTGTTTTTCCATTGCAGTGCATCAGACTGTAAAGCAGAAACATTGCTGCTTACCGTATTCAGTTTACCGGTAGTGCTAAGAGCAGCGGTAGATAAAGAAGTGATACCGGAAGCAGAAGAAGTAGATACCTGATAAAGCTGACCGGCATTAACCGCATCAGTAGAACCATTTATCAGCTGACCGTCTGCCACATTGGTAATCTTCTGCGCCTGATTGGTACCATGGCTGGCATCATAGGCACCGGAACCATCGGTATTCTTTTTCCATTGCAGTGCATCAGATTTTAAATCAGCAACAGAGCTGCTCAGTGTACTGATATTACCATTCACATTGGCCATATCACTGACACGGCTCACAGCGGTAGATAAAGAAGTGATACCGGAAGCAGAAGAGGTGGATACCTGATAAAGCTGACTGGCATTAACCGCATCAGTAGAATTGTCTGCCAGCTGACCGGCAGCTACATTGGTAATTTTCTGTGCCTGATTAGTACCATGGCTGGCATCATAAAAGCCGCCAATACCATTAACATTATTTTTCCATTGCAGTGCATCAGACTGCAAAGCAGAAACATTGCTGCTTACCGTATTCAGTTTACCGGTGGTGTTTAGAGCAGCGGTAGATAAAGAAGTGATACCGGAAGCAGAAGAGGTGGATACCTGATAAAGCTGGCTGGCATTAACTGCATCAGTAGAACCGTCTGCCAGCTGACCAGCAGCCACATTAGTAATCTTCTGCGCCTGATTAGTACCATGGCTGGCATCATAGGCACCAGAGCCATCTGTGTTCTTTTTCCATTGCAGCGCATCAGACTGTAAAGCAGAAACATTGCTGCTTACCGTATTCAGTTTACCGGTGGTGCTAAGAGCAGCGGTAGATAAAGAAGTGATACCGGAAGCAGAAGAAGTAGATACCTGATAAAGCTGACCGGCATTAACCGCATCAGTAGAACCATTTATCAGCTGACCGTCTGCCACATTGGTAATTTTCTGCGCCTGATTGGTACCATGGCTTGCATCATAGGCACCGGAACCATCGGTATTCTTTTTCCATTGCAGTGCATCAGATTTTAAATCAGCAACAGAGCTGCTCAGTGTACTGATATTACCATTCACATTGGCCATATCACTGACACGGCTCACAGCGGTAGATAAAGAAGTGATACCGGAAGCAGAAGAGGTGGATACCTGATAAAGCTGACTGGCATTAACCGCATCAGTAGAATTGTCTGCCAGCTGACCGGCAGCTACATTGGTAATTTTCTGTGCCTGATTAGTACCATGACTGGCATCATAAAATCCGCCAATACCATTAACATTATTTTTCCATTGCAGTGCATCAGACTGCAAAGCAGAAACATTGTTGCTTACCGTATTCAGTTTACCGGTGGTGCTAAGAGCAGCGGTAGATAAAGAAGTGATACCGGAAGCAGAAGAGGTGGATACCTGATAAAGCTGGCTGGCATTAACTGCATCAGTAGAACCGTCTTCCACCAGACCGGCAGCCACATTAGTAATCTTCTGCGCCTGATTAGTACCATGGCTGGCATCATAGGCACCAGACCCATCGGCATTGTTTTTCCATTGCAGTGCATCAGACTGCAAAGCAGAAACATTGCTGTTCAGTGTGCTGATATTACTATTAACATTGCTCATATCACCGACTTTGCTTACAGCAGTAGACAACGAGCTTAAACCAGTGGTTGTAACACTGGCCAGATTTTTCATCTGTGCCACATTCACCGCATCGGTATCGTTTGTACCTGCTGCCAGACCGGTTAACTGACGGGTTATTCCGCTGCCTGCATTACCAATAGCAACAGCACCTGCGGTGCTGGTCCAGGTCGGATTATTCGCAGCAGAATTTGTACCAGTAGGGTCAAAGCCGGTTTTTCCTTTCTCAATATCGGCAACTGATCCGCTGCCCAGAGCGACACCTGTGTCTACAATAGTCGTAGCATTGGTACCTATTGCAATACCACTGGCATTGCTAACGCTGACAGAATTACCAATAGCAATTGCATCAGTAGCATTGGCACCTGTACTTGTGTTATTACCAATAATTAAGCCACGATCGGCATTAACCGTGTTATCATTGCCCAGAATCAGGCCACGAGTGGCCGTGACGGTATTATCATTACCAAAAACCAAATCTTTGGCTGAACTAACAGTATTATCATTACCAAAAACCAAATCTTTGGCTGAACTAACAGTATTGTTATTACCAACAATACGGATATTATTTACGCCTTCAGTTGTACCGCTAATGGTATTTTTATTACCGAAAACACCAGAATCATCAACAGCAATTGTGCCGTTTTCGTTACCAAGAGAATAAGTGTTGTTACCGGTAATATTGGTTGGGTTGCTCTGGGCTGCAATTATTTCACCATCCTTGAAAATGGCATTGCTTTGTACACCGCCGATTGCCCCGGATTTACGCCCGCTGACCTGATTACCCGCGCCAATACTGATACTCTGATCGCCAACTGCCTGTGCTGCATTACCGACTGCCACACTGCTGTTACCGGATGCAGTTGCACCGGCACCCAAAGCAACCGCTGCATCTTTATTTGCAGCACTGCTTAAACCAACTGCTACGCTGCCGGTACCATTTGAAGAAGCCATAGAGCCCAGAGCCACACTGGAAATACCAGTTGCCTGAGAGCTTATACCAAAGGCAATTGATGCAGCGCCGGAAGCCAGAGATGCTACGCCGAAAGCCATTGCTCCGCCCGCAGTTGCAGTTGCGTTAGCTCCGAATGCAGTGGAATAATTCCCGGTAGCGTAAGAACCGCAGCCATAGGCAAAAGAATAAATACCATAAGCTACAGGCATTGCATTGTTATCACCGCCGGTAGGGGCGGCCTGATAACCGGTTCCGCCATCGGTCTTACCTTCATCACTCCATGCTTCTGCTTTGTTAGAAGTTACGCTTCCGTATGGATGACTGGTTCCAAACGCAGTATTTCTAATGAAACGTAAGTATTCATCTTTTGCTGTAATGCCGTCTGAAACGGTTCTGCGACCATTAACTCTGTCTGCACCACAATGGTCGTCATCACCCGAGAATACCATGCTACCATGGCCGCCATATTGATAGCCGCCACCAGGCCAAACTGTACCGCTGTTATTGCCGCCGACAATTGCCGCATTAGCTGCATATACTGGAGCAATTGCCTGCCATTCTAAAATCAGCGCTGTGATTGTTACACTGACAATTTTTTTCAGCCCTAGCTTATTAATAATTTTTTTAACTATTGATTGTTCACAAACAGTATTTGATTTGGTTTTACTATTCGCCAGCTCTGATGCGGCTACCCATGTTTGGGTATTTTCATTCCAGACATTCCGATAAACCTTGTTCATAGGTTTTTCTCCTGATTGATTAAAGTTACAAAACCAACAATCCAGCCCCCTGTACTACAATTTGAATCTGCTTACCCGGCTTTAAAATATCTGCTTATCTTGACGGCTGTATCAGCAGATAGCCGACTCAGGAAATAATCTTCCGGAATAAACAATGACAAAGGTTTACCCAGCGTTAAATCCAATTAATGAAAAAGATTACGCTTGAAAAATAAAAGCTTATAAATTCTTAATTATTAATTATTAATATTTTCAGAATAGATAAATGATTAACTTAATCTTGTAACTTTTTAATACAAAGGTATGAGCAAACTGAATAATTAATATTAAATATATAGAATTAACATGAAAAAATATAAATGTACTTATTTATAATTAACTTTAAATGTAAGAATTTAATGTAAAAATTAAAATAAAGAATAAAAATGAGAGAGAAACAGTGAACAATGCCATTTTATGGCTGTGAATGATAGAAAAAGAAATATTTGATATATGCAAATTATTTAAAACGGATATTATTGCGGCATGTCGATTACAGGAGAAATCAAAAAAGATAAAAAATAATTTGGATTTAAGAAAATTTAAATCCAAATCAGCAGAGATAAGAAAGTAAGACGAACAAATTAGCCGGCTAAATCATAAATTTTCATATCGCACTTTTTATCTAGTTCTAAAAATTAGTAAACAAATTGATCATCAATTTTATAACCTGACTTTTCATACAGAGCTCTGGCTTTGAGGTTATCGATTGATGTGCATAATGGAATGCCGTTATAGGCAGAATTACCAGCGAAGTTTCTTACTTTTTCCATTAATGGGTGGCAACACCGCATCTTCTGTGGCTTTTTATAATATATAAGTCATTCAAAATGATAGTGAGTGATATAACTAAAGAAGAATATGAAAAATATAACTGTATAAAACCATATGCTGTTTTATTGTCGTAGGCTAGAAAAATGATTGAATCATTGTTTATCAATCTTTCTTTAATGAATTATTTTGATTCAGAATGACAATCCTTAATACCATAAAATTCTCGATATTCAGAGAAAAGTTATGATATATCATCAAATTCGTTTAATGTTCTTTGTAGTATATTAAATAAGGTATCCATACGTTTATCAATATCATAATGCTATTTAGATAATCAGCATTATGATATTAAACCGCTCCGTTTGGTTCAATATCTTATTTGTAATAGCATATTAATATCATAAAAGTGTAACTTTTCAGATTTCTTTAGAACGAGTTTTAATTTTGGCGGGAGAAATCTATTAAATCTGTACACTGCAAATCAAAATTAATATATATATATATTAGAATGAATCAACTGGTTTAGTTTTTTTGACTGAATTAATTCTATTATAGATTGTCTTTTATCTTTAAAGAAAATTAGTTTTCAGGATTATAAATAAAAGTGAATGGTATAAAACATCAATAAAAAATATATTAGAGGTGGAATTATGAATAGTGTATTTTCTGCCAAGGTATCAGCATTGCAGATTTTTTTATCCAGGATATGATAACTAACAAAAGAGTGATTACCTTTTGCTAATCTTTGTTCTTTTAAAAAAATAAGTTTCTAATAAACCCAATACATCATTAATCAGCATAATACCGGTAATAATTAACAGAGCACCGAGGAAAAAAGCATAGTCAGGTAATTCAGACAGAATCAGCCAGCCCATCAGCATGGCAAATATTGGCTCAGCTAATTCAGTTACCTGAACCTGAGCAGCGGATAAATAACCAAGTGCTTTGGTAGTACAGTAAAATCCCAGAATAGTAGGTAAAATGGCCAAAGCTATCAGCCCTGCGACGGTTTGCCAGTGAAAATCAAAAGGATTTTGCCGGAAGGTTGCTAAATAGGGTATAGCCAGATAGATCAGACCAAACAATAATAAAAATCTGGTCAGATAAATACCACCATGTAAACCGAATTTCTTAACCAATACACTAAACAGCCCGTAACCGGTTCCTGCGGCACTGGCAAATATCAATAACAATAATGAGGCCTGCCCAGACCATGAAATAATGCTAATGCCGGCGATTGCAACAGCAACACCGGAAACGGCTGATATTTTAATTTTTTCATTTAATAATAAGCAGCCGAAAACTAATGCCGCTATTGTAGCTGAAGCCATGAGTATCACGACTACATTCGCCGCACTGCCATGCCCGTAAGCGATTGTTTCAAAGAAAAACAAAGTAAATATTCCAAACAGAGCACACAGACCAATATGCATCCAGATTTTTATATTATTATCTGATACAGGGGCAACTATCTGAATTTGCCGGGCAAATGGAGTACGTATCAAGAGTAGTGAAACAAAAACAAAAGCCAGAAACGTTTTATAAAACGCTATTTCATAAGGATTCAATCCACTGGCCATCAGTAATTTACTGATAATACCTATAGAACCATTTAGTGCGGCTGCTGATAGTGCAAATAAAATTCCGGCTAAAGCTTTAGGCATTATGGACTTTCTCCGATAAATTTTTCCACATGGCAGATTTCGAATATGCTGACTAAACTCAGAATCAGGTTCCGATCATTCATTCAAACTTGTAGCTATCTGACACGATAATTAAATAATCATATGCTAAAGCCAGTATTCTATGCTGTTTAACAAGTCTGTTTTTATAGTTTTAAGAGTTCTTGATTGCCCGCCCCATCTCTCGGTTTCTGAATTTGTATTTGCTGAATAGTAGTCAGAGCAGAAATACTTTTACTGGTTTTAATCTGGTTTTTATTTTAATTATGCTAAATAAATATATTTATCATCGCCGGTGCTGATTATTTTTATAACATTTGATAATGCAACCGACCACTTAAATGATTGTTTTATTCTGTAACGGTTTAATGGTTATTTGAAGATTAATTCTGTATCAGCAGGGAACAGGCTTAGTTCACTTTAGACATAAAAGCCGGCTGTTGTCTTATCTGGTTGATGAATAATTATAATAATTAATTTTATATAATAAATTATTATTGTTTTATTTTAATTTTTTATTGTTAAATTTACATTTACATGATATTGTATGCCTGGTTTTTATATTTTTATAAAAAGGTACTAAACATGAACACTGTAATGCTTGAAACACATTCCCGATTAAACCGTTATTGCAAATTAATGTCTCAGTTAACCCTGATTCCTATATTCTGTATAGGTATCGGAATGGTATCTCCTTTATTATTTTATTTTTTTGATATTCATAATATCGGACTGAATTCCGGAGGATATTCATTTTTTATTACTCATAGTATGGGTGATGGTAATGCCGATATTGATATATCCAGACTTTCTCTATGGCAGGCAGTTTCTGCTACCTTAATTGATACCATAATCATTGCGATTCTGGCTTATGGTTTCGTTCAGCTCAGATTGCTGTTTTTAAGCTACAGTAAAGCAGATTATTTTTCTGTGAAATCAGCAAATTACTGTTATGCATTTGGTAAAGCTTTGGTGATTTGGGAAGTTTTACAATTGCTCTCAGAGCCTCTGCTATCGTTTATCTTAACGCTTAATAATCATTTTCCGGATCGGTATATTTCGATATCATTTGAAAGTAGTGATTTAATTCTGTTATTCCCTTCTATCAGTATTATGATTATCGGTCAGATACTAAAAAAAGCATGCCAGATTGCAGAAGAAAATAAGCAGTTTATTTAACAGGAGTTTAATGTGCCGATTAGAATAAATTTAGATGTTATGCTTGCTAAACGGAAAGTGAAATCAAAAGAGCTGGCTGCTGCTATTGGTATTACCGAGCAAAACCTATCTTTGCTTAAACAGGGAAAAGTAAAAGGCATCAGGCTAGCTACGCTGGAGGCAATCTGTCAGTATCTGGATTGCCAGCCGGCTGATATATTGGAATATATTAAAGATAATCACCCGGAAACGACATTGTAATCGTTATCATGTCGTTTCATTAGTGTATTGTCATATTTTACCCATAAGAAAAACTAAAATAAAAATCGTATTTTATCTGTTTTCTTTAAAGCGAATCAGACGCCCAGTGTTGCTCCGCCATCTACAACAATTTCCTGCATAGTGATCTGTGCTGCTTCTTCAGAGAGCAGGAAAGAAACGGTATTGGCGATATCTGCCGGCTGAGCCAGTTTTCTGAGAGGAATGCCAAGACGATATTGTGTTAAGTCACCATCCACTATACCAGCCGGTGGTTCGTTGTCGGTCCATAATTGTTGTTGCATCGCTGTGAGGGTAGAGCCCGGTGAAACGATATTAACCCGGACATACGGGGCAACTTCCAGCGCAAGATTGCGGCAGAAATGACTGAGTGCTGCTTTGGTGGTGGCATATAAACCCATCTCAGTGCGCGCCATGCGTGCACTGTTAGAGCTGACGGTAACAATACAGCCTTGTCGCTGCTGCCGGAAATGTGCGGCTAAATGCTGGCTGATGAATATGGGCGCCAGCAGATTAACATTCAGGCTGGTTTGCCATTGTGCCTCAGTGGCACTCAGCAATGGTGTAAGAATTAATACTCCGGCCACATTAACCAGACCGGTTATATTGTATTGATTAATCAGTGTATTGAGTAATATACGGGTTTCTTCGAAAGCAGTGATATCCTGACTAATGCTTGTCCAGTAAGTCTGATACTGGGCTTCAATCATCTGTTGTACCGGCCAGCTCGGCGAATAGGGCTGTTTATCGATTCCGATAACATGATAGTGCTGTTCGAGCAGTTTAATAACAATCGCAGCCCCTATACCCTGGGCTGCACCGGTAACGATAATGGCTTGCTGCATGGTTGTTTCTCCAGATAATGTTACTGTTGCTGAAATACATTGAGCATAGTTTGCATTTTGGCTTCGGTTTCAAACCATTCTGCTGCTGCGTCTGAGCCTGCAACGATGCCTGCTCCGGCATACAGGCGGATAATATTGTGATTCAGTAAGCCGTTGCGGATAGTAACGACCCATTCTCCGTTCCCGCTGGCATCCATCCAGCCATTCAGTCCGCTGTAGTAATGACGGTTATAGCCTTCATGATTGAGAATAAAGTCTCTGGCGATATCCGTTGGTGTGCCGCAAACGGCCGGTGTGGGATGCAGATGAAGTGCCAGATTCAGTGCATCGGGCGCATCGGCTTTCAGTTGCCCCTGAAAGACTGATGACAGATGAAACATGGTTGATGTAGTTAAAATTTCGGGTATTTCTGATGCCTGATACGCTGAGCAATAGCTGCTGAGCTTGTGCCGGATATTATCGATAACCAGCTGATGTTCATACCTGTCTTTGGCCGACTGATAAAGTTCTGTCTGAGTCTGGCTGTTGTGTTCCGGAATGGCAGGACGCGGTCGGGAGCCGGCCAGCGGGTTACTGCGTACCTGTTGCTGCTGGCGCGATAGCAGTAATTCCGGGCTGGCACCAAAAATGTACTGGTCTTCTTCTACAGGAATCATAAATTTATAGGCATCAGGATTTTGCCGGATAAGGATATTCAGTAAATCCTCCGGGCTGTACTGCCGGGCAAATTCAAATTCTGTTGCCTGTGACAGCACAATTTTTTGCATCTGTTTATCCGCCATAGCGCTTAAAGCCGTTTGAACACTGTGTTCGAATGCCTGACGCTCTACCAATGTTTTTTTGCGGATAAGTGAGTTTGCTGTTTTGCCTGCTGAAGCAGTATTGTGCTCAAAGTGAGCTGGTGAAGTTTGATTAAATTCACTGTAAAAATTTAAGGTGCCGTTCTTTCTGGTATCAAATGGAATAGCAGCAATAAGAATGGGATTGGCATATCCCTGTGCTTTGATGTGATTAAAACAGTCGGCAATCTGCTGATTGCAGGATTCGGACTGATTAACCGGCATGTGTATTTTGTGGATAAGATGTCTGGCACTGATGTGATGCTGTCTGGTTGCAAAACAGGCAAACTGATCCTGAGATTGAATAGGAGAGCGGGAAACAGCGCTTGATTCTGTAATCGTCATTTTATTACCTGTAGACAGATGCGGGTTGTATGTAATGAAAAGTATAGATAAATCAGGCTATGTAAGTTTGTTGATATTAATGCAAATAGTAATCATTATCAATTAAATATAATAAAAATACAGAAAAATTTTCTGTTCTGTGCAAAATTCAGCCACAAGCTGTTTCAGATATATGCAATGGTTATTATTTTTTCTTTTGTGCAATGGAAATAAACTTCTGCTGTTTGCGGATTTGCATGGGTAAGCGGTGAATCAATCAGGAAATTCAGGTATGAATGACGATACGACCGGAAAGCTATATCAGTAAAATTAATCAGTTTCTGATATTGATGAAACCATGCTTTGATAATGCTCTCTTTAGCTGAAAAAAGCAGCAGCGCCATCAGCGGCAGGTCAGTACTGTGTTCGGTTATATAGCGTAATTCGGCCGCCCGGAGAAACAGGGTCAGAGTACATTTATGCTCATTCATAATACTCTGGTGCTGCCGGTATTCAATATCGATACCCAGATAGCGGTGTGTCGGCTGTTTTTTCTGTACGCAGGCAATAGCCAGACATTGGCGCTGATTGCTGGTGTGGCTCAGACTTCCCTGTAAGGATTCAGGAAAAAGCGGCTGTCCCTGTGAGCCTGTTTTCAGATTAAAGTTGCTGTAACCATACTGTAATAATGCATATTTTGCCGCCAGCCGGCCGGCTATAAATTCTGTCTGGCGTTTGTGCCGGCTTTGTCTGATGTTGTCCGGCAGAAAGATGTTATGTATCTGACCAATTTTATGCAAAACCGCTGTGTCGGCTAATGGCATGCATATCTGGTGAATGGTGTTATTGCCGATGCTGATTGTGTGATGACTGAATAATGCAGGCGAATCATTCACCGGCAATAGCAATTTTCTGCTGCCGGCAGAAGTGTCTTTCCGGCAGTCTGTTCTGCCCGGGTCTGATATAAATGACATGCATAGCCTGTATTTTAAGATATGGCGCTAATCAGTAGTATTTGCCTGAATCATATCTGGTGTTTATGTAATATTCGGCGATAAATCCAGAGTCAGGGTAGGCTGCCACGGAGCCGCACTGCGATGCGACACAAAAATAAGGGTACGGGACTGGCTGAGTATAGTATCAATCAGTTGTTGTTCCGTGCTTTCATCCAGTGCTGATGTGGCTTCATCCAGAATCAGTATCGGCGCATGCTTAATAAGAGCACGGGCAATGGCTACGCGCTGTTGTTCGCCGCCGGATAGGGCAGAGCCCTGCTGGCCGACATGTTGGTGAATGCCTTCATCCGTCCGGTCGATAACTGTTCCCAGCATACATTGTCTGGCAATAGCTTCGATTTCGGCGTCACTGGCGTCAAAACGGCCGATGCGGATATTGTCTGCCAGAGTGCCGGTAAAAATAATCGGGTTCTGAGCGACATAAGCCATATTGTCTGTCAGTGTCTGATAAGACAGTTGAGGCAGAGGAATGCCGTCTAATCTGATTTCACCCATAGCCGGATCATCAAAGCGCAGGCATAGTTGCAGCAAGGTACTTTTGCCACTGCCGCTAACACCGGCGACAT
Organism: Snodgrassella sp. W6238H11; assembly: GCF_016100525.1. Lineage (NCBI taxonomy): Bacteria > Pseudomonadati > Pseudomonadota > Betaproteobacteria > Neisseriales > Neisseriaceae > Snodgrassella > Snodgrassella sp. W6238H11. The sequence goes on along the minus strand of NZ_JACFSH010000003.1, from coordinate 30,181 downwards.
GTAAGCGTGCACCTTCGGGGATATCCTGATTAATGGTTGACGAGCCGGTGATACAGTTCAGATTATGCAGAGATAACTGTGCATGCTTCGGGGTGCGCGTTTCTTCTGTTTCAGGCAGTACCGGCGGATGGGTAAGTTGCTGAAAGTGGCGCAGTGAGCTGATTAAATCATTAATGCTCAGACCGGCAGTAGCCAGTGCACTTAATGGTGCGCCGGCGCGCCCCATCAGTAATAATACAGCCAGTATCAGATATTCATCGTTCTGAGCGGATAAAATACAATAAACCGCCATACCTGCCATGGGCAGCACATTAGCTAAAGTAGCTATCAGCGTTGCACTGGCTGCACTGCAGTTAATTTTGCTTAGCAGGTTTTCCTGAGTGCTCCAGCGCTGCCGGATAGTATCCAGCGCATGAGCCGATCCTGCGGCTGTACGCAGCAGAGTAAGGTGTTCAACCAGTTCAATGGTTGCCGTGGTGCTGTCCAGTTCGGTCTGATGGCGTTGTGCATCAGTTTTATTTAAAGCATATTGTGCCCATACTTGTAATAGTAAGGACAGCAATATCATCGCCAGTGCAGCTAACATGATGCCTGTACCGGCAACAAAGGCCAGCCCGATACAGATAAACAGGGGCAGACAGGGCGCATGTAAAAAGGTCTGCAACTGATGTGCCGGAATGCTCATGAAATTCGGAATTTCCTGTCCGGCAGTTTTACTGATAACCGCACGGCGCTGGTCATTAAACCAGGATAATTTAGCGCTGGACAGAGAACGTCCCAGTGCGGCAAATAAATCTCCGGCCAGACGTACGCCGGTAAGAAAGCCGTTACGGGTAACCAGTACTGTAATCACTATGGCTATAGCAGCACTAATCACTACCCACAGTGGCGACTGCTGATTTACTATAGCCAGAGCCAGTATGGTGTAAGCACATGCTTCCAGTACGGCAACCAGTATCCAGCCGATGCTGACAGCAATCAGGCGGGGTCTGGTGGCGGCTGGTATGGTTTCAAAAAGGGAGTGTTTGTTGCCGGCTGCTGTATTCATGCCTCGCTCCTTAATGCTTCCAGTACCAGTTTTGCATCGGCTTTATCGGCCAGAGCCGGCTGGTGAGTAACAATGATAATGGTTTTATGCGCAGTATGAGCCAGTTCCTGCAAGGCCTGAAATATTTTCCGAGCATTCTGATCATCCAGCGCACTGGTAGGCTCATCCATTAAGATAATTTTTGCCTGAGTGAGAAAAGCCCGTGTAATGCAGATACGCTGCTTTTCTCCGCCGGACAGGGTACGGGCAGGTGTTGATAAATCCAGATTCAGATTGGCTCTGGCCAGAGCCTGCTGCATGACTTCATCACTGGCATCAGGAGCAGTTAAGGCCAGATTGGCACGAATCGTATTGTCTAAAACGTCATATCCTTGCGGAATAAACAGAATCAGCCGGTGGCGGGTGTCGTCATGTAATGCAGACAGATCGGTCTTACCCAGTTGAACAGTTCCGGATGTCAATGGTATGTATCCGGCTAATGCATTGAGTAAAGTAGTTTTACCTGTTCCGCTGGGACCGGTAATAGCGGTAATGGCACCGGCGGGAAATGTGAAGCTGAGTTTGCGTAAAACCGGCTGTTCTTCCTGAGAAAAAACTGCATCATGCATAGATAATACTGCCGGCTCCGACAGATGATTTATGGTTCCGGCCGGTAATAATGGCTGATGTAAAAATTCGGTCAGACGTTTGGCAGCAGCGCGTCCGGCTCTGATGTAATCAATACCATGCCCGAGACGTAATGCCGGTGTCACAATGGCCAGACTGAATAACAGAGTGGCAGCCAGAGTAGTGGTGTCCTGTGTATAACTGACCCAGTAGCCAATGGCAAATGTCGCTACTGCCTGTAACATAGCAGTGGCTATGGCTGCCGGCGTGGCCGCCTTGGCTACCCAGTGCACCATATTGTGGGTAAATTTTTCAGTTGCTTCTGTATAGGCAGTTAATGCGCTGGAATGCTGCCCGTAAATACGATAAACCGGAATCCCGCGTACATATTCATCGGCCTTATTAATGATATCCAGCATTACCTGCATACGTGCGGTACCGTCACGCCGGGTCATGCGCGGTATGATGATGAGATAATAAACCGAAGCAATCAGTCCGGGTAATAATACCCATATTGCCGATATGCCGATAAAATAAATAAGGATACCGATGGATAAAAGCGGAATAACCGTGAATACGGCAATCTCACCGGGTAAATGAGCCAGCATATGATGCAAACTGGCAACATCATCGGTTAGCAGCTGTTTAAGTGTCTGCTCATTCTGTTTAGCCAGTATATTGGACGGCAGGCGGATTAAATGCTGTGCCACTGTCCGGCGTAAAGCCGCCGCAAAGCGGCTTTCTGCCTGATGTGCCAGCCATGAGGACAAGGCCGTAAACAATGCGGCCAGCAGCCAGCTGACCAGTGCATAATTCAGCCAGCACCAGCTCATGTTATCGATAAATTTAATGATAAACCATAGCCCTGCCAGCATGGCGATACCGGCAATTACAGCGGCAAGTGTACCGCTTATCAGCCCGGGCAGGGCTACCCGCCACTGATGAGCCAGACCGGGCGGTATGCTCTTGCCGGATAGATTTAAGTCAGTCATGTTTTATGTTCCTAAAGCTGTATGCAGCGTCCGGCTAATTATTTGCAGCCAATGCTAGGCTGAAACAGTTTTATTTTGTTTTTCAATGAGCTGCCACCAGTTGTTTAGTGAAGGCTGCTGACCCAGTACATCATAGCCAATATTGATGTCATACTGTTTCAGTTCTGCGGCAAATTGCATAATGCGTAAAGAATCCAGACCGTAGAGAATCAGGTTTTCTTCGGGGTTAATGGTTTCTTCCGGTATTTCCAGTAATGTCTGAACTTTTTGTGTCAGCCATGCACGGGTAAGACTATTTGTTGCCGGTAACAATGCCTCTGTAGTAGTGACCTGCCCGCAACAGCCGGCAACATAATTCAGTGCTTGCTGGTGTTGCTCCGCTGAGAAGTCAGCCAGTGCATCAGCTACAAAAAATACCTGAATATCCTGCATAAATGCTTCTGCAGCGGTAAGCATACAGCCGATATGTGCATAAACACCACCGATAATCAGCTGATCACGCTGCCAGTTATGCATGTGTGCCAGTAAATCTGAACGCTGAAAAGCGCTATAACGCCATTTGGTCAGTATGGTATCTTCCGGACGTGGTGTCAGGGCGTCAATTATTTTCTGCTCTTCAACAGGTGCGGTAGTAATACCCGCACCCCACATATCATTCAGCAGCGCCCGTTGCTGAGGATTCTGCTGATGCGGCTGGGCGGTATACACCACGGGAATCTGTTGCTGAGCAGCCCAGCTGCGCAAACTTTGCAAATTCTTTATCATTGTCCGGATGAGTGTGCTGTCCTGCTGATAAAAATTCAGAAAATAATTCTGCATGTCATGAATTAATAATACAGAGCGTGCAGTATCAGCTTCCCAGTTGGTTTTGTTTTGCGGGATTTGTGCCAGAGCAGGCATCGGATAATCATCGATTTGTTTGATAGTCATGCTGTCTCTCGTTTCTCATTCTGATAATTATTTCAGGCAGGATTTTGCTGAAAGGTTTCACGTAAGCGTTTTTTGTCGGTTTTGCCGACGGCAGTAAGCGGCAGGCTATCAACAATGCATACCTGATCAGGCAGTTTGTAATGAGCAATACCCAGATTGAGCAGATGGCGTTTCAGGCTCAGAGCAGTTAAGTGCTGATTCTGTGACACAATAAATGCACAGCTCTTTTCACCAAAACGTTCATCCGTAATAGCCACCAGTGCGGCTTCGGTAACATCAGGATGGGTAATCATCAGTTTTTCAATTTCTTCAGCAGCAATTTTTTCGCCACCGCGATTAATCTGATCTTTAACCCGTCCCACCACTTTCAAATATCCGTTGCTGTTACGCTGTACCAAATCACCTGAATAATAAAAACCTTCTGTATCGAAAGCCTGTGCATTGTGTTCAGGGCTCTGGTAGTAACCGCGAAAAGTATAGGGACCGCGTGTTTTCAGCATACCTGTTTCTCCGGCAGGCACTTCGTCACCGTTTTCATCCACCACTTTTACTTCATCATCCGGGCTGATAGGACGCCCCTGAGTGGTGACAATAAGCTCTTCGCTGTCATCCAGCCGCGTATAGTTCACCAGTCCTTCCGCCATCCCGAATACTTGCTGCAACTGACAGCCGAAAACATTTAATACCTGTCGTGCCACTGATTCCGGGAAACTGGCACCGCCTACCTGAATTAATTGTAGTGAGTGCAGCTTTTCCAGTTGTTCAGGTGCCTGCTGTAACCACATAGATACGGCACTGGGTACAAGCGAAGCCATGGTCACCTGATGCTGTTCAATCAGGCTGAAACAGCTCAGCGGTTCAGGGCTTGCCGCCATTACCACACATCCGCCGGCATGAAATACACCCAGAGCGCCGGGTGAGCTCAGCATATAATTATGTGCTGCCGGCATGGCACAGAGTAATCGGGTATGCTGATTCAGAGCGCAGATTTCGGCACTGGCACGCACGCTGTAATCATAATCATTGTGCGTACGCGGAATGAGTTTCGGCGTACCGGTACTGCCGCCGGAAAGCTGGAAAAAAGCCACTTCATCTGCCGGCGTAGCAGCATAATGGCTGATATCAGAATGCGTAGTGGAATACCAGTCCGGCAGGCTTTCATCATCAGCAAAGGCATTGAGCATTAGAGTTAAAGCCGGCGCCAGCTGTAAAGCAGTCAGTTCAGTCAGAAAATCATTTCCGCTGAATACTTCATGCTGACGTGAAGCCACCAGCAGCCGGGGTTTAATCTGGCTGAAAAAACTCTTTAATTCATGCTGACGATGATTAAACAGTGCATTCAAAGGCACAATACCGGCTTTCAGCAGAGCAAAAAAGACAATATAAAATTCGGCAATATTAGGTAGCTGCACCAGTGCAGTATCACCTATACCAAAGCCCTGTGCGCTCAGTCGGGCTGCCAGATTATCGGAAAGCTGATTTAACTGCGCATAACTGAAATGCCGTTCACCACAGATAATGGCAGTTGACTGCGGAAACTGTCTGGCTGTTTGTGTCAGCACGCGGGTTAACGGCTGATCCAGCCAGTAACCTTTCTGGCGGTATTTCTGGGCTAAATCTTCAGGCCAGTGTGTATAGCTAATCATCTTATCAGCCTTTTTTCTATCTGTTAAACCAGCTGAATCAGACAAAAATATTGATTAATCAAAACAAATTGAATCATTCAACATTTTTCTGATGGTCTGTTCAGGGTTGCTGATTACGGTTTGCTGTAGTAATAAGTTTTAGTTAAATGAAACTAGTAATCATTTTCATTTAACTGTATCATCGTCAAAAACCGTAAATTTGTCAACAGAGTAAAGAAATAATGTGTGAACTTACTTCAATGCAGTCTGCATGCTGGTTTGGGCGTGTGCATGACGCCATGCTCGGTGGTGTGGCTGCGCATCTGTATACCGAATTCAATGGCACTCAGCTGGATTCAGACAGGCTCAGACAGGCAATTGAATGTCTGTACCGGCGGCATGAACTGTTACGTTTGCAACTGAATGCCGAAGGTGAAGTAAGAATCAGAGATACGCTGCCGCAAAATGTATTGGAAATAGATAATTTTTTACATTTATCCGAGGCGCAGCAGCAACAGAAACTTGAAGACAAACGCCGGCAATGGACACATCAGCAACTCAGTCTGGATGAAGGACAGACAGTGCGTTTTTCTGTCAGCCTTCTGGGTAATCAAGTTTTCCGCCTGCATATAGATGCCGATATGATTGCCGTTGATCCTTCCAGCTTCTGGATTCTGATGGAGGATCTGGCTCAGTTTTACGCAGACAGTACCGTCTGTCTGCCTTCACCGCCATCTTTTTATGACTGGCGCAACAGGATTCAGCAGGATCTGTACCAACGCCAGCAGCAACAGCGTGCTCGTCAGTGGTGGCTGTCACGCATGGATACTATTGCTCCTGCGCCTGCTTTACCTTTAAAGCAACCAACCCCGGCCGGAGCACAGAGCACACGCTTAAATGCAATTATCGGTGCAGAGCAGGCATTGCTGTTACGCCGGTTTGCCCGTCAGCAGCGGTTAACCTTGTCTGCTCTGATACTGGGCTTGTTTGCCTATACATTGGGCAAAGTCACCCATGATCGTGCTTACCGGCTTAATGTGCCGTTTTTCTGGCGGGAGCCGCTTTTGCCTCATATTGACCGAACCATTGGTGATTTTGCTGATTTGGTGCTGTTAAATGTTGATATGACTGAAACGCCTGATCTGGAAACTTTTTGCCGGCGTCTGGCGATTGAATGGCGGCAATGTCTGGATCACCGGCAATTCAGTGGTGTCAATGTAATGCGGCGTTTGTCACGTCATCATGCTACGCCGCAAATCGCACCGGTAGTATTTACTGCCGCAGTCGATTTACCTGAAAAAAATCTGTTCTCATCCAGGGTACATAAATATTTTGGCAGTATGGACTGGTGTATTTCACAGGGGCCGCAGGTGGCACTGGATGCACAGTTTGTGCAGCTAAATAATGATTTACTCATTAACTGGGATATTCGTCTGGATGCATTAGCCGATACATGGGTAAACGGACTGTTTGAACGTTTTCTGACTCTGCTGAATACATTGATTACGAAGCCGGAATATTTTTCACGCCCGTTAACTGAATTGAATCAGTACCTGAATATTACGGAACCTGATGAAAAAGCCACCCCTTTAAACTCTCTGCAAAAATCCTATTTGTCCGGCCGAAGTACTGCTTTTGCGCTTGGCGGTGTGGCGATGCAGGAATTTCGCGAATATGCCGGAACCCTGGATTTACCCGCATTCAGGCAGCGTCTGGCTGATATGGTACAGCATCATGCCAGCTTAAGAACCTATATTGATGTCAGGCGTTGTGTACAGTGGGTAAATCCGCAGGTAATTATTAATTTAACTGAAATCAATCTGTGTGGAGAAGAGTCGGCAGCAGCTACCGAAAAAATTGACAGTTTTCGCCGGCGTTATCAGCAGGAAATATTTGATTTACAGGAATCGCCGTGGGATATCACACTTTTTCAGTTATCCGCACAACAGTTTATTGTCTTTGCACGCTTTGATGCGCTGATTCTCGACGGACGGTCTATTGCAGCGCTGATGTGTGAGTTATTCACAGATACGGAGCTGAAAGAGGCGCCACTGCTGTCTGAAAACAGGCAGCAACCGGATAGTCAGACTTATAACACAGCACTTGCCTACTGGCAGGCACAGTTGCAGCCTGTTACGAGCATTCCGCAATTACCCTGGAAACAACCTTTAGCGACACTGGAAACTTCACCCTATCAGCGACAAAGCGCCGTATTGCCTGCACAGATATTCGATAAATTATGTCAGTCAGGTTTACGGCAGGGACTCTTTAAAAATTCCTTATTGATGGCTTTGATTCTGGCGGTATTAAATCGCTGGCAGCAGACATCCGGCCTGCTGTCGGCAGCGGTACCGGTTTTGCCGCTGTATGAGGGCGAATTATCCAATCAATCCACTTTTGTTGTGGTCTGCTGGTCATCCGCAACCGGATTTATCGAACAGGCGGCTAAATTACAAAAGAATATGCTGGACGGTTTGCAGCATCTGGCCTTTTCCGGTGTGGACTTGGCAAGATTACTATTTGAGCAGCATGGCGAAGCACCGGTTTTACCAATCGTTATTACTAATGGATTATCGTGGCCGGTGTTACCGGCGGGTAGCGCAGTTCATTATGTTAACGGGTTAACTCAGACACCGCAGGTAGCGATAGATATTCGCTTTATGCTCAGTGATGACGGCGCATTGCTGTTTAATATTGATTTTGCACAGGCTGCCATAGATGCAGCCATCATTCACGATTTTCTCGCAGTTCTGGTCAGCGTCTGTCAGCAACTGGCAGATCAGGGTCTGGAAAATATTGATTCCGTATTAAATCAGACATTATCCGGTATCACAATCAATCCGAATGGGCAGTGTGCTGATGCGCTTATCCGCCAAAGAGAACAATTAGAACATATTTACCGCGATACGCTGAATATCGAACAAACCATAGTTATTGAACATACCCGGCCATTCAGCCAGCTCGGATTACGCCCTGCGCATGTAAAAGAGATTACCAGCCGGATAAATCACAGTTTCAGACTGACTCTGAATCCACGCCAGTTAATCGGCTGCCGCAATATGAAGGAAGTAGAACAACTGATCCGGGCAGAAATGGATTCAGTATAAAAGCATTACATGTTGTAAATATTTAAATATTTAACTTTTTGTACATAGGGACGGAATAAACATGGATATAAAGCAAACGGATTTGGCAGGTATTGGGATTGGTCCTTTTAATCTGGGGCTAGCGGCATTATTATCTGGTCATCCAGAAGTCAATGCAGTATTTCTGGATAAAACGCCTACTTTTCACTGGCATGCTGGCCTTTTATTGCCCGGTACCACATTGCAGGTACCCTTTCTGGCAGATCTGGTTACCATGGCTGATCCGTGTCATCCCTTAAGTTATCTTAATTACCTGTGTCAGCAGGGGCGTCTGTATCAGTTTTACTACTATGACCGTTTTCTGATTCCGCGTCAGGAATATGATGATTATTGCCGCTGGGCAGTACGCCAGTTGCCATCCTGTCATTTCGATGCCTGTGTCAAGGCAGTAAGTTATGATTATCGTCAGGAAAGATTTATTCTCGAAAGTGAATCTTCATCCGGAGACAGACAGATATTTTCCAGTAAAGATATTGCTGTCGGCGTGGGTACCAAACCTTACCATCCTGAGTGGCTGAAAAACACCAGCCACCCGCTGATACAGCATTCAGCGCAATTTACCTATATGCAGAAACAATTGCAGGAATGTAAACAGGTTACCGTGGTCGGGGCAGGGCAAAGTGCTGCTGAATGTGTGCTGGCTCTTTATCGCGCATTGCAGCCGGAACAAATCCGGGCAGGTGCGTCAATCCGCTGGATTACCCGTTCTGCCGGTTTTCATCCGATGGAGTTTTCCAAACTGGGGCAGGAGTGCTTTACTCCGGTATATATGCGTTATTTCCAGACACTGACACCGCAGAAACGGCGTGAAGTCAGTGCTGGTCAGGGGCAGCTTTATAAAGGGATCAGCTTTGCCACCATTGGCGATATTTATGATTTATTGTACGAACGAACCATTGCCGGTGCACCGGCAGGGCTGACACTGTTTTCTAATTGTGACGTACAGTCGGTTGAAATACTGCCTTCCGGCGTAATTAATATGACCTGTCTGCATACCCAGCTTAATCAGCAACAAACCATTCAGACAGATGCAATTGTGGCAGCCACCGGCTACCATCATCAGTGGCCGCAATGGTTTGAAGAGCTGAAAGGCAGTGTTCTGCAAACAGATGAGCACAATGACTATCTGGTTAATGAAGACTTTACCGCTGTACGCTGCGATAGCGGTAAAGGGCGGATTTTTATTCAGAATGCCGAAATCGCCAAGCAGGGAGTTGGTTCCCCCGATCTGGGTATGGGCGCAACCAGAAATGGTGTGATTATTAATCAGCTTCTGGGCAGACAATATTACCGGGTACCGGAATACTCGGCCTTTCAGCAATATGGGTTACCGCAATAAACTGCCGCTTATAAAAAATCGCCCGAAAGGGCGATTTTTTAACAGGCCGGAAATTTTTTAAAAATCATACGAACCGGATAAAAGGAAAGTTCTCGGTGCACCTAAAGACAGATTGGACAGGCGCGGCATGCCCCAATATGCTTTGTTGGTTACGTTCTTCACTTCCGCGCGCAACGTAAACGGATGGCCGGATACTTTGGCATTGTAGCGGGCACCAATATCAAATACAGTATGGCCGGGTACCGATAAACTGTTTTCCTGATTCAGATATTGTTTGGATACAGCCGTAGCATTGGCAGAAAGAGTAACAATGCCGGCTGCGGCTTTAATATCCCACTCCGCACCCAGCTTACCCTGTACTTTAGCCACACCCGTAGCGATATTTCCTTCATTGGCATGATTTGCCAGTTTAGTCAGCTCCGGTTTAATGTAGCTGGCACCGCCTATCAGACGTACTGTTTCAATCGGCGAGGCTATAAACGTCCATTCAATACCGCGGTTGCGCTGCTGACCGCCGGATGTAAACTCATTGGTTCTCAGATCAGTATAACTATTGGGTTTTTTAATTTCAAATATGCTTAAAGAATTAACCAGATTGCCGTAATCCCATTTTACTCCCAGCTCAGTCTGCTTGGTTTTATACGGAGCAAACACCTTGGGATAATTAGCTGCTGTAATGGGGGCTGAATTACCCTTGGTCAAACCCTCAATATAATTGCCGTAAAGTGATACATGATCTGTGGCTTTAAACAGAATAGCCACGCCCGGAGTCAATGCGTGTTTTTTGTATTCAGTTAAAACAGGTTTACCCATCAGACTCAGATTATCACTTTTGACTTCCTGATAGCGCAGACCTAAAGTCAGCTGCAGTTTATCATCCATGAACGACATAATATCGGCCATCCCATAGCTTCTGAGCTGCAGTGAGCTTCTGGAAATTGGCGGAACATCAAAGGGTACAGACTTACCCCATGTCGGATCATACATATTGGTTATCCATGTAGCCCATGGAATACTTCTGACACCAAAATCATGCTGATTATGCTTGTAGTAAGTAGTATTAACTACCCATTGATGATTTACCGGACCAGTATCAAACTGACCTTTAAAGCCCACATCTGCTGATTTCTTGTCCAGATCAAATGCCAGCTGCGCCATTATGGTCTGAATGGTGCCTTTGTTATCCAGTAAATTGGCTGAAGTAGCACCATTGTATTTATAATTGGTTTTACTGCGCCCGAAAGCCGCATAAGCAGTAATATTGTTTGTAATATCAAATTCACCGCGCACCATGGCTCCGCGGTCTTTATTGCTGACATAAGACCAGTCGGGGTTAATCAGCGTTTTCGGATTTGGCGGTGAGGGTACTTTCATATTTTTACCCAGATTGATACCACGTACCACTCCATCCACCTTGTCATTGGCCATATAGATATCGGCAGAAACCCGTGCACGGTCGCCGCGCCAGTCCAACCCGACTGAACCGAGCTGGGTTTTCAAGTCCTGTTTTCTTACAGGGCCGGAGCCATCCTGATAAACCCCGTTAACCCGGATCCCGAACTGTTTGTTCTGTCCGAACCGGCGGCTGGCATCAATGGTGCCGCCCCATTGTGAATCAGACATATAGGTAGGCGTTATCCGCAGCAATGGTTCATTACCTGCGCGCTTGGATACCAGATTAACTGTGCCGGCAACAGAACCGGCAGGCGGCATACCGTTTAACAGTGCGGACGGTCCTTTCAATACCTCAATGCGTGAAAACATGGCCGGCGGTGTACGGTAATAGGGGGCAATACCAAATAAACCATTCATCGACATATCGTTGGTGTCGGACTGAAAGCCGCGGATATAGTAATTTTCACTCCAGCCGCCGATAGCGCCATTGGTAAATACCGAAGGGTCAGTAGCAGCAATGACATCAGTGACATTTCTTGCCTGAGAATCCTCAACGAATTTATTGGTATAGCTAACGGTATTAAATGGCGTTTCCATCGCAGTTTTATTGCCAAGAAAACCAAGACGGCTGTCTTTAGCCACAAAACCGCCGGAGTAAGTTGTTTTTCCGCCTGCTTCCACCACCACATCAGCCAGAACAGCTTCACCAGTGGATTGAGTATTCTCGGTAGCTGTTTTTTTCACTGCAGGTTTGGCTTTATCATCAGCCGGTTTCGCATATATAACCGGAGTGTAAAGCAGCATGGCGCTGGCAATACTCAATATCAGCGCTTTGGGTGAGGAAGTGACCGGATGCAGAAAATTTTTGCTTCGGTGTCTGACCGCAGGCAAAGTCTCTTGCCTGCGGTGATGTGCGTGTTTACCCATAGATTTCTCCTTGTTAACTAAACTCACGCAATACATTTAACGGATGGATTTATTGGTAGGGTCTGGTTTTCTTATTTATACAGCTTATTATTCTTATGTCATTGAAACAGAGTTATTGATAGCCTTTCATCACATCCTGCATAAGCAGTCGCATTGAAGTAGGGCTGGCTCCGGTGGTATACCATGCATCGGCATCCACAAAGACTACCCGGTTGTTTTTCCATGCTTTGGTAGCGCGTAATAACGGATTAGTTACCTGTGCAGCGCTAATCACCGGCTGATGCTCCATAACTGAGGTACGGTCAATAATGTACAGAATGTCCGGATCAGCCCGTTTAATAAATTCACTGGAAATCGGCTGTCCGTGCAGGCTGGTGCTGAGATCATTACTGGCCGGTTTGACACCCAGATCACTGAAAACGAAGCCATAGCGTGAATCCACCCCATAATTACTGAAAGAGCCATTGTTATAGAGTACTACCAGCGCTTTTTCCGGCCGGTCTTTAGTCACGGCACGAACTTTACTGACTTCCGTATCCAGCTCAGCAACCTTGGTGCGGGCTAAATCTTCACGGTTAAAAATCTTACCCAGAGTCAGCAGATGATTTTTAATGGTGTCCAGATGCCCGTGTTCGCTGTTATTGAAATTGATCTCATAATAGAGCGTAGGTGCAATCTGTGTCAGTTCCTGATAATGGTCTTTCTGAATCGGAGTCATTAAAATCAAATCAGGTTTCAGAGTATGGATACGTTCCATATTCGGCTGCACAATACCGCCTAAATCGGCAATATCATCATGATTCTGTTTGTATTTATCCAGAAAATGCGGAATAAAATCCTTGGGCATTCCGGCTACAGGCACATTTAACTGATCCAGAAAGTCCACTTCATTCATATCCATTGCGGCTACACGCTGCGGAATGTGATCAATTGTAGTCGTACCAAGCTGATGCTTGATAATAAGAGGCTCACTACGCTTCTGTACCGCAGACGAAGACGCAGAAACCGGCTTTTTATCACAGCCGGATATGGTCACCATTGTTGCTACTGCAATCAGCCCCAGTAGACTGACAGCACATTTTTTGAGTTTCCCGTTCATATTTTACCTTTCGACTTTTGAAAATACTGACAGACATAACCATGTTTATTGTGACTAATTTCAAAATCCAGCTCATACAGTTCACTCAGGCGTTCTTCAGTAATGACTTCCTGAGCAGGACCGCTGAAACTTAACTGTCCCTGTTTTAATGCGACAATATAATCTGAATAATTTGCAGTAAAATTAATATCATGCACCACCATAATCACAGTTTTCCGCTGCTCTTCACTCAGACGCCGGATTGCTGCCATGATTTGTACTGCATGATTCATATCCAGATTGTTTAAAGGTTCATCCAGCAGCAAAATCTTGGTTTCCTGAGCAATAGTCATCGCCAGAAAAGCCATTTGCCGCAGCCCGCCGCTTAATTCATCTATATACACATCACGCAGGGCACTGAGCCCCAGAAAATCGATTGCCTCGTCCATAACCTGATGGTCTCTGGCTGAGAGTACCCCGTGCCCGTAGGGAAAACGGCCGAACGACACCAGCTCCTTAACAGTCAGCCGCAAACCGAAATAAGGAGATTGCCGTAGCGTCGCGACCAGACGGGCATAATCAGCAATGCGGATGCCGGCAATATCCTGCTTATCAAACAGAATATTGCCTTTAGCCGGCGAAAGCAGCCGTGCCAGAATCATCAGCAGAGTGGATTTTCCTGCACCATTGGGGCCAATCAACGCAATCACCTGCTGCATCGGCAGCTCCAGATTAATATTGTTCAGCACCGGCCGATGACCATATACTTTGGAAATATTCTGAATAGAAATCATGCCATTCCTCGATGACGGACAATAAGCAGCAGAAAATACACCCCGCAAATCAGATTAATTAAGATACTGACTGTCGTTTTATAATTAAACACATGCTCCACCAGAATCTGAGCAATCAGAAACACCGCAATAGCTACCGCACTGGCAAATAACAGAATCCGTTTATGCTGATAATGGCCGGCGAAGGCATAAGCCATATTGGCAATAAATACTCCCATAAAGGCAGTCGGACCAACCAGACTGGTCGAAACAGCGACCAGTACAGCAATCAGACCGAATCCCCAGCGTACATAACGGGCATAATCGACACCAAGAGAAACAGACTGTTCCTCTCCCAGAGCCATCACATCCAGAGTAGTCAGATACGGATATCCCACCAGTCCTACAGCCAGCATGGCGACAAAAGCATATAAAAGCGTCTGCGTTTCGGAATGATTAAAAGATGCATAATTAATTCCCTGAAAAACAGAAAATTCGCCCGGGCTGATTTTAAGGACAATAAACTGCGTTAATGTGGTGATAACCATAGTCAGCACCATACCGAACAAAAGCAATAACCACAGACTGTGGCGTGCACGCGGCAGCAGATAATGATGAATAAGCCACGAATAAAACAGCATTAATCCGACTGAAGCAAAAAAATTCCCGTTCAGCCCCAGCAGCCCCAGACTGCTTTGCCCCAGAAAGAACAGCAGCAAGACCTGCCAGAACAGATATACTGCCTCATAACCCATAATTGCCGGAGTCAGAATCCGGTTAGTTACCAGCGTCTGGAACACCACAGACGAAACCGCAATACAAATACCTGCCAGCAAAATAGTAGCCAGACGCAGTAATCGCTTAGGCAGCACATATTCAAAATCAAGACCGGAATCAAACAGCATAAAAAATACCGCCAGTCCGGCAATACCGGCGCAAAGCAGCCAGAATTTGCGATTCATCATCGTAGCCCCCGTAAAATCAGCAGCAAAAAGACAATGCCGCCAACTGCACCGGCAGTAAGGCCAATAGGTATTTCAAAGGGGTAGATCAGCAAACGACCAGTAATATCACATCCCAGCAGCAGGCATGCCCCGCCCAGCGCGACAACGGGTAAAGTTCTGGCTAAATGTTCACCGTATTTAATCGCCACCAGATTCGGAATCACCAGACCGATAAAAGGAATAGAACCAACCGTAATCACCGTAGCCGCAACAGTAACTGATACCAGCATCAATCCAATAGCCACAGTTGTTTTATAGCTTACGCCCAGACTGGCAGCCATCTGTTGCCCCATACCCACTACAGTAAACCGGTTGGCAAATACATAACTCAGAATAATTACCGGCACAAGCACATACAGCAATTCATAATGCCCCTGCACCACACGGGAAAAATCACCCAGCAGCCAGCCCTGAACATTTTGTAAAAGATTATTTTTATAGGCATAAAACTCAGCTGCAGCACTTAAAACACAGCCATACATCAGCCCGATTACCGGAATCAGCACAATCTGCTGAAAGCGGATTCTGGCAATAATCCAGATGTAAATCAGTCCGGCAACAAAGCAGAACAGCAGAGCTGCCAGCATCTTACTCAGCACACCGGCAGAGGGAAGCAGTACCAGCGAAACCAGAATGCCGAGTTTGGCTGCATCCAGCCCGCCGGCTGTTTCCGGTTCCACAAATTTATTACGGACAATATGTTGCAGAATCACACCACCGATAGAAAGCCCCATACCTGTGAGCACAATCGCAATCAGACGGGGAAAGCGGCTGGCTTTGACAGTTAACCAATCAGCATCAGAACCGGACAGCAGACCTGTCCATGAAACCGGATCAGTGCCTACCAGCAAAGACACAATACATAAAACAATAAATACACTGATCAGAATACGGTACATCAGTGATATATCCTGCTACAGCAATGACTGATTACAGCCGTGGTCACAAAGTCATCACCATATAAAACCGTAAGCCGGTAAGTTAAATTTTGCTCCGGCATCAGCTGATACAGACTCAGCATTGATTCTCCTCAGGAAAGTGCTCTTTATGTCGATCCGCTGCTTATGCTGCTGTTTTACGGCATAAATCAAAACATTAAATAAAATTAGAAACAATTAAAGTTGATGAAAATGAAAATCAATTGTATTATCATTTTAAATGTATTGTAAAGTATTATTAATAAAAATAAAAATTTTGACTCTGATAAACAGAGCAGACAGATAGCACAAATCTCTTCCGATGTTAATTTAAGTTAACTGGTTAAATAATTATGACCAGAATGAGTACAGACAGTCATGAATAACTGATACGGCAAGAGAGGATTAATAATATGTTAACGTTAAATACAGATTCTGCTCCTTCTATCGCAAATGAGCACGAAGAATTTATCTGGATGCAGCAATTGCAGGAACCGGAGCAGGTGAAATATCAACTGGCAGTGTGGCAGGTAAACCCATATCCGGATTTAACCATACTGCATAAAAGCATTGTGCATTTGCTGGAAATCCATTCAGACTTAAATGTTCGCTATCACTTTACCGATGACGGAGATTTATATAAATATCCCGATACTGATTTCTCAGCTTGTATCCAAACAGAGCAAATACAGGAAAAACAGCTTATTACCCTTCTGGCGCAACTAATGCAGCAGTCATGGCAGCCGGAAACAACATCCCCCTTTCTGGTTACAGTAATCAGCACAGAAAACAAAGTTTTTCTGGCTTTGCGTTTACATCCAATACTGGCTCAGCAATTTACTCTAGATGATTTAATTCAGGAAATTCAAGCCACTTACACCAGCAGTACCGGAGCACCGCATCAGCTCGAATTATTGCCTTTAGATTTAACTGTACTGAATATACCGGCAACACCGGCTCAGCCTGCAAATACAGAATCGCTGCCAGACATCATACTGGCAGAATTCAGAAATACACTGGCAGAGCCCGATATGACTGCTGACGATGATTTTTTTGATTTTGGCGGACATTCACTACTGGCAACACGGGTAATAGGTAATCTACAAAAAAATCATGGTATTAAATTAAATTTTAATGATTTTTTTAAATCGCCTACGGCAGGCGCACTGGCAAAAATTGCCCGTCAGCAGCAGCCGGCATTATCCGCAGCCGAAGTACAGCCGGATCAGAGTGCGCCATTAACACTGGCACAGGATTTTCTATGGCAGGCATACAGTGCCTTTGATTTCAGCCCTATTTACAATTTACCGTTTGCCATCGAATTTCAGCAGCCGGTCAATGAAGAAATCCTGCATCAGGCATTTAATGATTTAATCATACGCCATATCGGCTTGCGTACTCTGTTTAAAACCGATAAACAGCAAACCAGACAATATACAGTTCCTGTATCCGAACTTAACCAATATAAATGGTTCTGGCCGGTCAGCGACAGCCATGGAGTAACACTGTCCGGTGAAGCGGCGTATAAATTTGATCTGACTCGTGAACTGCCTCTCAGAATCCGGCTGTTAACAGCAGATAACGGCAACACAGTTTTATCGTTTCTGGTACATCATATGGTAATAGATGAATGGTCTTTAAATACCATCATGACTGATCTGAGCCATGCTTATGCCGCACGGCTGCAAGGGCAGGCACCGGTATGGGCAAATACCGTACCCGCTATTCATGAATTTGCACGCAGACAGCAGCAAAACGGTATTAACCGTCAGCATCTTGACTACTGGCGCAGCCGGTTACAAGGAGCAAAAAAAGGCTTAACCCTGAACACAGATACCATTACCTTGCCGGAAAATACTGCTCCGCAGGTGAAATGGCTGGAAATCAGATTTGATTCTGCTTTTCATCAGCATATTTCCGCATTTGCCAAACTTCATCATGCTTCAATATTCAGCGTGTTTTATACCGCTATTGCCACCATACTGCAAAAAGAGGGTGATTTAGACGAAATCGTCATCGGCACCTCAGCATCCGGCCGTACTGATCCCAATTATTTTGATACCGTTGGCTACTTCACAACCATGGTTGCCCATCGTACCCGTTTTACCCCACAGCAATCCTTTACCGCATTGCTGGCAGATACCAGTGAACAAATCAACGAATCCATGGATTATGCCGACATTCCGATTAACTATATTCAGCAGGCTTTAGGTATTCCTGATAACGAAGGATTAATGTTTGATGTTTATATTCACATTCATTCAAACAATGCCTTAAATGGTCAGCTAAACACAGCCCGGGGTGCCATACCTTACCGGCAGATATTACCGGAGCGCAATGAATCCATGTTCGGGTTGCACTTCGAAATTATGGAAAATCAGATTAACAATCAGTACAGCCTGAGCATGATTATTACCTATCAGGCACATCGTTATCCGACTGTACTGGTCGAGAGAATAGCCAAAGAAGTGCAACAGCTGTTAAATGATCTGGCTAAACAGGCATCGGCATAAAGATTCAGATAAACAAAGTACTTAAATTTTTTAAGTACTTTGTTTAATGATTTCCGGCAAATATTATTCAGGCATCCTCCTGCTTATCTCATTCACCACATCCTGTATTGTTTTACAGCGTAGCAAAACAGCCGTATCCAGCCGAATACCAAACTGTTGCGTAAGCTTGTCTGCGAGCATAATTAACTGTTTCAGACGCATACCAATATTCAGAATTTCAGTTTGGGCAGAAATATTCACGGCATTTTCTGCTGTCTGGGGCAGGCATTCACGAAAAATAGCCAGAATATCATCAGTTACAGCCAGTTCTTGTGTCGCTGTTACTTTGGTCTGTGGCGGCGTAGCCTGATACAGGCGTTCCTGTGCCATCTGCTGTATCAGCTTACGGTCTACTTTAACATTACGGGTTAGCGGAATTTCTTCAATCATCAGCCATCTGGTCGGAATATGTGATTTCGGTAAATCAGCCATTAAGCACGTTTTCAAAGCATTAATATCCGCATCGGATTGATTAGCCGGCAACGTATACACCGCCACCAGTTCATGCATTTGTGTTACCGGGTGAGTACAGCACACCACCAGACTGTCCTGAAAATAGCCGGATTTAGCCAGCGCAGCCTCAACCTCGGCCGCAGAAATCCTCACACCTTTTATTTTCAGATAACCTTCAGTACGTCCTGCAAAAATAATATTGCCATCATCTCGCATATACCCCAAATCACTCATGCGAAAAGCAATTTTTTCTTCATCACATCTCAGAGACACAAAATCCACGGTTTGCAACTGACCATTGAGCAAATAACCGTTAGACAGATTCACGCCCGACATATACATTCGCCCCACCTCACCAATAGCACACGGTTGTAACTGCTCATCCAGAATATAATATCGGTTATGTGCCAGTGCTTTACCATAAGGAATCACATCAATATCTTCAGCAGTTATTTCATGCCATATACTCCAGATAGTTGTTTCCGTCGGACCGCCTAACGAGAACAAACGCGCCTGTGGCAGTTGCCGGCGCAAAAACTGAATCAGACCCGGCTTAATATAATCACCACCTTGTGCAATCAGGCGCAAAGACTGCAATTGTTCTTTACTGGCAACGCTGCACAGCATATCCACAATAGCCGGAACACTTACCCAGATACTAATATTATGAGCTGTCAGTAACTCAGCCCATGACATTGCATCCTTAGCCTGTGCCGCAGTAGGAATAACCAGAGAAGCACCAAGAGCCATTGCCCCAAAAACATCAAAAACCGACATATCATGATGAAAGGGCGTTACAGCCATCAATACATCATCCTGATCAGCCTGCCACCGGCTGATGGTTTGTCCGAGTACATTGGCAGTAGCCAGATTATTCAGTACCACACAT
Organism: Snodgrassella sp. W6238H11; assembly: GCF_016100525.1. Lineage (NCBI taxonomy): Bacteria > Pseudomonadati > Pseudomonadota > Betaproteobacteria > Neisseriales > Neisseriaceae > Snodgrassella > Snodgrassella sp. W6238H11. Next base: position 10,507 of record NZ_JACFSH010000003.1, on the reverse strand, counting down.
TTCGGCGTTCCCGTACTGCCGGAAGTATATAAATAATAGGCTGCTTCAGTATTCAGCTGATAGCTGCATTCCGGATGATTGAAACCCTGTGCAGTCAGAGCATCATCAATAAGTACATATTGCCGGCCGGTTACCGGCGTTTTGCTAATCACCAGATCCGTCAGACTATTAGACAGTAAATAATCTCGTCTGGCTTCTGGTGCATCCATATCAACCGGTAACCAGATAATACCCGTCAGAGCACAGGCCAGAACCGCATAAACATGCTCAGCACTTTTAGGCAGACAAACTGCCACTACCGCACCGGCACATAATTTTTTTTGTTGCAGCGCAGCCATTACCTGAGCCACATTTTTCCCCAGCTGAACGTAACTGATTGCTTCACCATCATAGAACAAAGCAGTTTTATCTGGCGGATAATCAAACAGATTATGCCGGATAGAATCAAGAAAGCAGAATGCATCTGCCGCTATCTCATCGTATTTCCCGCGATACAGCAAACTATCCCGATTAGATTCAAAGTTATCCTGTTGCTGTAATTCAGAGCTGTCAGATTGCATATAAACTTTCTCCCGTTTATTGTTGTCGGCTGCTACTCAAATAAGTAATGACAAAAATAGAATTTCAAATAAATTACCGCACCGCAAAACATTTTATACAGAGTTAACCTTTTTTAAAAGATAATAATAATTATTTTCATTTATAAAAAATTTTAATTTCAATTATTTATTCAGATTATCGATAGCAACTTTCAGGCAAATAATCATTCATCAAACTCAGTAGCTCAGCAATTGAACCGAGCACAGCCGGTAATGTTTATATAAAAAGCAATGCCATACAAAAATAGCACCGGCAGGCACACATTCATCGATTAAATTAAATCATAATAAAAAAGACTTATTAATTAAATTGAATGACAAAATCTGGCGCAGGTATAATGACTTATCGTATTTTTCATAATAGAAAATCGAAAAACATACCTAAAATTATATAAAGGGTTATAAGAAGAAATATAAATATGTTTATCATAATGCAAAGGATGATAGACATATAATTTATATAATGATATTGTTAAGAAAAAATTTCAATATGAAAAAATTTATTTTAAAAATTTCACTAATAATTTTATTATCTGTTAGTACTAATTATGCATATAGTTTTAATAATAGTTATTATAGGTTAATAGAAGACAGATTAACAGAACAGACAACTGAGAAGGAACGTATAGTAAAAGTTTTCAGTAATTCAAATTTAATAATGAGTGAAGAAGAAAAAATCTATTTTTTAGGATGTGATTTCGAACATTCAGAAGAAAATAAACAAGAGATCAATAATCGATTAAATAAAAGTGATTTTTTTAGGAACTATAAAAATGAATTAAAAAAATATCATTTGACAGCAAATAACTTTAGTAAACTTTATTATAGAAATAATAATGACTCATTAGAAAATAATAGTGATTCATCAGACCTATGTAACGAATACAGTAATATTAATATTATACTGCTTGATAATAATGAATTGATGATACCTTATAAAAATCAATTGGTTTTCTTGCATCGTTTATCTAATGAGGATGAAAAAAAACTCAATGATTTTTATAACAATGAGAAATGCCTAGACAGGCAAGAGAAAGAAGGAATGGTATTTATTGGTGTTTGCTATTATCAAAACATGTCAATTTTAGATGTATATAATGCAATGAGTACAGATCCAGCATATATTTTTAGGGAGAAAATTGGAATAGGTGAAAATCGCTCGGTAACTTATGAAGATAAGGCAGTTGATGTTGAGTATAAATGGAAAGGAAAGAATAAGTTAGAAATAATACAGCATTTTGAAGGCGGAGAAACGTCTTACATTTTTAAACACAAAAAAAATGGGACAAAATTGACAACTATTTATTCTGCTGATTAATAAATAGATCATATCCGAGTCGTAACCCAACTGAATTAAATCCTCATTATGTAAAGTCATATAATTTATATTATTACGATTTTATTAAGTAGATTTTTAATAAATATATTTATAATCAAATAATTCAATTTTAAATAATTATTATACGTTTATAGTATTATTTCATTTTTACCAATAAATCTCCTGGATATAATCTAATTCTATTATTTTCGTATATATATTCTATCCATAATTCTTTGTTATCAGATTCACAATCGTTTATTATTCTATATTCTGAATATCCTGTATTCATTTCAATAATTGGTACAATTTTGTCTATTTTACCTTGTATCGTATTTTGGGATAAAAATAAAGCAATTTTTTTTAATAAATTTAATTTTATTCTTAATTCATAGTTACTACCTTTTAAAGAATTAATCTCGTTATCAATATGGTTAATGATATTTAACATTTCTATCTTTCTATATAAATTGTGGCTTTCTCACCATTAGGTGTTAGTACATTAATATGAGGGGTTGTTTGGTGTGGATGCCCGCTTGGTAAGCTCTCATGTCCATGTAAAATTCCATCTTTATTAAACTGATAGTCTTTATGATATACAGCATTGCTACCTTTTTCCGAAGATCTTAATTTAAAATCTTTCTTCTGCCTAGACGTTTTAATTGCTGATTTGTTTCCTGCACCAGTTACTTTACGTGCATTTGGGAAAGCACCATATAATACCTGATCTGCTTCCTTAAATGAATTAACTGTTACATCATTTCCGGCGCGTAAATATTTAATTTTATTATTTATTTTTTTTGGGGTAAAGGATTTATTACATTGTAATCCCCACGGGTCAATCCACATTAACGCATTGGGCGCATACTGATACAGATTAAAGCCACCCAGCAACCCAATCGGATCCGGCTGGGTAAAGCGGCCTGTATCCGGATCATAGTACCTGAAAGTATTGTAGTGCAGGCCCGTTTCTCTGTCTAAATACTGTCCCTGATACCTCAGGTTCTGTTGTATCTCTCTATGAGTAATCTCCTGTATCGGTTTGCCCCACAGCTGATATGAGCATTCCCAGACGATTTCACCGGCTTCATCCGTCAGTTCTTCCGGCATGCCGTTCAGGTCGGTATGGAAGTAGTAGATGTGTTGTTCCTGATTACCGTTTCTGTCTATCCGCGCCAGCGGTTCATAGCTGCCTTCACCGGTATACAGATACAGGCTCTGCCGTTTGTCCGCGCCGCTTTCCTGAATCATCTGCATCCCGTCCCACAGGAAGGTGGTGCGGTTGCATGGCTTGCCGTCACGGTCCAGCCGGTGTTTTTCAATCCGCCGGCCAAGCGCATCGTAGACGTAGCCGTAGCGTTCAGTATGGTTCAGCCGTTCGATACGCACTTCGGTTAGCCGGTGTCCGGCATCGTAATGGTAATACTGGGTACCGCTGATGGACTGTTCGTAGCCAATATGCCTATGCGGTATCAGTCTAGTTAGAAGATAGCAAGCAGTATGAAAGTAATAAATGTGTGCAGTTACTGATTGTCAATAAAATTAAAATAATGAATTTGTAAATTATTATTTTAATTTTTTGTGTACATTTTTTATTTTTGAATATAATACAAATAAATATCATATTCATTATCACTTAAAGCAATTACTCTATCTGGAGAAGTAAATGCTAATGAAAAATCATATATCTTATTTATTGAAAACAAGCTTAATATGAAATTTGAAAAATTTTCGACATAAAAGGATATGCAAATATCCCCGTAATAAAACATATTACAAATAATATCTTTTTTTATATTCAATATACTTTCAACTTCACTAACTAAAACATTTTTATTTACAGGTAAATTAAAAACTTTTTTCTTGATAATATTATCAATTTTATTTATTTCCATTAACATTTTTCTATGCCATATAAATTCATTATCATGTAAAAATGATATATTAAACGAACTAATACCATCTAGTTTGGTTGCATAGTCTTTTGCTCTAAATAAATTTAATTTATCTTTTAAACTAATTTTCATAATATATATGATGATCGTTGGTTGCAGGGTCATTGATTTTCAGATATCTATCTTTTTTGAAATCGTATGTTCTAGCATCAGAATTAGCTTTAGGTTGTCCCGCATGCACATGAGGACCTGATGCTCTAGGATCTGCAGTGTGTTCAGCAATAACTTTTTTATGTCCGTAGGCATCTGTATATTCATAATATCGTCCATGAGAACCTAAATCCTCTGAATATTTATAGTTTGTTTGTCCTCTTCTTCTGGGATCATTTCCAACAGTCCATTGCCTATTAGGTTGCTGTGAACGAGGTATGCCAGCAAGATCTTTTGCTTTATTAAACGCTTGACGACGATTTCTTACTCCACCACATTGAAGACCAAGAGGATCGATCCAAATAAACGCATTAGGCGCATACTGATACAGATTATAGCCACCCAGCAATCCAATCGGATCAGGCTGAGTAAAGCGGCCTGTATCCGGATCGTAGTACCTGAAAGTATTGTAGTGCAGTCCGGTTTCTCTGTCTAAATACTGTCCCTGATACCTCAGGTTCTGTTGTATCTCTGTATGGGCAATCTCCTGTACCGGTTTGCCCCACAGCTGATATGAACATTCCCAGACGGTTTCACCGGCTTCATCCGTCAGCTCCTCCGGCATGCCGTTCAGGTCGGTATGGAAGTAGTAGATGTGCTCTTCCTGATTACCGTTTCTGTCTATCCGCGCCAGTGGTTCATAGCTGCCTTCACCAGTATACAGATACAGGCTCTGCCGTTTGTCCGCGCTGCTTTCCTGAATCATCTGCAGCCCGTCCCACAGGAAGGTGGTGCGGTTGCATGGTTTGCCGTCACGGTCCAGCCGGTGTTTTTCAATCCGCCGGCCAAGTGCATCGTAGACGTAGCCATAGCGTTCAGTATGGTTCAGCTGTTCGATACGCACTTCGGTCAGGCGGTGTTCGGCATCGTAATGGTAATACTGGGTACCGCTGGCGGTTTGTTTGCTGCGGGTACGTCCGTGTTCGTCGTAGCTGTATTTCAATCCGCGGAAGCTGAGCAGCTGATTAAAGCGGATCAGGTTCTGATTGCTTTCTTCTTCACCGCGTCTTCTGTCCAGCAGGTTGGCTGCAGCATCGTATTGCAGGGTTTCCCAGTAGGCTTCGTTGCGGCAGCTTTCGATGCGTCCGGTCACGTCGTAGCGGTAATCACTTTGTCCCTGATGTAGGAATTAGTGGATGGAACGAGAGTTAAATAAAAAAGCTGGGAGGATTTGATTTTTTTACCCAGCTTTCTTTATCATCTAAAAAGGTAATGTCCTTTTAATAGGAGCAAATTTTCTAATATTCACACCTTGTAATTTAAAGTAATTAAAAGCATCTTCTATATTGGAAAACTCACTAAATTCTTCAGTTGCATAATCTTCGTACATTTCCATTTTATTTTCAGGTATGTGGAAAAGATAAGTATTGTATTTTTCATTCTCTTTTTTAATAGCATATTCAAATAAATAATTTTCACCATTTATATTCTTTATCTCATCAAAACCTCTAACATTACCATTCTCTATGGCGGTAATTAATTTTTATATACAAATCAACCATATATACATCAATCCTCACCGTTATCCTATCAGAACGTTTAATATTTATATGAGGCAAAGAACCATTCCCTGTACCTTCAATATCATTATGACCGTATACACGGCCAGTATTAGAGTCAATAGGGCAATCTTTTCTATAACGGACTTTACCATAGAAAGGTGGTGCGGTTGCCCAGTGGGTCATAGCTTAGTTGTTATTTACGCCCGTCCAGATAGGTTTGTTCAATTAATCAGTCAGCAATATTATATTGGAAACAGTTAAAAGTTATTCAAGAAAGAGAAATCATCTCTACTTTTCCATCCGGTGATAAACAAATAACTATGCCTTTTCCTTCAAGTCGAACTACATCACAAATTTTATTTACATTCCAATTTTTTATTTTAGATAGCTCTAGCCAATTATTAAGTTTCCAGCTATTTATTCTACCAAGAATTACCATCTTTTTTCTAAAACCATGCATGTCAATATCTATACTTATTACAGTGTTATTTTTAGATAAAATATTGACATTACCATATAGATGACTAAATATTTTTGATTTTCTGTTCAGTCTTGCTACAGGTAATTCTGGTTCTCCCATCGTTTCATAAATAAGAGAATCAGATGATCCGACATGCAATTTTTTAATGTGTAGACTGTTAATAATATCCATTAACTCTATTTGAAATATGGGTTTCCATTCTTCATTCATTATGAGCAACCTATTTTAGCATTATATCTTTGTACATTACGTCCAATATCACGTAGCTCTCTCGACCTACCATTAGCTAAATTACGCAAAGTTCCTGTTTCTGTCTTGGCATGAGCTAAAACAGAACGTACACCTTCATTGGCTTTATTTAAAATATCATTTCTAAATTTCATATCATTTTCAAAGCGCTCTTTTGCTAGTGCGATGGCTTTTGTTACTTTTAGACTACCTTTCTCATTTGGAATTGCATTAGTAAAGGTTATACCACCTTTGTGATCGGGTCTTACTGATAATTCAACACCTCCAGGAGCATAAAAATGCAATCCTTTTTGGACAATATCATCATAGCCAGGTGAATGGATCTGCCATGTACTATAACTCCAGCCCCACGGATCAATCCACATCAGTGCATTGGGTGCATACTGATAAAGATTATAGCCACCCAGCAATCCAATCGGATCCGGCTGAGTAAAACGGCCTGTATCCGGGTCATAGTACCTGAAAGTATTGTAGTGCAGTCCGGTTTCTCTGTCTAAATACTGTCCCTGATAACGCAGGTTCTGTTGTATCTCTGTATGAGCAGTCTCCTGTATCGGTTTGCCCCATAACTGATATGAGCATTCCCAGACGATTTCACCGGCTTCATCCGTCAGCTCTTCCGGCAAGCCGTTCAGATCGGTATGGAAGTAGTAGATATGCTCTTGCTGATTACCGTTTCTGTCTATTCGCGCCAGCGGTTCATAGCTGCCTTCATCGGTATACAGATACAGGCTCTGCTGTTTGTCTGCGCCGCTTTCCTGAATCATTTGCAGCCCGTCCCACAGGAAGGTGGTGCGGTTGCATGGTTTGCCGTCACGGTCCAGTCGGTGTTTTTCAATCCGCCGGCCGAGGGCATCGTAGACGTAGCCGTAGCGTTCAGTATGGTTCAGCCGTTCGATACGCACTTCGGTCAGGCGGTGTTCGGCATCGTAATGGTAATACTGGGTACCGCTGGCGGTTTGTTTGCTGCGGGTACGCCCGTGTTCGTCGTAGCTGTATTTCAGTCCGCGGAAGCTGAGCAGCTGATTAAAGCGGATCAGGTTCTGATTGCTTTCTTCTTCACCGCGTCTTCTGTCCAGCAGGTTGGCCGCAGCATCGTATTGCAATGTTTCCCAGTACGCTTCGTTACGGCAGCTTTCAATGCGTCCGGTCACGTCGTAGCGGTAATCACTTTGTCCCTGACGATTGTGTTTTTTGCCTACCAGCCGGTCCAGATTGTCGTAGCTGTAGTTGCGGTCCAGTATGATATCCGGCAGGATACCCGCTCCCGGGCGTTGGGTCTGTTTTTCGGTCAGGCGGCTGGTGCGGTCGTATTGAAAACTGGTATTCATTCTGCCCTGGCTGCGCAGGGTTTCCCGGTGCAGCAGGTCGCGCTCAATGTCGCTGATAATCTGACCGTCCAGGTTAATCTGGTGCAGATGGCCGGAACCATAATACAGTTTGCTGATGAGTTCTGGTTCGGCTTCTGATGGATAGACTGGACAGTGTCAAATTATAAAAAGCCGAAAAGATTTAATTTCTTTTCGACTTTTTAAATTAATAAAACTCACTTTTTTGTTCCAATATATAAATCAAAACTGCATTAATTTTGTAAATGATATTTATTTATTTCATTGAGATACTGAGTTAATGAATAAAATGAAATTCCAAAAAGGTTAGAATTTCAACAGAAAATTTATCTATTTGTTTATAATTTTTTTACTTTCCAAACTCTTGTTGCTGCAACAAATGATAATCCTTTAAACCAAGATGCAAACTCAATGACTTTTTCCCAAGGATAAATACGTCTAGAGGTAAATTTTATAGACTCATCTTGATTCATTATTTCTATAAAATAAAACATAACAGGAGCATCGCGACTTCGACTAATGCGATCTTCCATTCTTGCCGGTCTAAAAATCACTACACAATCATCCATCAAATAACTTTTTGCAATTGTAATTGCTTCATCTTTATTCCAGGGGTTAAAGTCAGCAACTTCTTTGTTATTTTTAAATTCTTCTTCAGAAATATACCAAACATGATCTTCGGTATTACGATTGATCATTAATCCTGAATCGCACTCATATATAATTTTATCCATAGTTAATAATCCAAATGCAAATTATGCGATATACCTTTACTTTTATTCCAAACGTTAACATGTGGACCTGCACCTAAATGAGGATGACCTAATACATCATCTCTCCAGCCATTATTTCCATCGGCACTTTTCATTCCTATTTTTCCATTAGAATTTTTCCAACCATAAGGACCTCCTTCAAATTCTGATTTACGTATAACTTTAGGATCAGATCCTAAATTTCCACTTAATTCAGAAGCAGCCTGCCTTGCGGTTCTTCTGTTTGGCATTTGGTAACGATTTTCACCAGTTTTTATACCACCGTGTTTTTCAATAATCTTTTCCGCATTTGATTGAGCTTTAGCATTTGTAAAGCATGATTTCAATCCTTTCGGATCAATCTACATCAGTGGATTAGGCGCATACTGATACAGATTAAAACCACCGGCCAATCCAATCGGGTCCGGCTGGGTAAAGCGGCCTGTATCCGGATCATAGTACCTGAAAGTATTGTTGTACAATGTACAGTATTTAACTTCAAAAATAATATAATAATTATAGTTAATTATAAGAAATTATTTAAATTAAACCCAAATAAATTTTTAATAATTACTTCATACCTTCATATTCCCAATAAAACATATTAGCTAATTTATCAAAAGCCTGTTGTCCTTCATCAGGATTAATACATGCAAGTTTTTCATCTATTGCATTTCTAATTTGATTCCAATCATATTGGTATATTAATAATATTTTATATAAATTTGCTTTTTTAATTCTTTCTTTATTTAATTTAAGTATACCTTCAGGTGTTGCAATAATAACTGAATAAATATCCCCCTTATTTTCTCCTTTAATTCCAATTGTCATTTCTAATAAATAGAAAACAGAATTATCTTCTGGACTCCATGCCCAGGGATTATAAATATCAGGTGACCAGTAATCTTTTACTTCAAATTTTTGTTGTGCAATTTTCATTCTTTACTCCACATCTAAGTGAACATTGTTTGGCCAACTACCTTCAGGAATATCTCTACTTTGAAAATTGACTTGTGTACCTGTTTTTGACCAAGGCTCTCCAGTATTTTTATTAATACCTGATTTAGCAGAAGGCCCTCTATACTGTCTTAATCCATCTTGCGAAATTAAAAGATCAGCCCCATAACTTTTTACTTCTCTATAATTAGGTCCAACAAAAGTTTCTCCTAAGATTCTTGCTTCTTTAACACTTACTTTACCTGTAATTCCTTTATTTCCACCAGCAGAAAGTTGATTTTTGATTCTTTTAATTTTATTTTTTCGTTGCTTAGCTGTTAATCCGCATTTCAAGCCAAGTGGATCAATCCAAGTAAATCCATTAGGTGCATACTGATAAAGATTGAGTCCGCCGGCCAACCCAATCGGATCAGGCTGAGTAAAGCGACCTGTATCCGGATCGTAGTACCTGAAAGTATTGTAGTGCAGTCCGGTTTCTCTGTCTAAATACTGTCCCTGATACCTCAGGTTCTGTTGTATCTCTGTATGAGCAATCTCCTGTATCGGTTTGCCCCATAACTGATATGAGCATTCCCAGACGATTTCACCGGCTTCATCCGTCAGCTCCTCCGGCAAGCCGTTCAGGTCGGTATGGAAGTAGTAGATGTGTTGTTCCTGATTACCGTTTCTGTCTATCCGCGCCAGCGGTTCATAGCTGTACTGGTCGGTATACAGATACAGGCTCTGCCGTTTGTCCGCGCTGCTTTCCTGAATCATCTGCATCCTGTCCCACAGGAAGGTGGTGCGATTGCATGGTTTGCCGTCACGGTCCAGCCGGTGTTTTTCAATCCGCCGTCCGAGGGCATCGTAGACGTAGCCGTAGCGTTCAGTATGGTTTAGCTGTTCGATACGCACTTCGGTCAGGCGGTGTTCGGCATCGTAATGGTAATACTGGGTACCGCTGGCGGTCTGTTTGCTGTGGGTTCGTCCGTGTTCGTCGTAGCTGTATTTCAGTCCGCGGAAGCTGAGCAGCTGATTAAAGCGGATCAGGTTTTGATTGCTTTCTTCTTCGCCGCGTCTTCTGTCCAGCAGGTTGGCTGCAGCATCGTACTGCAGGGTTTCCCAGTACGCTTCGTTGCGGCAGCTTTCGATGCGTCCGGTCACGTCGTAGCGGTAATCGCTCTGTCCCTGACGATTGTGTTTTTTGCTTACCAGC
>NZ_JACFSH010000025.1:0-330 GCF_016100525.1 Snodgrassella sp. W6238H11 | reverse complement strand
ACAACCGTACCCGCTTCCTGTGGGACGGCTTAAGAATGATTCAGGAAACCGGCCCGAATCATCCTACCAGCCTGTATATCTATACCGACCAGAACAGCTATGAACCACTGGCACGTATAGACACAGACGGCAACCAAGAACAACATATCCGCTACTTCCACACCGACCTGAACGGTTGTCCGGAAGAGCTTACCGATGCCAACGGCGAAATACTGTGGGAATGCAGCTTTCAGCTATGGGGGAAACGGATTCATGAAATTGAGCACGAACCCATAGAGCAAAACCTCAGATATCAGGGACAATATTTAGACAGAGAAACTGGCTTACATT
>NZ_JACFSH010000029.1:0-224 GCF_016100525.1 Snodgrassella sp. W6238H11 | reverse complement strand
GTTCTATGTAGCCGTTTTGATAAGGACTACCAGGTTTAATGTAATCTATGCTTATTCCATGTGATTTTGCCCAGCTTGTGAATCTGTTTGAGGTAAATTCTGTGCCATTATCAACTCGTATTTTTAATGGATAACCGTAATATTGAGCCAGTCTATCTAAATACCGGGTAATTCTACCTGCCGATAAACTGACCGCAATATCAATGCCTAATGCCTCACGATTA
>NZ_JACFSH010000002.1:496629-680931 GCF_016100525.1 Snodgrassella sp. W6238H11 | reverse complement strand
CGTCCAGATCGGTCTGTTCAATTAAGCGGTCGCCGGCATCATACTGAAACCGGTACTGTTCGCCGTTTTCGTTGGTCAGGGCGGTAAGGCGTCCGTAAGCATCGTAGCTGAAGCCGAGCTGACGGCCGGCAGCATCGATGCGGGTATGTACCAGCCCGCGCTGGTCGCGGCGGTAGCGGGTGGTGTGGCCGGCCGGATCGGTATAGCTTTGTAGCTGGCCGGCGGCATTAACGCTGTAGTGTTCCTGCCGTCCGTCCGGTAGGGTGGCGCCAATGAGCTGGCCGGCTGCGTTGTACTGGTATTTGCTGCTGTTACCGATGGCATTGGTGATGCTGGTGAGGTTACCGGCGGTATTGTAATAGAAATGGGTGATGGAGCCGGAACAGTCTACATGCTGGATAAGCTGGCCGTTTTCGTTCCAGCGCAGATGTTTGTTGCCGCCACGTACATCGGTGATGCAGACAACCTGGCCATGTCGGTCGTACTGGTAGTGGGTATGCTGCTGTAACGGGTCGGTGACGGTGAGCAGGTTACCGCGCTCGTCGTAGTAATAGCGCCAGCTGCTGCCGTCGGGGTCGACGCTGATGGTCGGCAGTGCCCAGTGCGGCAACCACTGGGTCTGGGTGGTTCTGCCCAACGGATCGGTTTCTTCGGTTAACCGACCCTGTTCGTCGTAGCTGTAGTGCCATTGTCCGCCCTGCGGATCGGTCGCACTGACCAGCTGCTGGTTATCATTCCATTCAAATTCGGTAGTCTGACCAAGGGCATCGGTGTAGCGGGTAATCTGGTAAATTTCATTCCAGTAATGTTCGCTGACACGACCCAGGCTGTCCTCTACTGTGGTCAGGCGTTTTTCCGGGTCATAATGGAAGTGATAGTCTTCCAGTCGCTGACCGTCGGCTTCGCTCCAGTGCCGGGTTACCCGCCATGCGGTCTCTGCCGCTGCTGTACTGAAGTAGCTCCACTGATAATAACACTGTAAGCCAGTGGGCAGGCGGTGGTAGGTCATGCGCCGGTCGCTGTTGTAGGCAAATTCGCGGGTCTGGCGGTTCTCGGCATCAAAGACCTGTTGCAGGTCACCTTGTTCGGTGTACTGGTAACGGTTCAGTAAGCGGCTGCTGCCGTCGCTCAGCTGCTGGCGGATTTCGGTCACGCGCTGCGGATGGCGCTGATCCTGATAGTGCAGGCTGATGCGGGCGGCGTTGTCGTTATCGGCAATTTCGACGATGCGGTTACGGGAATCGCGGTAGATAAGTAACTGGTTGTCGTTACGGTCCTGCAGCATGCTTAGCAGCAGACGTTTGGGGTTGTTGGGATCGGGCTCGAACAGGCGGTAGAAGCCGTCATCATCTTCAATTACCCAGCGGTCCTGCCCGCCACGATAGATGGATAGATTTTCGTTAAGACCACGCATATTCTCACCCGGCTGCATGGGCTCGATTTCCAGCCGCCGACCTTGTTCGTCGGTAAAGACGGCGGCACAGGAACCATCAGGCTGTGGGTCGATTTCCATTTCAGTTTCATAGCCGACACTCCAGCCGGCACCGAACATGTTGTGGGTGCGGGTGTCGACGCTGCTGTAGAAACGCTGCCATTCGAAGGGCAGATGAGCCGGCAGGGAGAAGTCCAGTTCTTCGGGACCGCCAAGCATTTTGGCACCGGTTGGCAGGTGGACGGGATTACCTTTATTCAGAGCTGCTGCTATTTTGGATCCAGTATAGCTAGCGGCGGAATCGAGCATAAATCCCAGCCCGAAACAGCCAAATGAACTACAGATTTTTTTGCGATTAAAAACTAATGTAGCTAAAGAAATTAACTGGCCTATAGGATGTTTACCGCTTCTGATTTCACGGACGACAACCGATTCACCCCCGATGCGTACATTATTAGAAACTTTGATACCACCTTCACAGTTATCAGTGACTTTGGCTTCGCAGGTACTGCGGTCATTGCTGCGTACCGCCGGCTGGCTGTTGATGTAGACTTTTTTGGAACCTTCTGCCAGATATTCAGGTGAGGAAACAGGGGAAGGATGTTTGGCACAGGTAATGGTATCTTCGTTTTGAGGTATCACCGGTTGCTGTGGTGAAGCTACGGTTGGCCTCATGAATTCCTGAGCAGCTTTTGTGATTGACTGTACAGGATTTTCACCGAAATTCTTTAAGATGTTTTTTGCGGTATCGATAAAGCTTTCAGGTTGTTCAGGTTCGCCGGCAACTTCTTCAATTAAAATACCCGCAGCCCGGGCTGCCGGCTTACTATTGGTATGAGTATTGGCTGAACCTGTAAAAATTATTCCGTCTTCCACCGGTGGAAATAGCCCGCTGACTGCATCTGCCAAATCTGATATGACAGAACCAAGCCCGGATAGTTCAACAGCCACTCCGACCAGAGCAGACACTATCAAACCACCGGGTATCAAACTTATAGCTCCGTAACAAGCTAGCTCGACTGCTGCGCCTGCTATATCAGCCCATATTGAAGTATGTAAAAGAATATCATCCTTCCTGGCAGCCCAGTATGCTTCCCCCATAGCCGCATCCTTTTTTTAATTGAGTATTTATCGCTGCGAATATTACATTTAAATAGTTGAAATCTAATAAGTAATATTATATTATTTTTACTATAAATTACATATATAATTATTATATTTTATATTGTATTTTTTTGTATATTATTAAAATAATATGAAAATAATTTTAATCAATTCCAATTTAATTACAAACACCATAAAATTACTTATTTAAATAACATATCTATTGAAATTTATTATTTTTTATGTTTAATTTTTCAATAATAAATAAAAACGCAGAAAGCGGAATTTAATGAAGAAAAACATATTATTTTTAACATTATTATTTTCTGCAATTGCACGGGCTGAATTTATTCATCCGATGGATTACGATGGTTCTCTGGGACAGAAAAAAACAGTAAAACAATTTATTAAACAGCAGGTACAGCATGATTATTGTCAGGAATTAAATATCTGTATTGCATCTGCTCTGCATAAAATGGAAAAGAAAAATTTCCGGGCATTTATGAAGGCAACGCATGCAACTGACAGAAAAGTCATGGATGAAGCGATTGACCATTGTATGCATTATATAGATATGTGCGAATATTCTATTATTGAACTTAAATATTCAGATATTAAGAAATCTGAAAATTAAACCAAGCTAATAAACAAAACCTGACTTGCTTTATTATGCTACTAATCTGGTTAGCAAACTGTATATAAAGTAACCAGATTGACAATTTAAGTTGAAGCTATCTGTTTTAATTATCCTATTCTCCTTAGCCAACTTAATTTATTCTTAAATAAGTTATATCTTTTATTATTTTTACATTGAATAACTTAGCTCTGGTATGACTGCCTGCCTTATCGCGCTACTATGAAAAAGCCAAATACTTGATTTTCAGGCCAACTATGGAGGCAAACATGAAATTTATTGAACAGTTTAAAGCTTTTTTATTACGAGGCAATGTCATTGATCTGGCTGTCGGTATGGTAGTGGGTACTGCTTTTACTAATATGGTGAAATCACTGGTAGATAATGTCATTATGCCACCAATTGGTCTGCTGATTGGCGGGGTAGATTTTTCCAATTTATTTATTACTTTACGCAGTGGTTCTAAATATCCGGGCCCGTATGAAACACTGGGGGCGGCACAGGCTGCTGGTGCGGTAACACTCAATATTGGTTTATTCATCAATACTGTTATTAGTTTAGTAATCATTGGATTTGCGATTTTTTTGGTTGTCAAAGGAATCGACAAACTGCATAAAAGCCCTGCACCAAAAGCCACCACAAAACAGTGCCCGCAATGCTGTACTGATATTCCGATTCAGGCAAAACGCTGCCCGAACTGCACATCCGAGTTAAATTAATTTAAAACAATATTTTGTTTTAAAACGTGGTGTACACTACAAGTTATCAAACAAAATCTGAGTTTTTGAGACAATTGAAAAAAGCTACAAATTACCTGTAGCTTTTTTTGCGCCAGCGAATTATATATATATTTTCAGGCAGGCAATGGATAAGTGTGCGTATTAAATATTTACTCAATATGCCACAGAAAATAATTTAAACTTACAGGAATAACAATGCAAAATAGCCCGACTCCGTTTTATAACCCTTTATTAAGCTATGAAGATAATTATCATCAAGGGCCTTTCGGTGATTTCAGAAATTTAAATGTATCTGCTGATATTCAAAGCCAGCCTGAGCGTTTTCTGAATATGGAGGTTAATTTACCTTTTGGTATTCCTGCCGGCCCTTTGTTAAATGCAAATTTTATTCTGGCTGCATTTAAGCATGGTTTTGATTTATGTGTTTATAAAACTGTCCGAAGCCGAGCTCAGGCCAGCCACCCGTTGCCTAATGTTCTATCTATTCATCCTGCCGGTAAGCTTTCTGCTAATGTGGATACTGTTCTGGCTGATAATCAGTACACTCAGCCTTTATCTATAACAAATTCTTTTGGCGTACCTTCTTATAATCCGGATATCTGGCAGGCTGATATGGCAGAAGCAATTCAGGCTGCGCAGAAAGGCCAATATGTTATCGGCAGCTTTCAGGGAACACCGGGTAATGAATCCAGTATAGAAAAAGATTATGCCCGAACGGCCGTTCTAGTAAATGAAACAAAGGCACCGATACTGGAAGCTAATTTAAGCTGTCCGAATGAAGGGGTAAATAAATTATTGTGCTTTGATTTTGACAAAGTGGAGCGGATAGCTAAAGAAATTAAAAATGCTGTTCCGGATAAACCTTTGTTTCTGAAACTAGCGTATTTTGCAGATGATAATGCTATCTTCCCCTTATTAAGTAAGCTGGACGGAGTAGTTGACGGCTACAGTACTATAAATACGTTATCAGCCAGACCGGTTGATGCAGATGGTAAACCTGCTTTAGGTACAGACCGACCTACCGGTGGTGTTTGTGGTGATGCCATCCGCTGGGCCGGATTAGAAATGGTAGAACGTCTGGCCAGATTAAGAGCCCGTCTGCAAAACCATTTTGCGATTATTGGTGTTGGCGGTGTAAGCTGTACTGAACATTATCAGGCTTACCGTGCCGCCGGAGCTGATGCTGTGATGAGTGCTACTGGTGCCATGTGGAATTCGCAGCTGGCTATAGAAATTAAGAAAAGTCTGAATAAATAATATAAAAGCAGACAGCCGGAAGTTGATCAGGCTGTCTGCTTTATATGTTCAGAATTTTTTCATCGCTTTATGCGATAAGGTTCATCCATAGCAATAAAATCTTTTTCTTCAAGCGCCTGAGCAATCCATGCTGCTACTGCTTCATTGGCACATAATGCATTTATATAATTAGTCAGTATTGCTGAAGTATGAATTTGGAAACCTTTTAATCTTAAACACATGGGTGCATAAAAAGCATCGGCAATACTAAATTTACCAAATAGAAACGGTCCTTCAGATACAGCCAGAAATGATGACAAATGCTGATCAAGGAAATCAATTTCTTGTTTTACTGCGGGAAAATCCCGCAGGATAATCTGGCCGATTTCAGGCAGCACTGCCTCAATATTCATGGGTAAATGCCGGCGTATATGATTATAACCATTATGCATTTTAGCCACTATACTTCTTGCTCTGGCACGGGCTTTATAGTCTTGCGGCCATAATGCCAGTTCCGGATGTTGTTCTGCAAGATATTCACAAATTGCCAGAGAATCACTAACAATCAGATCATCATCTGTTAATACAGGCACAGTACCATAAGGATTGAGCGGCAGTATGGTTTGTTTAAAAACCGAATCGGGTGCAAAACTGTCAAAGCGTACCAGATGCTCAGTAAAATCTATCTGAAAATGCTTCATGACTACCCATGGCCGCATTGACCAGGTAGAATAATTTTTATTGCCGATATAAAGTGTGTAATTCATTCGCTTTTCTCTTTTAGTAGTCATATTTTCTAATTGATTAAGCATAGTATCAGCTTAATCTTGTGTAATCTAGCGCAAAGAAAAGATAAATCAGAAAAGTGCTTTAATACAGATTTTTTTGCCCGTGCCGGTAAATTCGGTACAATAACAGGCTAAATTAATCAGTCCTACAGCAGTTATTGTACATGCTCAGCTATCGCCATGCTTTTCACTCCGGTAATCATGCCGACATTCTTAAACATTATTGTCTGATGACAGTACTGGAATATTTCAAACTGAAAGACAAACCTTTTTGCTATGTTGATACTCATGCAGGTGCAGGGCTATATAGCCTGACCAGTAAAGAAGCTCAGAAGGTTGGTGAATACAGGGAGGGAATCGGCAGGCTTCTGGCTGCAACTAATCTGGATAATAGTTTAGAACAATTCCGTAATGCTGTTGTCTCCTGCCTGCCGGATGATACAAATCTTTATTGCGGCTCTCCATGGCTGGCTCAGGCTCTGGCCCGCGAACAAGATCGTCTGCGCCTGTTTGAATTACATCCCGCGGATGCAGAACTATTGCGTAATAATATGCGTAATATTAAACAGCCAAACCGTGCTCAAGTTTTTTGCGATGATGGCTTTAAAGGTCTGCTATCTATGCTACCCCCACCAAGCCGGCGTGCAGTCGTGTTAATTGATCCGCCATATGAATTAAAGCAAGATTACCAACAGGTAACAGACACGCTTAAGACCGCCCTGAAAAAATTTGCTAGTGGCTGTTATTTAATATGGTATCCATGTCTGAGCCGTGGTGAAAGTCTGAAATTACCCCAAAATCTGCAAAAACTGGCTCCTGATAATTTTGTTCAGGCAGAATTGTATGTACACGCACCACGCCCGGATGGTTTTGGTATGCACGGCAGTGGTATGTTTATTATCAATCCGCCGTACACATTGCCCGGGATACTGGAAAAGGTATTACCGGCAATGACTCGGTTACTGGCTCAGGATGACAGCGCACATTTCGTTCTTAACTCTGTGATTGCCTGAATATAAATAATTTATGGTTAGTAAAGTCTGTTATTTAGTCGAGAAAAGTTAAAGCTATTCTGTAAGCTTTCATGCGAAGTGTATCCGGCCTGTAATAAATAAATCAAGAAGATCGGATTAAAGTGGAAATCCGCAATCATTATCGCTGAATAACTTCATTGATTTTCTGAAAAAAATCATTCAAAGATAAATAAAATCTAATGTATATAGTGATTAAACGAGCTGAATAATACTTAAGAAATGTATAATAACAGTGAGTTTTAAAAGGGAGTATTCGCATGTCTGTTTTACTGTCTGATTATCTGCAACAGCAGCAGCAAAAATATGCTGTTACACCGCATTTGCCTGATGTGATTACGAGCATTAGTCAGGCCTGTCTACACATTAATCGTGAAATACGCATGGGCGCTCTGGATAATATTCTGGGCAGTGCTCATACTGGTAATATACAAGGTGAAGAGCAGAAAAAACTGGATGTTTTATCCAATCAGATTATGATTGATACCCTCTCTGCTAATCCGGCTATTGCCGGACTGGCCAGCGAGGAAGAGGATTCATTTGTTACAGCCAGTCAGAATGGACAGTTTCTGGTGTTATTCGACCCACTGGATGGAAGTTCCAATATTGATGTGAACATATCCATCGGGACTATTTTTTCGGTATTGGCTAAACCGGATGGTGCGCTTACTATAGAAAGCTTTTTACAATCCGGCCGGCAACAGCTTGCCAGTGGTTATGTGCTGTACGGACCGCAAACCATTCTGGTACTGACATTGAAACATGGTATTGCCATGTTTACTCTGAATGAACATAACCAGTTTCAACTGACTCAGGAAAATCCGCAGATACCAGTATCTACAGCTGAATTTGCTATTAATATGTCTAATCAGCGCCACTGGCAGCCAGCTATGCAAAATTATATTGCTCAGTTGCTAGCAGGTAAAAGTGGCTGTCGCGGAAAAGACTATAATATGCGCTGGGTGGCATCGATGGTAGCCGAGGTGCACCGAATTCTTATTCGTGGCGGTATATTTACTTATCCGCAGGATAATCGCAACCCTGATAAACCTGGTAAGCTACGCTTAATGTATGAAGCAAATCCTATGAGTTTGCTGGTTGAGCAAGCTCAAGGAGCTGCTACAAACACTCGTCAGAACATTCTTGATATTCAACCAGAAGGCCTGCATCAGCGTGTAGCCGTTGTACTTGGCAGCAAGGAAGAAGTAGACTACGTTACTGCTATGCATAATGCAGACTAACCATTGCAGATCCTTCTGCAATTTTTTTATTTTACTCCCTCAGGAGATTTTAATGATTAAATTAACTACAAATTTTGGTGTTATCGGTATTGAGCTTAATCATGAGAAAGCACCCAAAACCGCTGAAAATTTCGAACGCTATGTTCGTGAAGGCTTTTATGATGGCACCATTTTTCACCGGGTTATCGATGGTTTTATGATTCAGGGTGGCGGCTTTGATAAAGATATGCAACAAAAACCCACTCATGAACCGATTGAAAATGAAGCCAATAATGGTTTGAAAAACGATCGCTATACTATTGCAATGGCTCGTACCATGCAGCCTCATTCAGCCAGCACACAATTTTTCATCAATGTAAAAGATAATGATTTTCTGAACCATACTAAACCGGATTTACACGGCTGGGGATATGCTGTATTTGGTCAGGTAGTTGAAGGACAGGATGTAGTTGATAAGATTAAAGGCGTCAAAACCGGTAATCATGGCCCGCATCAGGATGTACCAGTTGAAAATGTGATTATTGAAAAAGCTGAAATTGTTTAAATAACATTAAAATAAATGCATTAGATAATCCTGATGCATTTTAAAACAGCAATTAACTGCTTTTTTAACTCTTTTTTGTATAATTAATGAAGTCTTCATAAGCAAAATTTTTCGGCAATGAAAAATTTTGCTAAAGATTTACTTCAATAATTAAAATACAAGGAAGACTTAATGAATATAGTAACTTTCAAACTTAAAAAACGGTTGGAAGAATTACTGGCTAAATTTGAAGAACATAATAAATTTTTAGATTAATATTTTGCTAAAATAAGTTAATAGCATCAGGTCCTTTAGACAATAAAACTGGTGCTATTATTAACGTAAAGAACAAAATCATTATTATTGCAAATATGTTAATATTATTTGTGGTAAAAATGATGATTAATTTTAATGTTATAGTTTGTTGTGCCGCTGCGTTATTAATATATTTAGCAAACAATAATGATAATAAGGAGATGAGAACATGAAAAATCTTAGAATGAAATATTTTGACTTATCACCAGAACTCATGAGTGGTTTTAGAGCCGTGAAAGTCGCCCTTGAGAAAAGCGTTATAGATCAGAATCTTATTGAGTTAGTCTATCTCAGAGTTTCTCAAATTAATGGATGCGCATATTGCCTGAATCTACATACAAATTCCCTGCTAAAAGCTGGTGAAACGCAACGCCGCATATCTGAAGTGGCAGGATGGCGTGTTAGTGATCAATTTTCACAAAAAGAACAAGCGGCACTTAACTGGGCAGAGCAGTTAACACTAATATCGACAAGCCACGCCGATGATGAGTCGTTTGAGTTATTAAAAAATTACTTCAATGATACAGAGATATCTGACCTTACATTTGCGATATCGCTGATGAATGGAATGAACAGACTTGCCATTTCTATGCGGCAATGAGGTACATTAGCTTATCCGAATAGGAATATAGACCATTTCTATATTGAAAAAGAATTTATTGCACCTGATGGGAATGTCCACAAAAGCTTTTGGTTAAATTCTTTATATGAAGTCATTAAAAGCGTCGCGGCATAGTAATGAGTGATTCACTTGAATAAACAAAATTTTCTGGCATTGAAAAATTCTGCTAAAGATTTACTTCAATAATTTAAAATACGAGGAGTACTTAATGATTATAGTAACTTTCAAATTCAAAAAACCGCTGGAAGAACTACTAGCTAAATTTGAAGAACATAATAAATTTTTAGATGAGTATTTTGCTAAAAATAAGTTTATAGCATCAGGTCCTTTAGACAATAAAACTGGTGCTATTATTATAGTAATGAGTGATTCAATTGAAGAAGTCAAAAACATTATGAAGTCAGATCCTTTTTGTGTTTATGATCTTGTTGATTTAGAATTTACTTTATTTCAGGCTGCTAAAATCTCACCTAACTTATTAAGTAATTAAGTTCATTTTTTCACAGCAGGCAGTCTTTTAAAGGCTGCTTTTTTTATGCTATCAAATAAAACTATATCTATGAATAAAACAATACCCTGCTAAACTATTTTGGCAGGGTATTTAGCTATATAAAATGATTTATTGAAGTGGCTTCATATTCATTACTTCCATCAGGAAATTAGTGAATGCCGGATTAGCCGGTTTGGAGCGCATTACCGGCCAGCGCTGCTGCCAGCCTGATAAGGCATTCTGAATATATGCTTTCGACTGGGCTGTATCAATTGAACCTTGCTGACTTTCGACCACACTGCGTAAATAAATGGCATACATGTCATCATCTACCATGTTATGTCCTACCTGAGCAATGCGGAACTGATCCAGTAATTGCGCAGCCTGAACTTTGGTCATGCTTCCCTGTGAAACCTGAAAGCTCAGGCGGGTAGCTTCATCCCGAATTCGTGCCACATCAGACCAATGACTGCTGGCTAAATGAAATTCGTTATTTGCAGTTCCATCTACCACCTGTACTGGTTTAACTTCTTTATTATTCTTAGCCGTTAAAGGGTTATTAACAGATGAACAACCACCCAAAAAGGCTGCAACGACACATAATGCTAATGTTTTTTTCATCATTTGTTTACTCAGTATATTGCTTGAAAATATTGCTTAAAACAAAATTAAAAGCCAGCTAGCTTAAGCGTGTGGCTGTACATATATCGTTTACAATTGTAACACAGCCATGACTGTAATAAAAAACCGAACCAGTTGTTTTCTGGTTCGGCATTATTCAGACAAATAAATTATCAAGCTAGATCTGCAAATAGTGGTGTAGAGAGATAACGCTCACCATAAGAAGGGATTAAAACTACAATCAATTTATTTTTGTTTTCCGGTTTAGCTGCAAGCTGCAGGCCAGCCCATACGGCAGCACCGGAAGATATACCGACCAGAATACCTTCTTTAGATGCCATGTCACGAGCGGTATCAAAACAAACTTCGTTTGGCACTTCAATAATACCATCATATATTTTGGTATTCAGAGTTTTGGGGATGAAACCCGCGCCAATACCCTGAATCGGGTGCGGCCCCTTGCAACCACCGGACAATACCGGAGAAGCTTCGGGTTCAACTGCATAAATTTCTACTTCAGGTTTTTTCTCTTTCAATACTTCCCCAACCCCGGTTATGGTACCTCCTGTACCCACACCAGCTACGAAAATATCAATTTTTCCATCGGTATCATGCCATATTTCCTGCGCAGTAGTTTCGCGGTGAATCTCCGGATTAGCTGGATTTTCAAACTGTTGCGGCATAAAATATTTTTTCGGGTCTGAATCAACGAAAGCCTGTGCACGGGCAATGGCACCAGACATGCCTTCTGCTCCGGGCGTTAATACCAGCTCAGCGCCAAAAGCACGCAATAACATGCGCCGTTCTTTACTCATTGTTTCCGGCATGGTAATAATCAGTTTATATCCGCGTGCAGCGCAAACCATAGCCAGCCCAATACCGGTATTACCGCTTGTCGGCTCTACAATCACTGTATCAGAATGAATTTTACCGGCCTTTTCTGCAGCATCAATCATACTGGCTGCTATTCTATCCTTAACACTATTGCCCGGATTAAAAAATTCCAGTTTGACTACAACTTTACCCGGTAAACCCGCACTTAGACGATTCAACTGTACCAGTGGTGTATTACCAATTAAATCGGTGATGCTAGAGGCGATATTCATTTATTATCCTTCGTCATGAGAAACTATCTTTGTTATCTTAGATGAAAATTGTGACCAGCCTAAATAATTTATATGCGGATAGATACAATTAATATTTATATAGGCGTACTAAATATATATGATATAGGCTTAAAATATTAATATTATTGCTAAAATGCTATCAATTATTATAACAGTAATCTGAAAAATTATTTAATCTTAACATTTTGACAACTACTCAAACAGAAAACTTATTCAGGTTTGATATTGCCTTAAAAATTTTCAGCCAATAAAAAGGCTGCCGTTACCGGCAGCCTCTTATAAAGCAATCAGTATATATGTTACATCTTAGGCATCTACTTTAGCCGCTACATCTACATATTCCTGAATTTCATTGAAGTTCATATAACGATAAATTTCAATACCTTTATCATTGATAATGGCAATATTTTCGCGATATTCATCGATATTCGGAATGTGTCCCAGTTTTGAACAGATGGCTGCCAGTTCTGCTGAGCTCAGATATACCTTGGTATTTTTACCCAGTCGGTTCGGAAAATTACGGGTAGAGGTTGAAACAACAGTTGATCCTTCTCTTGCCTGTGCCTGATTACCCATACATAAAGAACAACCCGGCATTTCCATACGCGCACCTACCCTGCCCAGAATACCGTAATACCCTTCATCAGACAGCTCTTTAGCATCCATCTTGGTAGGAGGAGCTACCCACAGCCGGACTGGCAGATCAGATTTACCATCCAGTAATGCTGAGGCGGCACGATAATGACCAATATTTGTCATGCATGAACCGATAAATACTTCATCGATATGGGTACCGGCCACGTCAGACAAGGTTTTCACATCATCCGGATCATTCGGGCAAGCTAGAATAGGCTCTTTAATCTCATCCATATTGATATCAATAATGGCAGCATATTCTGCATCTGCATCAGCTTCAAGTAATTTCGGTTCTGCCAGCCATTGCTCCATTTTTTCAATACGGCGTTTCAGTGTCCGTGCATCCTGATAACCATTGGCAATCATGTTTTTCAGCAATACGATATTGGATTTGAGATACTCCTCAATAGGTTCTTTGTGCAGTTTTACCGTACAGCCGGCAGCTGAACGCTCTGCAGAAGCATCTGTGAGCTCAAAGGCCTGTTCAACTTTCAAATCCGGTAAACCTTCGATTTCCAGAATTCGGCCAGAGAAAATATTCTTTTTACCTGCCTTGGCAACGGTAAGTAAACCCTCTTTGATAGCCTGTAAGGGAATAGCATTAACCAAATCACGCAAAGTAATACCCGGCTGCATTTTACCGGAGAAGCGTACCAGTACTGACTCCGGCATATCCAGCGGCATAACACCGGTTGCAGCAGCAAAAGCTACCAGACCGGAACCTGCGGGAAATGAAATACCCAGAGGAAAACGTGTATGTGAATCACCGCCAGTACCTACCATATCGGGTAGCAGCATACGGTTCAGCCATGAATGAATAATGCCGTCACCCGGACGCAGTGCCACACCACCGCGTGAAGACATGAATACCGGCAATTCTTTATGGGTTTTAACATCAACCGGTTTCGGATAAGCGGCGGTATGGCAGAAAGATTGCATCACTAAATCCGCACTAAATCCCAGACAGGCCAGATCTTTCAGCTCGTCACGGGTCATGGGGCCTGTAGTATCCTGTGAACCGACTGTAGTCATGCGCGGTTCACAATAAGTACCCGGGCGAATACCCTGACCTTCCGGCAAACCACAAGCGCGGCCAACCATTTTTTGTGCCAGAGTAAAGCCGGCTGTGCTTGGCGCCGGAGACTGTGGCAAGCGGAAAACTTCTGAATGCCCCAGATTTAATGCATCTCTGGCTTTAGCAGTTAGACTACGACCAATAATCAGATTAATACGGCCACCCGCCTGAACTTCATCCAGAATTACCTGTGATTTCAATTCGAATTCAGCAACTGTTTCGCCGTTTTTGATAATTTTGCCTTCATAAGGCAAAATATCAACTACATCGCCCATTTCCAATTTGGATACATCAACTTCTATAGGCAGTGCACCTGAGTCTTCCTGTGTGTTGAAGAAAATCGGAGCAATTTTGCCACCAAGACATACGCCGCCGAAACGTTTATTCGGTACATAAGGGATATCTTTACCGGTATGCCAGATTACGGAATTCGTTGCTGATTTACGTGACGAACCTGTACCAACTACATCACCTACATAAGCAACCAGATTACCTTTAGCTTTAAGTTCAGCCAGTTGTCTGATAGGTCCTACCTCACCCGGTTTATCGGGTTGAATACCTTCACGCGGATTTTTAAGCATAGCCAGTGCATGCAAAGGAATATCCGGACGGCTCCACGCATCAGGTGCAGGTGATAAATCATCGGTATTGGTTTCACCTACCACTTTAAATACGGTAACCGTGATTTTTTCCGGTACTTTTTCACGCGCAGTAAACCATTCTGCATTAGCCCATGATTCAATGACTTCCTTTGCATACTGATTACCAGCACGCATTTTTTCTTCTACATCATGGAATGCATCAAACATCAGTAAGGTATGTTTTAAGGCATTGGCTGCAGTAGAAGCCAATTCTTCATTATCAAGAAATTCTATTAAAGGCCGGACGTTATATCCACCCAGCATGGTACCCAGCAATTCTACGGCGAAAGTCGGTGTAATTAACGGACTGGTAACAGTTTTCTCTGCAACTGCGCCCAGAAAGGATGCTTTTACTTTAGATGCATCATCTACACCTGGCGGTACACGATGCGACAGCAGCTCAACCAGAAATTTTTCTTCTCCTTTGGGAGGATTTTTCAGCAATTCAACCAACTCTTCTGTCTGCTTAGCTGTAAGCGGCAATGGCGGAATACCCAGTGCTTCGCGTTCAGCAGCGGCTGCGCGGTAGGCTTCTAACATCTTGAATGTCCTTAATGTAATGGTTTTTTAAATTTTTCTTGTAAATTTATTATGCATTCCCAATGCAATAAGCTGAATGATAACCGAAAACAGGGACAATTGAAACAATTTGTAGTCGAATGTAGTCAGGATAAGAAAATGTAAAGATTAAAATAAAAGCAGCCTCAGACAGGCTGCACTAAAAACAAAAACAGGAATTAGGATAAAAATTACATCCTGATCAGTTTGTTTCAGGAACGCTTTTTCTTTTTAACCGTTCCTTTGCGGAAATTATTGGCTCCCTGAATATTCTGTGCAGTAACAGACTGTGTCTTTATTGCTAAATTATTTTGTCTGGCCTGTTCATAAACAGGTAATACCTCTGGCAGCATTTTCTTCAGTGCATTAATACGGGCATCATTGCTCGGGTGAGTAGAGAGTAAGCTTGTGCCACGGTTGTTACCCATAACTTTATTCATTTTTTCCCATACCGTAATGGCTGCATGCGGATCATATCCGGCCTGTGCCATTAGTTTCAGCCCGCCGGCATCTGCCAGACTTTCCTGATGACGTGAGAAAGGCAGAGTCAGCCCAAACTGATTTAAAACATCTTTATAAATGCCTACATTGTTGGCACTGGCACCTGTTTTTGACTGTAAAGCAGAACTACCTATTTCAAGAGCAACACTAGTCAGAATTTGCTGACCGGCAGCTTTTTTGCTGTGCTCCTGAAGAGCATGCGTCATTTCGTGACCAATAATTGCCGCAATTTCATCATCACTCAGATTCAGACGATTAACAATACCGGTATAAACCACCATTTTTCCACCCGGCATTGCAAAGGCATTTGGTATTTCACTATTAATTACATTAAGCTGCCAGTCAAATGGTACGCCTGTCTGATTAGCTTCATTAGCATAAGGTACTAATCGCTGAAATATTGTATGTACACGCTTCGCAACAGGAGTATTGGTTTCAATTTCACCTTTGGCTTTAGCCTCCCCCATCATCTGAGTATAACTTTTGGCAGCAGCGGCATTTAATGTCTGAGTATCATAACCCATTACTTCTGCAACCTGAGCGCAACCACTCAAAGCCATTAAAACAGATGCCAGAGTAATTAATTTCGGTTTAAGCCTGATTAAATTCATAATTTATCCAAGTATAAAAGTAAATTGAAAATTAACACTTTTAAATGCCTTACATTTAGCTAAAAATGTAATAATGGGTTTTATTGTATTGTATTACATTAATTTACATATGATTAATTTAACTTAATAATACATTGAAGTATTCCATACTGCAATTTTCAACCGCCATCCGTGTTCGTCTGAATTATTATTAATACATAGATTCAATTATTTAAATATTATTCTTATCAGTTTTAAATCTATTTGGATTTTCTGCTATCTTTAATATTCAATTAACATAAGTGTCGTAGTTTTACACCAATATTTCCACCATTCAGCACAAAGGCTACAATAATGAAGGTACCACTGAGGTGATGTAAATAACGTGAAAATCCTGATACTCGGTTGCGGGCAGGTTGGTTCAACTATTGCCAGTAATCTGGCCAGAATGACCAATAATGATGTCACTATTATTGATATCAATGAGAGTGCCTTGCAGCAAATTAACCAACGCCTTGACGTACAAACTATTGTAGGCAATGGTGCCTGGCCTTCTGTATTGTCCGCAGCCGGTGCACAAGATGCAGACATGATATTAGCATTAACTCAGAATGATGAAACCAATATGGCAGCCTGCCGGATTGCCTATGCTCTATTCAATACACCTAACCGTATAGCCCGGATTCGCTACAGCGATTTTGTTGAATTCGAAACCGGTAATAATAATTATAAAACCAGTCTGGATTTATTCAACATCACTGAAGCCATTAGTCCGGAGCAACTGGTAACAGAGCAAATTGTCAATTTATTACTACATTCCAGTGCACTGCAAATTCTGCGATTTGCACACGATAAAATTCGTTTACTGGTAATTCGTGCTCAGAATGGCGGTATGCTGGTCAATCAGCCTATCAGTAACCTGAAACAGCATTTGGAAGAAGGTGTAGATTGTCAGATTTGTGCTATCTACCGCAATAATCATCTGCTCGTTCCCACCGGAAGTACAGTCATACAGGAAGATGATGAGGTTTTTGTTCTTACACCCACAGCCTATCTTGAAAACATCATGCGTGAGCTGCGCCCGATTAACAAACGCACTCGCAGGATTATGATTGCCGGTGGCGGAAATATTGGCTATCGTGTTGCCAGACAACTGGAAACTCAGCTGGATATCAAGATTATTGAACGGAAACAAAACCGTGCCGAATGGCTGGCGGAAAACCTGAACAATACTCTTGTGCTGGTAGGCAATGGATCAGACGAAAGTCTGCTGGAAAACGAATATATCGATGAAATAGATGTGTTCTGTGCACTTACTAACGATGATGAAAATAATATCATGTCGGCAATGCTGGCTAAAAATCTCGGTGCGAAAAGAGTAATGGCGATTATTAATCGCTCCAGCTACGTTGATTTATTGCAGGGAAGTGCCATTGATATTGTGATATCTCCGCATTTAATTACGATTGGTTCTATCCTGACTCATGTCCATCTGGGCGATATTATGGCAGTTTATCCGCTACGCCGCGGTTCTGCAGAAGCGATTGAAGTAGTGCTGCACGGAGATCGCCATACATCTAAGTTAATCGGTCGTACCATGACTCAGCTGCGACTGCCAGCCGGCTGTTATTTTGGCGCAGTCATTCGCAATGAAAAATTAATTATGTATCATCAGGATACAGTTCTCGCAGATGGAGATCATGTTATATTTTTTATCGCTCGGCGTAAGGCTGTTCAGGATCTGGAAAAAATGATTCAGGTCAAACTGGGCTTTTTTGCTTAAGGCTGCCAGACTATGAGCCATTTTACCAATCGCTTTGTTTTGCATCACAAGGAATCAGGTTTTCTAAATAAAATTGCGCCTACGGCACATATTGTGGCTAAAACCGGTTTTCTGTTTTCCTTGTTACTGCTTGCTCCGACGATTGTTTCTTTAATCTATATGGATCATGTGTTTCCAGCCTTTGCTTTTACTGCCGGCATTTGCATGAGTGTATGTATAGTGGCATGGTTATTAACCATGCGCTATAACCGTGAATTGCGACCGCGTGATGGTTATACACTTGTATTTATGCTGTGGATTGGCTTTGCGCTGATCGCCTGTCTGCCCTTTTATATTTATTTACCCGGACTAGGCTTTACTAACGCCTATTTTGAAGCTATTTCAGGGCTGACTACTACCGGTGCTACCATTATTACCAGTCTGGATTCACTTGCGCCATCATTGAATTTCTGGCGCCACATGCTTAACTGGCTGGGTGGCATGGGTATTATTGTACTGGCTGTTGCGGTGATGCCAATGCTAGGAGTAGGAGGTACACAGCTATTTAAAGCAGAAATACCCGGTGTAAATAAAGACAGTAAGATGGCACCGCGTATTTCTGAAACGGCTAAACGTTTATGGGGTGTCTATGTTTTATTTACTATAGTCGCTTTACTGGCGTTGCGTCTGGCCGGAATGAGTTGGTTTGATGCTGTCTGTCATGCCATGTCCGCTTTTTCACTGGGCGGATTTTCTACCCACGACAACAGTATTTCCTATTTTCATTCCGTTCCGATTGAAATAATTCTTAGTATTGCTACCTTATTAGGCGCAATCAATTTCAGTAATCATTTTAATGCATTACAGAAAGGCTCATTACGTTATTACTGGCGTGATGAAGAGGTAAGAGTTTTATTATGTGTACTCTTATTCAGCATTGTCGGTATCAGCCTGTATCTGTGGTGGCATAGCTTTTATTCTTTTTCAGAAGCATTTCGCTACACCAGTTTCAATCTGATTTCAATCGGGCTGGCAAACGGTTACTCAAATACCGATTTTGCTAAATGGCCTTTAATTGCTTCATTATGGATGTTTTTTCTGTCCAATATACTGTCTAATGGCGGTTCAGCCGGTGGCGGTATCAAAACGGTACGAGCTATTGTATTATTTAAATTCAGTCTGAGAGAAATGCTGCTGATGCTGCATCCAAATGCTGTCAGTATGGTTAAAATAAACGGCAGCAATATTCCTGACCGGCGTGCACTGACAGTAATGGCCTTTGTATTTGTATATGTGCTAACTATTATTTTATTCAGCTTTGCACTGATGATCAGCGGACTGGATTTTCTGTCTGCACTTACCGCTGCCATAAGCTGTATTACTAATGCCGGCCCCGGACTGGGTGCTGTAGGACCGGCCAATAATTTTGCTTTTCTTTCAGACATTCAAAAGTGGTTATGTATTATGATTATGCTACTTGGTCGTCTGGAAATTTTTACTGTTTTTATACTCTTTACGCCAGCTTACTGGAAAAAATAAATTACATTATGAGAAAAAGTGAAGGAAAAAAATTGATAAAACATTTAATGATGCTGAAATCAAAATTATTAGTTCAACGGCATCGTCTGATTTCTGGTACTGTGCTTTTAATAACAGCATGCAGCAATCAGCATGAAGTAGCTGTCCAGCCAATCAATACTAATACAGGTAATGCGGTTCTGCCGGGGACTCAGGCTAGCGAAACACCAGATAAAATTATTAGCAGCTTCCAGCAATATCAGAATGCCCTTAAGGCAGTTAAAGACGGAGATGATGTTTTACCTGCTCAATTCCTGGCCCGTCAGCCGGACAGTGCAATGAGTAACAGTATTCGTAATAACTGGTTACAGCAATTGGGAAAAAGGGGAAACTGGGCTGTTTTTCGTCAGCAATATGCTTTACTGGATAAAAATGCCCGTGATATGGAAACCCGTTGCTATGCGGTACAAGGTGGTATAGAAAGTGATTCCAGCCTGATCGCCAGTCTGAGTCAGGAAACGGGTAATCTGCCGACAGGATGTAATCGCCTGCTTGTACAAGCTGCTGCCAGCCAGCAAATTAATGCACAAAATGGCTGGCGGCGTGTACGTTATCTGCTTGCACTGAATCAAATTACAAATGCACGTAATCTGGCTCAGGCTTTGGGCAGTCCTTTACCTGATCCGTTGAATGCCAGCGCAGGAAACAGTCAGGGCGCACAGGAAGCTTTGTTATATCAGGTAACCAATAAAGAAAACCGCAGTAAAGACAGTGCTGCAAACACATTAATGCAAATATCAGCCAGTCTGACTAAAGAACAAATCGGTTTTGGCTGGGGGCAATTGGGATTGGCGCAGGCTTATAGTTTGAATTCTATAAATGCACTGACATATTTCGACCGTGCCGATCCGGCTCAGATGAATAATGAAATGTGGGAATGGTATGCCCGTTCTGCGCTGCGTTTACAACGCTGGCAGAAACTGAATAATATTATTCGCAGCATGCCGGAAGCTTTGCAGCAACAAGTTACATGGCAGTACTGGCTGGCACGCAGCTACCGTGCTTTAGGGCAAAATAATCAGGCACGGGAAATATTCGAACAAACTGCCAAACGCGGACACAACTTTTACTCTCTGCTTGCAAAAGAAGCACTCGGGAACAAAGCAAGTGTTCAAAACACTGTTGCTAAAAGTAGCCAGCAAATTCAAAGCAAAATAGCAACCGATGGCAATATTGACCGCTCCCTGACTTTATTTAAAACTGCACAGGCTGAAAACAACTGGACAATGCGGCGTCAGGCTCAGCAGGAATGGCGCTATGCGACACGTAATTTCAATGATGACACCTTAATTGCTGCCGCAACATTAGCCGAAAACAATGGTTTTTATGAAATGAGTATCTATAGTGCAGACCGGGCTGATAACCAGCTTAATTATGAATTGCGCTATCCGGCACCATTTAAAGAACTGACTGTTCCGTTTGCTCAGCAAGTCGGCATAGATCCTGCCTGGGTGTATGGCTTAATCCGGCAGGAAAGCCGTTTTATGATAGGTGCACGATCCAGTGTTGGCGCGACCGGACTGATGCAGGTCATGCCAGCTACAGCCCGTGATATAGCCAAACGTCTGGGCATGGACAGCAGTGAGCTGTATACCATGAGCGGAAACATTCGCATGGGTACATGGTATATGAGTAGCGTACGTAAACAATTTGCCGATGAAGTACTGGCTACAGCCGGCTACAATGCCGGCCCCGGACGTGCTCGTCGCTGGCAGGCCAATACGCCTCTTGAAGGAGCAATTTATGCGGAAACGATACCTTTCGATGAAACGCGAACTTATGTTAAAAATGTAATGGCCAATACAACTTATTACGCCAATCTGTTTGGTGAACCCAGAACCACCCTGACAGAACGCATGGGTACCGTTCCCGCCCGCTAATACAGCCAGTGAGCATCATTGCTCTGATTAACCTGTGTTTACCTTAAGCTACATATAAATACTGCATAATTTACATGCAAATTATTTAACCTTTCTGAAAGCACATTATGTTGTTAGACAGTAAACGTTCCGCAGTATTAATGATTGATTTACAAACACGCCTGTTGCCTGCTTTAAACAACACTGAAGAATTGCTGGCCAATAATATCTGGCTGGCCGGTCTGGCGCATGATATGGCGATTCCTACCCTAATCAGTGAGCATTGTGTTGATAAAATCGGTGCAACTCGTGAAGAAATCATCACTGCTGCACCACAAGCAAGAATCGTTCAGAAACAAAGTTTTTCTGTATATGCTGCCGGTGTGCTGAATGAAGACAGCCTGCAACAGGCTAACCAAATCATCATATCCGGCATTGAAGCTCATATCTGTGTGCTGCAAACAGCCCTGGATCTGCGCGCACATGGCTATGAGGTTTTTGTGGTTGCTGATGCTGTCAGCTCTCGCAAACCGGAAGATGTTAAATTAGGTCTGGCACGAATGCAGGCGGCTGGTTGTGAAATTGTCAGCCGTGAGATGATTGCATTTGAATGGCTGGGTAGTGCCAATAACCCGCTATTCAGAGACATTCATAAAAAATATATTCGCTAAATTGCCAGAATACTTTTAAGTTATTATGCGGTTAATGCAATTCAGATAAATAGCTAAAAAGCTGAACCCGATTTGTTACGGATTCAGCTTTATTTTTCAGCTGTGACTTTATACTTAACTTATAAAATCAAACTATTTATCCTTCACTTTTGGATTCACTGCGAATAATCAGTAACGGCAGATTAGTTTCACGCATGACAGTTTCGGCAAAACTACCCATTAATAAATGCATCAGACCACTGCGTCCGTGAGTACCGAGAATAATCAGATCACTGCCATGTCCGTCAGCGTAATCAACCAGCATCTGAGCCATTTCTCTTGCCCCTTTATTGGCAATCAGCAAATGCCGGTGAACTTTATTTTCCGGTAAAGCTGCTTTTGCTTTTTCGATTGCTGCATCCAGTACAGTATTGCCTTCTGACAACGCAGCAGCTTCATAACTTTCATGCTGGAGAAACTCAGGAGCCAAAGCCATATATTCAGTCGGATTGGCAACATTCACGACAGTTAATTCTGCATCCTCACCCTTAGCCAGACCAATAGCATGATCTAAAGCATTTTCCGAAGTATGGCTGCCATCTACCGCTACCAGTAAATGTTTATACATGAAACCCTCCTATCTTTTTAGCAATTCGAATCACATGGCAGATACAGTATAATACCACTACCAGTACAAAACAGCTTTACGGATTTAATTTACGTGTCGCAAATACTCACTTTTTCTACAAATTATCAACGTCGCTTCGGCGGCATTGCCAGACTGTACGGTGAAGATTGTCTACAGCGTTTTGCCTCGGCTCATGTGTGTATAGTCGGAGTGGGCGGCGTCGGCTCATGGGCAGTAGAAGCTCTGGCACGAAGTGGTATTGGTTATCTTACCCTGATTGATCTGGATAATGTAGCCGAATCAAATATCAATCGCCAGCTTCCGGCCTTAATCAGCCTGATTGGCAAACCCAAAGTCGAAGCTCTGGCCGAACGTATTGCTGATATTAATCCAGATTGTCAGGTTAACTGCATTGAAGATTTTGTGGAAGCAGATAATATCGAACAAATATTCAGCCGGCCGTTTGATTTCGTAATAGATGCTATTGATCAGGTACGCGTAAAAGCGGCCATGGCTGCATTTTTTACCTCCCGAAACCAGCCTTTTATTGTTTCCGGTGGAGCAGGCGGACAAAAAAATGCCGGTTTGATTCAATGCGCTGATTTAAGCAGAGTAACCCATGACCGCATGCTGGCAAATATGCGTTATACATTACGTAAACACTATGGTTTTAGCCGTCAGCCGGCAGATAAAATGCACATCCCCTGTATTTATTCCAGCGAGACTATAACTCTGCCTCAGTCCGGTATCTGCCTAACAGAACAAACTGCTCCGCAAGGTCTTTCCTGCGCCGGTTATGGTGCCTCTATGGTAGTAACAGCCAGCTTCGGTTTGCGCTGTGCTCAGGCTTGTCTGGAATATCTGTGCAAACACTGAACCATAACATGAGTAAAGAAAGTATAGCGGATAAAACCGTTGCTATGCTTTTCGGGCAGCCTGTTACCGAAATTCCACAGGATCTGTTTATTCCCCCGGATGCACTTCAAGTGGTATTACAAAGCTTTGAAGGTCCGCTGGATTTATTACTGTATCTGATTCGTAAGCAAAATATTGATGTACTGGATATTCCTATGCTTACTGTTACTGAGCAGTATCTATCCTATATTCATCAGATGCAACAGCATGAGCTGGATTTAACCGCTGAATATTTGCTAATGGCTGCGGTGCTGATTGAAATTAAAACCCGTTTACTTCTCCCTGCTCCGCCCGCCAGCGAAGAAGAATTAGCCGATCCGCGTGCTGAATTGGTACGCCGTCTGCTTGCCTATGAGCAAATGAAGCTGGCTGCAGCCGGACTGGATGCTTTACCGCGTGCCGGACGTGATTTCGGCTGGGCATGGTTACCAGTTGAACTGGTAGCCGTAACGCAACCACCGCATGTACAAGTAGCTGATTTATCCCGGGCATGGCTGGCGATTCTTGCCCGCTCTCAGCACAATCGTAGCCATAATGTGGTCAAAGAAACATTATCAGTACGCGCCCAGATGACCGTTGTCCTGCGCTTCCTGCAAACTCGGC
The DNA here is from genome assembly GCF_016100525.1 of Snodgrassella sp. W6238H11. Taxonomy (NCBI): domain Bacteria; kingdom Pseudomonadati; phylum Pseudomonadota; class Betaproteobacteria; order Neisseriales; family Neisseriaceae; genus Snodgrassella; species Snodgrassella sp. W6238H11. The sequence continues at coordinate 657,031 of NZ_JACFSH010000002.1, read as the reverse complement.
AGCACTGTTATTTCACAGAACTCTTTAAGCATAACGACAGTATGGCATTGGTTGTCACCACCTTCATAGCATTACTGGAACTGGCCAAAGAAGGGCTTGTATTTATTACCCAGCATAGTACCGGAGATCCGATCTCTATCCAGACTGCCGGTATCGAATCCGGCAACAATCAAGAATTGATTAAAAAACCAGCATTCTAGTGACAATAACTGTAAAAAACCCTAATATAACAGTTAATATTCCAATCAGGATAATCTTATGCCTGCTAACCCTGTATTATTTCAAACTCTGTTTAATCATTACTTAAATATTCCGCATTGCCGCTGGTTAAAAATCTACGGTGACAGTAGTTCTGATGAACCTGTTATTTCGGTAGACTGGCGCGACGAATTGCTGGAAAGTCCGAAAACCGGCAATATTCATGGCGGCATTATTACTACTCTGGTAGATATGGCTTCCGCCTGTACATTAGCAGCATTGTTTCAACAGTTTGAAACGACTGCTACACTGGATATGCGCATAGATTATCTGATGCAGCCAGTGCCTGATCAGCCTATACATGTACGTGCACACTGTTACCGGCAGGAAGGTTCAATTGCCTTTATCCGCAGCCACTGCTTTCAAAATGATGAAACCCGGCCATTTGCACTGGGAATGTCTACTTTTATTCATAACCCGTTAACCCAAGCAGAACAGCAAGCATTACAGGCGTATCTGCAACAGGAGCAGGCAAAATGAACTCAACAATTTTTCAACCGGATGAACAGCTGACTATTCAAGCTCATCAGCGCATACCGTACTGTGCAGCAATTAATCTGCAAATTGGTACGGATAGTCTTAATAAACGTCTGTACAGCTTGCCTTTTGCCAGACAAAATATTGGTAACATTTTCCTGCCTGCACTGCATGGAGGGCTGATTGGCGGCTTTTTACAGAGTTGTATCGGCTTATATCTGATGGAGCAGCAAAACCTGCAAGAATCTGCCCGGATTATTGACTACTCAACGGATTATTTATTAAGCGGTAAACCTGTAGACAGTTATGCACAATGTGAAATTATGCATGCCGGAAAGCGCATTTCACATGTTACTGCAACTATGTGGCAGGATCAGTCAGATAAACCCATTGCTTTTGCACGGGCACATCTGCAAATGCCGGCAGTGGCTAACTGATAAAAAGCTTTTCAAAAGTAAACAGTATTAAATCTCGGCTGAACATGAAATTAAGTTCAATCCCAGTTTAAGCAAATCCAAAGCAGATCAGAAACAATACTGATAGTAAATTATATTCAAGCAACGCAACTGTAATAATAAATCATGTTACAGTTATTCAAACGAACTGCACAGCAGCCGGGTAAAGATTACAACTATGCTGATAAAACCCATTTCTCAAATGAAACAGGAGCGGAAAGTTTAGCCCCGAATAAATGAGGATTGTTAAATGAATGAGCTCAAATTTTGAAATGCGGATAAAAACTCTGTAACAATTCTGAAACAGAATTCAGTACATCTATTTCCGCATAGTACATATCAATTACTTTTATGAATTGCTCCAGCAATATGACCATAGATACCAACCGTCCGCCCATTATCCAGTCTTTACTGGATACAGATTTATATAAATTCACTATGCTTCAGGTAGTATTGCATCAATTCCCTCAGGCAACCGGTGTCTATGAGTTTCGTTGCCGTAACAATCATGAAACAGCCTACCCGCTTGGTGAAATTTTAGAAGAACTTGACTGGGAGCTTGACCGGCTATGCCAGATGAAATTCACTGAAGATGAATTGCAATATTTGCGCAGCCTGCGCTTTATTAAAAGTGATTTCGTCGACTATATGGAGCTGTTTCAACTAAAACGGCGTTTTATCAAAACATCTGTAGATGATAATCAATACCTGAATATCCGCATTGAAGGACCGATTATTCAGGCAATGTTTTTCGAAATATTTGTGCTGTCTATTGTTAACGAATTGTACTTTCATCGGCTGGAATCTCCGGAAATACTGGCAGAGGGAGAGCGCCGTCTGCAAGCAAAGGCTGAACTGATTCATTACTATGCTAATGAACAGCATCATTACAACTCTCCTTTTGTTGTTTCCGATTTTGGCACCCGGAGGCGTTATCGTTATTCATGGCAAAAGCATGTGATTAAAACTCTTCATGAGGCGGCACCCGGCGTTTTCAGAGGAACCAGCAACGTACATATCGCCAAAGAACTCAATCTGATTCCGATTGGCACTATGGCTCATGAATTTTTGCAGGCTTTTCAGGCTTTAGATGTCCGGTTACGTGATTTTCAAAAAGCGGCACTGGAAGCCTGGGTACATGAGTATCGTGGTGATTTGGGTATTGCCTTAACAGATGTAGTCGGTATGGATGCATTTTTGTGTGATTTCGATCTGTATTTTGCCAAATTATTTGACGGACTGCGCCACGATAGCGGTGATCCGTATATCTGGGGTGAAAAAGCCTATGCCCATTATCAGAAACTCAAAATAGATACCCGTACCAAAATGCTGACTTTCAGCGACAGTCTGGATTTACAACGCGCGTGGGACTTATATATTCATTTTAACAGCCGTTTTAAAACCAGCTTTGGTATCGGCACCAATTTTACCAATGATATGGGTTTAACCCCGTTGAATATCGTATTAAAACTTGTTGAATGTAATGGTCAGTCTGTGGCCAAAATATCGGATTCGCCAGGTAAAACCATGACAGACAACAGCACTTTTCTGGCTTATTTACGTCAGGTTTTCAATATAACCGACAAAATTTCTGTTAAACCGGATTAAACTTATACATTTCGCGCAAAATCTGTTTTAAATAAGCTAAATTATTTAATCCAACAATTATCAGCAACTAAAATAAATAAAAATTACAAGCAGGAATATATAAATTATATGAATAACAGCAACAATATCAGCACAGTAGCAATGCGTCTGGATAAATGGCTTTGGGCTGCAAGATTCTTTAAAACCCGCGCACTGGCACAAAAACACATTGAACTGGGACGGGTACAGGTCAACGGCGCCAAAGTCAAAAACAGTAAGAATATTCAGATTGGTGATACCATTGATTTAACTCTAAATTCTCTTCCTTACAAAATTCAGGTAAAACGATTAAATCATATGCGCCGCCCGGCTCCTGAAGCCCGTTTACTTTATAGCGAAGACAACAATAGCATCGCTAAGCGTGAAGAGATCAAGGCTTTAAATCAGGCAAGTCAGATAACTGCTGCATATCCGGACGGCAGACCCACCAAACGTGATCGCAGAGCACTTGATAAAATAAAAAAACACTGGCAGGAATAATTCTTTAACCTTAATAGGTAATAATATTCAGATTCTAAAATACATTAAAATTTATAACGATTAAAAATAATTATATTTTAATCATTTAGCATATAATTATTCGGACTAAGATGACTATTTTTAACAAAATTATTTTTCTTTAAGGCTTTAGATACCATTTCTTTATTTAGCGGTACATGCAACACAGGAACTTGCGATTTCAATTGTTTGAATAAGGGTAATTTATTTATAAAATAATGTACCTTAAAACTCATGTCTTTTTTACCCTCTACCATCATAAGTTTTTTATCCTGTATGTCTGCATACAGCACAATAACCGGTAATTTCAGATATCCTATACCATACTCCAATTCTTCTTTTACCCCTCTTGACTGAAAAGTATTTTCACTCAAAAACAAAATTATATTATCAGCTTTGTCCAGACGCTCTTTAATACGAGGTTTTAACACACTGTCCCAGTCGCTACCGTCACGGACATCATATTTTTTATGATGTATATCATTAAAAGGAAAAAGTTCATCCTTAAATTTCCATGTTCTTAACTGATTATAATAATAATAGTCCTTCTGAGCTAAAGCACCCGCAGATAGCTCATTGAACGGTTCTTCAACATGAAAAATACTGTAATTATGCGCCATATTTCTTCCCTGATTTAGTTTTTTCTAATGAATAAAATAGCAATATTACAGATATTACAATAAAACAAAACAAAAACCCACAAAAATAATTATATAATACAAATAGATAGTACAAATAGATAAATCAAGCAATGCAAAATAATCCACTAAAAAACCCGTATCCTCATGGATACGGGCTGTTTTTGAATATTATTTAAAACTTATTTAACTGAAGATGCTGCTTCATGGGTCACTTCAGATAAAGTCGGATGAGCGTGAACAATTCGGGTAATATCTTCGCTGGAAGCTTTGAAGTCCATTGCCATAACTGCTTCAGCAATCAGTTCTGATGCAACGGGGCCAATAATATGCACACCCAGTACACGATCAGTATCTGCATCAGCCAGAATTTTCACAAATCCCTTAGCCTGACCCATACCCAGGGCGCGGCCGTTGGCAGCAAAGCTGGACTGACCTTTTTTGTATTTTACACCGGCAGCTTTTAGCTGTTCTTCGGTCTGGCCAACCCATGCAATTTCCGGATGAGTATACATAGCCGCAGGAATAGTGTTCATATCTACAAAAGGTTTCTGACCGGCAATTCGTTCAGCCACAGCCACGCCTTCAGCGGAAGCTTTATGCGCCAACATCGGACCACGAACCACGTCACCAATTGCCCAGACATTTGGCAAACTGGTGCGGCATTCATCATCAACGACAATAAAGCCACGTTCATCTTTCTGCAGACCAACACCTTCAGCATTCAGACCGTTAGTATTAGGAATACGTCCGATAGCAATAACCAGTTTATCAAAAGTTTCAGTCTTTTCTTCACCGTCAACTGTATATTTAACAGTGACATTGTTTTCACCTTTAACAATTTCTTTAACCATTACGCCAAGGTGAATATTAAGACCTTGTTCTTTAGTGAAAATTTTGAAAGCTTCCTTCGCTACCTGCTGATCAGCTGCAGCAAGGAAGGACGGCATTGCTTCCAGAATAGTCACCTCAGAACCGAGACGATTCCAAACTGAACCCATTTCAAGCCCGATAACACCGGAACCAATCATGCCCAGTTTAGTTGGTACCGCTTCAAGATTCAGCGCACCTTCATTATCCAGTACATTAACATTGTCAATTTCAGTTAAAGGCAGCGGGCGAGGTAAAGATCCTGTCGCCACAATTACATGTTTGGCAGTTATCTGTTGCTTGTTACCATTAGTATCAACTTCAATCTGCCATAAACCATCAGCCTGCCCTTGCAGAGAACCCCGGCCAAAAATACTTTCTACTTTATCTTTTTTAAACAGAAAACCAATACCATTAGTCAGTTTACTTACAATGGCATCTTTACGTTCAATCATTTTTCTGGCATCAAAGCCTTTAACCTGAACATCAATACCATGTTCGGCAAATTCAGTTTGCGCTGCATGGTAATTTTCACTGGTCTGTAATAAAGCTTTAGAAGGAATACAGCCAACATTCAGACAGGTACCGCCCAGTGCCGGTGCATCACCCTGTTTATTCAAGCCGGCATCAATACAAGCAGTTTTAAAACCCAGTTCAGCTGCACGAATAGCAGCGACATAACCACCAGGACCTGCACCAATTACCACAACGTCAAATTGAGACATTAAAATTCCTTTCAATCATGAATATTTCTGACTGATAAAATAAACCGTAATGCGGCACAAACGCCATTTGATAATGTGTGGCGGCCATCATTACGGTTGTTATTATTGCCTGCCAGATAAAAATACTAACTATAGCAGCCAGTTTATTTGCTTACAGTTCAAGCAACAGACGGGCAGGATCTTCCAGAGCATCCTTAATCGCTACCAGAGTCAGTACGGCTTCACGTCCATCAATCAAACGGTGGTCGTAAGAAAGAGCCAGATACATCATCGGACGTACAACAACCTGACCATTTTCTACTACTGCACGTTCCTTAGTCGCATGCATGCCTAAAATAGCAGATTGAGGCGGATTAATAATCGGTGTAGACATCATAGAACCGAAAGTCCCGCCATTAGTAATACTGAAGGTACCACCAGTCAGGTCTTCGAGTGCCAGCTTGCCGTCTTTCGCTTTAACTGCATAATCATGAATAGCCTGTTCGATATCGGCTATGCTCATCTGATCTGCATCACGCAGAATCGGTACTACCAGACCGCGCGGGCTGCCAATTGCGATACCAATATCAAAATAACCATGGTATACAACATCAGTACCATCAATAGAAGCATTAACAACCGGATATTTTTTCAATGCGGCAACAGCAGCTTTAACAAAGAAAGACATAAAGCCCAGTTTAACGCCATACTCTTTCTGGAACTGTTCTTTATAACGGTTACGTAAATCCATAACCGGCTTCATGTTCACTTCATTAAATGTTGTCAGAATAGCATTTTCGTGCTGTGACTGTAATAAACGCTCAGCAACACGAGAACGCAGACGTGACATAGGTACACGTTGTTCCACACGTTCACCGGCTGTAGAAGGTGCAGAGGCTTTGCTGGTCGCCATAACCGGAGCAGCAGCCAGAGCTGAAGCTGCAGCGGCAACATCTTCTTTAAGTACACGTCCGTCACGGCCTGAACCCTGAATATTAGCAGTATTCACACCTTTTTCTGCAGCCAGTTTGGCAGCAGCAGGCATGGCAACACCAGCCTGAGACTGATTAGCCGGAGCGGCAGTCTGAGTTGCAGCAGCTGCCGGAGCAGTTTCAGCAGCGGCTGCTGCCGGAGCTGCGGCTTCTACAGTAGCTGAAGTATCGATTTTTGCCAGTAACTGACCGGCAGTTACGGTAGCACCATCTGCTTCAATGATTTCAACCAGTTTACCTGCCTGCTGAGCCGGTAATTCCAGTACAACTTTATCTGTTTCCAGATCAATCAGGTTTTCGTCACGCTGTACGAAATCACCCACTTTTTTATTCCAGGTCATCAGGGTAGCTTCGGTCACACTTTCCGGAAGCATAGGAACGGTTACATCAATAATCATGGATTACTCCTAAAAAAAGGGTATCGGCCACCACTACAGTGGCCAGTTATTCATAACAGATTCGGATTACTTCAAGTCCAACGCATCATCAACCAGCTGTTTAAGCTGGGCAACGTGTTTACTCATGTAACCCACTGCTGGTGAGGCACTAGCCGGACGGCCTGCAAAAATAACCTTTTGCTTGCTACCAGCAATCTTTTCAATGCGATGGCGAATCTGGAACCAGGCACCCTGATTTCTCGGTTCTTCCTGAGCCCAAAGAATTTCAGTTGCATTAGGATAACGGCTCAGTTCAGCAGCCAGCTGTTCGTACGGGAACGGATATAACTGTTCTACGCGGATAATCGCAATGTCTTTACCCAGATCACGTTCAAGACGTGCTTTATTGATATCGTAGTAAACCTGTCCGGCACACAAAATCACACGCTTAACACTATTTTCATTACCTTCAACCTGATCGCCGATAACCGGGCGGAAAGTGTGGCCTTCAGTAAAGTCACTGAGCTGGCTCATGGATTCATTAAAGCGCAGCAGACGTTTAGACATGAAAATAACCAGTGGTTTACGGTATGGACGTAATACCTGACGGCGCAGCAGGTGGAACATCTGAGAAGCCTCAGACGGCATGACAACCTGAATATTCTCTTCAGAGCATAATTGCAACCAGCGTTCCAGACGACCAGAAGAGTGTTCCGGACCCTGACCATCGTAACCATGCGGCAGAATGACCGTCAGACCGCATAAACGTCCCCATTTGGTTTCACCGGAAGTGACAAACTGGTCAATGGCAACCTGAGCACCATTAGCAAAGTCGCCAAACTGCCCTTCCCAGATAACCAGCTGGTCAGGCGCACTGCAGGCAAATCCGTATTCATAAGCCAATACAGCTTCTTCATTCAGAATAGAATCAATTACTAAGAAAGAAGCCTGATTTTCGCTCAGATTACGCAATGGTACATAAGCACCGGCATCACTTTTTTCACGTTTCTGATCGTGCAGTACTGCATGACGGTGTGAGAAAGTACCACGACCGGAGTCCTCGCCGGAAATGCGTACACCATTACCATTAGTTACCAGACTGGCATAAGCCAGAGTTTCTGCCATACCCCAGTCTACCGGCTGCGTACCTTCTGCCATCGCCATACGACCGGCCAGCATTTTTTTCACCGTATTATGCGGAGTAAACCCTTCCGGCAATGCAGTAAATTTTTCAGCAAGACGTTTAATATCAGCAGCAGGAATACCGGTTTCAACCGGATGATTCCAGTGGGTACCCATATAAGGTGTCCAGTCTACTGCATACTTATGGTTATAATCAGTCAGAGTAGTCTGCTCAACATGCTCACCTTTATCCAGTGCATCACGGTAAGCCTGAATCAGTCCCTCAGCCTGTTCTTTGGTAATGACATTTTCACTTACCAGACGATCAGAATACAGAGAACGGGTGCCCGGATGCTGATGAATTTTGTTATACATCATTGGCTGAGTCAGCATCGGATCATCACCCTCGTTGTGACCCAGTTTACGGAAGCAGACAATATCCACCACCACGTCTTTACCGAAAGACTTACGGTAATCCATTGCCAGACCCATTACATAGCTAACAGCTTCAGGATCATCACCGTTCACATGGAAAATCGGCGCATCAACCATTTTAGCCAGATCTGTGCAGTAAACTGTAGAACGAGTGTCACGTAAATCAGAAGTCGTAAAACCAATCTGATTATTGATAACAATATGGATAGTACCGCCAGTAGTATAGCCGCGGGTTTGTGACAGATTGAAATTAGCCTGATTGACACCCAGACCAATAAATGCAGAATCACCATGAATCAATACCGGCAATACCGCATTACGACCGGATTCACCACGGCGTTTCTGCCGCGCACGTACTGCCCCTTCAACAACAGGGTTAACAATTTCCAGATGAGAAGGATTGAAAGCCAGTGAAACGTGTAAAGGGCCGTTACCGGTAGCCAGATCAGAAGTGAAACCCATATGGTATTTCACATCACCACTTGGCAGAGTAGTTGTATATTTACCCTCAAATTCGCTGAATAAATCACGGGGTTCTTTACCCAGAATATTTACCAGCACATTCAGGCGGCCGCGATGGGCCATGCCAATCATAACTTCTTCAACACCCTGACTACCACAGTGCTGAATCAGATAATCAAGGGCGACAATTGTACTTTCACCACCTTCAAGTGAAAAGCGTTTCTGACCGACATAACGGGTGTGCAAATAGCGTTCAAGCGTTTCAGCCGCAGTCAGCTGCTTCAGAATGCGACGTTTGTGTTCAGGCGTATAACTGGAAACTGATAAATCTTTTTCCACTCGCTCTTGTACCCAGTTGCGTTCATCCGGCCGGGTAATATGCATATACTCAACACCCACGGTGCTGCAATAAGTCTGATCCAGGCGGTTAATAATTTCAGATAAAGGCAGTTTAGGACTGCTTCCAAAATCGCTGCCGGTATAAAATTTAGTAGACATATCTGCCGCAGTCAGCCCGTATTGTGCCGGATCAAGTTCAGCCAGATATTCTTTAGGACGGCGTTTTAACGGATCCAGATTTGCATTACGCGCACCGAGTATACGATAAGCGTTCATCAGATTTAATACTGATACCTGCTTCTGCAATACATTTAAATCAACACTACCCTGAGTAGCAGCATGCTGTCTGGACAGATTAACAAAAGATTCCTGAATCGGTAATTGCGGTATATCCTTGGCAACATAGCCCGGTAATGCAGCTACTTTGTCAAAATAATCTTTCCAGTATTCGTCAACTGAATCACGATCCTTTAGGTAGCTCTCGTAAAGCTCCTCAATATAAGGAGCATTGGCACCATATAAATAAGAAAGATTGGTTTGTTCTTCCATCATGGTAAAAATCCTTTTTACCTCAAACTAATAAAACAGGAATATCACTATCCCCTACCAATAAAGAATCGATTGCCGATTCCAGATTACCGCATATCAACATACCGATTCCAGATCACCACGCATAAGCATGGTGATGAAGCATCAGTATGCTTCAGGCAGCAATAAAGCTGCCTGAATACATAAATAACTAGCGTTTATCCACCGGGAGATAATCGCGCCGACCGGAGCCTGTATACAGCTGACGCGGGCGACCGATTTTCTGATTCGGATCAGCTATCATTTCGTGCCAGTGTGATACCCAGCCTACTGTACGTGCCAGTGCAAACAGCACGGTAAACATAGTTACCGGAATACCTAAAGCACTCAGCACAATACCGGAGTAAAAATCCACGTTCGGATAAAGCTTGCGTTCAACAAAATAAGGATCTTCAAGCGCAATTTTTTCCAGAGCCATTGCCAGCTTGAATTTAGGGCTATCATGCAATCCCAGTTCTTTTAACACTTCATCACATGTCTGCTTCATGATTTTGGCACGCGGATCCATATTTTTGTACACGCGATGTCCAAAACCCATCAGACGATAACGCTTTTCTTTAACTCCCTGCATAAATTCTTCAACGCGGGACACATCACCAATTTCATCCAGCATTTTTAATACTGCTTCATTGGCACCACCATGAGCAGGTCCCCACAGGCAGGCAATCCCGGCAGCAATACATGCAAACGGATTTGCCCCAGAAGAACCGGCAATGCGTACTGTGGAAGTAGATGCATTCTGCTCATGATCCGCATGCAAAATGAAAATCCGGTCTAAAGCACGTTCAAGCACAGGATTAACAACATAATCCTCAGTTGGTTTAGCAAACATCATATGCAGGAAATTACCGGTATAAGTCAGATTGTTCCGCGGATAATTAAATGGCAATCCTTTTGAGTAGCGGTAACACATAGCTGCGAGAGTCGGAATCTTGGCAATCATGCGGTATTCCGCAATTCGGCGGTGTTCAGGATTATTGATATCCAAACTGTCCTGATAGAATGCAGCCAGTGCACCTACTACCCCGACCATCATTGACATCGGATGAGCATCACGACGAAAACCCCTGAAAAACCAGGTTAATTGTTCATGCACCATATTATGGCGCAAAACACCCAGTTCAAATTTCTGCTTTTCGACTGCATCAGGTAATTCACCATATACGAGCAGATAGCATGTTTCCAGATAATCACTGTGTTCAGCCAGCTGCTCAATAGGATATCCCCGATAATATAACTGCCCCTTTTCACCATCAATGAAAGTGATTTTGGATTCGCAGGATGCGGTTGAAGTAAACCCGGGATCAAACATAAATGTCCCGGTCTCACCATACAGTTTACGAATGTCCACTACATCCGGACCCAAACTGCCAGACAAAACCGGCATCTCAAAAGGCTCTTGCCCCTCAATGCTCAGTATAGCTTTCTTAGTCATCCATAACTCCTTAATTTTCAATTTTTCTATTTAAATAAACTAAACTTAAATACGTTAATAAAAGCAAAGTATTTACAACTACTGAGCCTGCCTGATTTTAGCCAGAACAGGCTCAAATTCAGAGTCAGTACAACCCTCAGACTGATTGATTAACGCCAGAATTTCCGGATCAGGCAAATCCATTAACGCCACAAACACAGCTAACTCTTCATTAGATAACTGATCAAAAGCATGTGTCATAAACCGGCCAAGAATAATATCCAGTTCCAGTAAACCGCGTCGGGTTAGCCAGCGTATGCGACGTTTAGCATTATCATCAAAATCCTGCATCAGATAGCTCTTCTCAACATTAAATCTTTAATCTTACCGATAGCACGAGTCGGATTCAGATGTTTAGGGCAAACATCCACACAATTCATGATCGTATGACAACGGAACAGACGGTAAGGATCATTAAGATTGTCCAAACGTTCATTGGTGCGTGTATCACGAGTATCAGCAATAAAGCGGTAAGCATTCAGCAAACCTGAAGGACCAACAAACTTGTCAGGATTCCACCAGAAAGAAGGACATGAAGTAGAACAGCAGGCACACAGAATACATTCATATAAACCGTCCAGCTCTTTACGCTCAGCCTGTGACTGCAGACGTTCACGTGTCGGAGCAGCTGTATCATTGATCACATAGGGTTTAATTGAATGGTATTGATTGAAGAACTGAGTAAAATCAACAATTAGATCACGGATAACCGGCAAAGCAGGTAACGGTTTTAACACTATCGGCTGTTTCAGACTGCGAATATCAGTCAGACATGCCAGACCATTTTTACCATTAATATTCATACCATCAGAACCGCAAATACCTTCGCGGCAGGAACGGCGGAATGACAAACTGTCATCCTGCGCTTTAAGTTTAATCAGCGCATCCAACAGCTTTACATCAGTCGGTTCAATTTCGAGTTCATAATCTTTCATGTACGGCTTATCATCCACATCGGGATTATAGCGGTACACCTGGAAGCGGATTTTTTCCATCTTGATAGTTCCTTAGTAAACGCGTTCAGCTGGTTTTATGTATTCCACACTCAGAGGTTTAGTGTGTACTGGTTTATATTCCAGATGCTGATCTTCAGCGTAGTACAATGTGTGTTTCATCCAGTTTTCATCATCACGGTTCGGATGATCATCGGAAGCATGTGCTCCGCGTGATTCTTTACGTGCCTCAGCAGAAACCAGGGTCGCCTGAGCCACTTCAATCAGATTATCCAGCTCCAGCGCTTCCAGCCGTGCAGTATTCCAAACCTTACTCTTATCGTGAATCTGGGTTTTGGCTACACGTTCGGCAATTTCATTGATTTTTTCAATTCCTTCTTTCAGCAGAGCATCTGTACGGAATACCCCGGCATGTGACTGTACACACCGCTGCAAATCATTACGTACTTCAGATACCTCTTCACCATTAGTCTGATTTTCCAGACGGCTCAGACGTGCAAGTGTTTTTTCACCAACATCTGCCGGCAACTCACGGTGTGCTACCTGCTTTTTGATGTAGTCAATCATATGATCGCCGGCTGCTTTCCCGAACACAACAAGGTCAAGTAAAGAATTGGTACCCAGACGGTTTGCACCATGCACTGAAGCACAGGCACATTCACCTGCTGCATAGAAACCGGGAACTGGAGCTTCCAGATCATCACCTTTGGCCATTACCACCTGACCATGATAATTAGTAGGAATACCGCCCATCATATAGTGGCAGGTCGGAACCACCGGAATCGGATCTTTAATTGGGTCCACACCGGCAAATTGAATGGAAATCTCGCGGATGCCCGGCAGTTTTTCCATAATTTTTTCTGCGCCAAGATGGTCCACTTTCAGCAGTACATGGTCTTTATTTTTACCTACTCCACGGCCTTCATGAATTTCAATAGCCATTGCACGGGACACCACATCACGACAGGCCAGATCTTTTACAGTTGGCGCATAACGTTCCATAAAACGCTCGCCCTCACTGTTAAGCAAAATTCCGCCTTCACCACGCACACCTTCAGTAATCAGCACCCCGGCACCCGCCACACCAGTAGGATGGAATTGCCAGAACTCCATGTCTTCCAGAGGAATGCCTGCACGGGCAGCCATACCCAGACCATCACCAGTATTCATATAGGCATTGGTAGAAGAAGCATAGATACGTCCGGCACCGCCAGTAGCAAAAAGTACAGCCTTTGCATGCAAAATGAAAACTTCACCCGTTTCCATTTCCATTGCAATAACCCCAATTACCACACCTTCTGAATCCCGAATCAGATCCAAAGCAGCCCATTCCACAAAAAACTGAGTTTCTGCAAGCACATTTTGCTGATATAAGGTATGCAGCATTGCATGACCGGTACGGTCTGCCACTGCACAGGCACGTTCTACAGCACGTTTACCAAACTCAGCAGTATGTCCGCCAAACGGGCGCTGATAAATTTTGCCGGATTCAACTCGGTCAAACGGCATACCCATATGTTCAAGTTCAACTACAGCATCAGGAGCGCGGCGTGTCATGAATTCGATTGCATCCTGATCACCCAGCCAGTCGGAACCTTTAACGGTATCGTACATATGCCAGTTCCAATGGTCTTCCTGTACATTACCCAGCGAAGCAGAAATCCCGCCCTGGGCAGCTACCGTATGAGAACGGGTTGGAAAAACCTTAGACAGCACTACTGTATTTAAACCTGCTTTAGATAATTGCAGAGCGGCACGAAGCCCTGCACCACCGCCGCCTACGATTACGGCATCAAAACGACGTATCGGCAAACTCTTGGGCATATTCATGCTACCCCCCAAATCACTTTAACAGAATAAATCAGACAGCCAACCAGCCACAGGATAGTGGCAACATGCAAAAACAGGCGCAAACCTGCTGGTTTGATATAGTCCATCCACAAATCACGTATACCAACCCATGCATGCAATACCAGTGCCAGCACAAAAATCTGTGTTATCAGACGAACCCACGTCTGAGCAAAGAAACACTGCCATTCCTGATAACTATGCGGTAAACAGATAATCATAATTAAAAACAAGACTGAGTACACCAGCATGATTACTGCCGTGATACGCTGCATAATCCAATCGCGCAGACCATAGTGCGCGCCGGCTAATTTACGATCAATCATGATAACAAGCACGCTCCATAAATAATAACGGACAATACAATTGCACAAATAACCACCGCTTTAGCCGAAGCGCGTGCCGTTTTTAGTTCTGTACCTTTATGAATATCCATAAACAAAAAGCGCACACCGGCCAGACTGTGGTAAACATATGCCAGCAAAAGAACAAAAAAAATGCACTTCACCATAGGATGATGCACAAGCTCTTGATAAGTATTGAACGCAGATTCATGGGAAAGCGTACCTGAAAACAGCCATAAAAACAGCGGAATACAGATAAATAGCGCGATACCGCTAAAACGATGAAAAATAGACACAATACCCGGAATGGGTAATCGTATCTTTTGTATATCCAGATACACTGGCCTTTCTTTTTGCATCGGTGACTCCTCTTGTATTATTAGAAGATATAAACTCAAAACCAGCGACCAAAGCCGCACCCAACCGAAATTTACTGCAATTGACCCAGTTTTTAACAAACAGGCAACATTACTACACACCAATTATTTACAATACTGGCATCAGTACTCAGCAGAGCTGCCACTTAGTTGCAAAGACTGATTTCCAAGTTGTAAATAACGCCGGCGCCATTCATAAGGAACACCGTCGACACTCTGGCTCAAACGCCCGATACAAAGGGCATGCGAAGCCATATCTGCCTTCAACAGTCTGGCAATCTCAGGACGCAGAACTGTCTGCCAAAGCCATTGTCGCGAAGTATCCATCAAAACATCATACTCAAGCAACAAAAAAGCATAAAAACTACGGCGGCGGCGCATAAAACGTACATTTAAATCCTGCAATAACGCAACAGGTAAAAATAATTCATCCACCGCCACTTCAATATAACCGGTACGCCATAGCAGCATAATTTTCCATACCGGTTCTGCGATTTTTATACCTAACTGCATAGCAGTTTCTTCATCCGCAACAGCAACAGTCACACTCAGAACTTCAGCTACCGGCCAAACCTGCTCAGTTTTAGCTTGTTGCAATACCGGAATTTCAGTAAAAGGATAATATCCCCAGTCCCAGTTTTGCTGGGTAACAAAGGTTCCTACCCCCTGATAACGCTGCAGAATACCCCGCGCGGCCAGTTCACTCAGACCTTTACGCACGGTTCCCTGACTTACATTCCACTGCCTGGCCAGATCCCATTCACTAGGCAAAGGCTGACCAGGCTTGAAATCACCATCAGCAAGCAAATGAAAAACCCGCTGCATTACAGACTGGTATAAAGGAATGTGTCTTTTAAGCGAACTGATTTTAAATCTATTGTACGACATTTCAAACTCATGTAAATAAAGTCTTATATAAGACATAAGATAACACAGAAAAACTCACTTAATATTCTCAAAAAAGCATCAATCTATTACTTCAATTAATTTAATTTTGAAAATAATTTTGCTATCATACAGCTCAAATTCTTGTAGTACAGACATATTAAATACCTTTAAGACAAGAAAAAATATTTATAGTCGTGTTTTTATTTTAAGAGGATATGTTATGAAAAAACCTGTACGCATTGCCGTGACGGGTGCTACCGGTCAGATTGGTTATGCTTTACTGTTCCGGATTGCCAGCGGTGATATGCTGGGAGCTGATACTCCGGTTATCCTGCAATTGCTTGATTTGCCTCAGTCGCAAACTGCTGCCCAGGGGGTAATGATGGAATTACAGGATTGCGCATTTCCCCTGCTCACCGATATGTTTGCGACTCATGATCCTGAAGTGGCATTCAAAGATGCAGATATAGCTATCCTCGTCGGTGCACGTCCGCGCAGTAAAGGTATGGAACGCAGCGACTTATTACAGGCCAATGCCGAAATCTTCAAAACACAGGGTGCAGCACTGAATAAAGTGGCCAGCCGCGATGTGAAAGTCCTTGTTGTAGGTAATCCTGCCAATACCAATGCTTATATCGCCATGAAGTCTGCCCCTGATTTACCGGCAAAAAATTTTACCGCACTGATGCGTCTGGATCAGAACCGCGCACTTAGTCAGCTGGCAGAAAAAATTAATAAACCAGTAAGCAAAATAAAACAGCTGTGTGTATGGGGAAATCACAGTCCTACCATGTACACTGATTACCGCTTTGCCCGGATAGATAATGAAAACGTAGCAGAAATGATTAATGATCAGGACTGGTATGTAAAAGAGTATTTGCCTAAAGTAGGCAAACGCGGATCAGCCATCATTGAAGCCCGTGGTCTGTCTTCTGCTGCCAGTGCCGCCAATGCAATTATCGATCAGATTCATGACTGGGTAATCGGCAGTAATGGAGAATGGGTTACTATGGGCGTACCCTCAGACGGTTCTTATGGCATCCCGGAAGAAATAGTATTCGGCTTTCCCATGACTTGTGAAAATGGCGAGTACACTATTGTCCAGGATTTACCTATTGATGAATTCAGTCAGCAGCGTATTAATCAGACACTGGCTGAACTTGAAGAAGAAAAAGCAGAAGTGAGCAGCTTACTTTAAATACTGAAAATATCTCTGGCCGGCCTGAAACATCAGACCGGCTTTTTTATCACCTGTTTGTATTAATGCTGATTAATACAAGATAGATTTAAATACAAATATCAGCAATATTAGCGAACTAATTACTATCAACACCAGTGCCAGACAGTTTACCCAGTATCCGAGCGTCTGTTTTTGCTGCCTTCCGAGTAAATACTTAAGCAAAACACCCAATAACATTACAAAAAGAAACAGACGCAGCAAACGGCCTATCATTTATTTTCCAAAACACGTTATATCTGTGCAAACCAGACAAAGTCGTTATAATGCCAGTTTTCTATTCTTTTAACTAATCTTATGAAAGAAATAGACAGCATTGGCATTGTAACCCCGCAAAAGTGGTCTTTTGACAGCCCGCTCACCCTGCAAAACGGTTGTGTTCTGCCCCGGTTTGAATTAATGATTGAAACCTACGGCACACTTAATGCAAACAAAAGTAATGCGGTATTAATATGTCATGCCCTGTCAGGAAATCACCATGTAGCGGGTTACCATAGTAAAAATGATAAACACCCCGGCTGGTGGGATAATATGATTGGTCCGGGAAAACCTGTTGATACCAATCGTTTTTTTGTTGTCGGCTTAAATAATCTGGGAGGCTGTCACGGCAGCACCGGGCCGTTGAGTATCAATCCGGACACAGGAAAAGCTTACGGCGCTGATTTTCCGATGGTAACCGTAAAGGACTGGGTAGAAAGTCAATCTATGCTGGCCGACCGCTTCGGCATTGATAAATGGGCTGCGGTTATGGGCGGAAGTCTGGGTGGAATGCAGGCACTACAATGGGCAATCGACAAACCGCAACGCCTGAGACATGCATTGATTATTGCCTCAGCTCCACGATTATCTACCCAAAATATTGCCTTTAATGATGTAGCCAGACAAGCCATTCTTACCGATCCGGATTTTTGTCAGGGACAATACGCGCAACAGCAGAAAATTCCACGACGAGGTTTGCGTATCGCTCGCATGATGGGACACATTACCTATCTGGCAGAAGACGGATTGGGTAAAAAATTCGGGCGCCAGATGCGACAACCAAACTACCAGTATGATTACAACGTTGAATTTGAAGTTGAATCCTATCTTCACTATCAGGGCGATAAATTCGCTGAAGTGTTCGATGCCAATAGTTATTTACTGATGACAAAAGCACTTGATTATTTTGATCCGGCGCGTGATTATGATGGTAATCTGGTAGCCGCAGTATCGGCAATTCAGGCAAAAATACTGATAGCCAGCTTCAGCAGCGACTGGCGTTTTTCACCCAGACGCTCACAGGAATTACTCGATACTTTGGTAGCAGCCAACAAACCCGTGCAATATATTGCTCTTAAATCAGCTCACGGACATGATGCCTTTTTAATGGAAGATGCTGATTATCAGGCGGCTATCCGCATTTATTTCAACAATATTGCCACTGAACTAACACAATGAACATATCATCAGTACCACTGCGTGATGACCTGCAAATGATTTTCGACTGGATTACACCCAATAGTCGTGTACTGGATTTAGGCTGCGGAGACGGAGAACTGCTGGCCGCACTAGTCAAACACAAAAATTGTCAGGGATATGGATTAGAAATTAATACCAATAGCGTATTAGCTGCTATGCAACGTGGCATCAACGTAATACAGGCTGATCTGGAAGCCGGTTTGCAACATTTTAATGATAACAGCTTTGACATTATCGTTTTGAGCCAAACCATTCAGTCTATGCAAAATACGGAAAACATCCTGCAGGAAATGAAACGAGTCGCCGCAGAAGCTATTGTCACCTTTCCCAATTTCGGCTACTGGCGCAACCGCCTGCAAATCGCACTGGGCGGACATATGCCGGTATCCGAACGCATGCCCTATCAATGGTATAACACCCCGAACATTCATTGGTGCACCCTTCAGGATTTTGATAAATTATGTGCCAAAAATCATTTAAAAATTTTGCAACGAGCAGTAATGAGCGGAAATAAACGCATTTCCCTCTGGCCAAACTTGCTTGGTAGTCTGGCCTTTTATCGCGTAGGCTGATCATCACACAGTTAAAGTATACCGGCTGGTATCCGGTATACTTTAACAACATTATCCATTTACACACTAAAAACGCACAAATCATATTCAGCATAAATCAGCTAATCTGATTGATAATTACCAATCTATTTATCTATATAGTATTCTTATATAGCCACAAAAAAATTTTCTTAACTAATTTAGGCATTATTCCCGTCAAGTCTGTTTATTCATTGTGCTGCGCTAATGCGATTTACGCTTATTTATGCGAAAATTAGCCATTTTCCTATTTATCAGACCAACATGAAATTACATCAACTAGTTGCAGCTGAAGTTGAACAAGCATTTAGCGCAAACGGGCTCATAGACCAGCCAATTATTCTGCAACCAGCCAAAAATCGTGACTTTGGCGATTATCAGATTAACGGCGTCATGGGTGCCGCCAAAAAAACCAGACAAAACCCTCGCGAACTGGCACAAAAAGTTGCCGATGCATTACAGCAGAACCCACTGATTGCCACAGCAAGAGTTGCCGGCCCTGGTTTTATTAACTTAAAACTTCGCCCTGAAAAACTGGCACAATATATTAAGACCTCATTGCAGGATGAGCATCTGGGCATTGCCAGAAACAGCAAGCCACAAACAATAGTTATAGATTACTCATCACCCAATCTGGCTAAAGAAATGCACGTAGGTCATTTACGCTCCAGCATCATAGGAGACAGCCTTAACCGGGTACTTACTTTTCTCGGACATAAAGTTATTGCCCAAAATCATGTAGGTGACTGGGGCACACAATTTGGTATGTTGGTCGCCTACCTGATAGAACAACAGCAAAACGGGCGTGCAGATCTCGAACTAGCGGATTTAGAACAATTCTATCGTAATGCCAAAGTACGTTTTGATGAAGATAAAAACTTTGCTGACACAGCACGTGATTACGTAGTTAAACTTCAAAGCGGAGATGCCAGCGTACTGGCATTGTGGCAACAGTTTGTACAGACCTCTTTGCAACATGCTCAGGCGGTCTATAAAAAACTTGGCCTAAAACTCTTACCAGCCGATGTAACCGGCGAGTCATTTTACAATGACCAATTACAATCAACAGTGAATGAACTTCTTGCCAAAGGTATTGCCGTTAACAGTGATGGCACTAAAGTTGTTTTTCTGGATGAATTTAAAAATCAGGATAATGAACCGGCAGCATTTATTATTCAGAAAAAAGATGGCGGATTCCTGTATGCCAGCACCGATTTAGCCTGCCTGCGTTACCGCATTAATACCTTGCACGGCAACAGATTGTTATATGTTGTGGATGCGCGCCAAAGCCTGCACTTTGATGAATTATTTACAGTTGCCCGTAAAGCCGGCTGGCTGCCTGATACCGTGCATGCGGAACATGTACCTTTCGGTACCATGATGGGTAAAGACGGCAAACCGTTTAAAACCCGTAGCGGTGACACAGTAAAATTAATGGATTTACTAAACGAAGCTGTAACACGTGCATCTGCTCTGGTTGCCAGCAAAAATCCTGAACTGAGCGCCGATGAAATCGCACATATAGGTGAAGTCGTAGGCATAGGTGCCGTAAAATATGCAGATTTAAGCAAAAATCGTACCAGTGATTACATATTCGACTGGGACAGCATGCTCTCTTTCGAAGGCAATACTGCTCCTTACTTACAATATGCCTATACCCGCGTGCAAAGTGTTTTTCGCAAAGCAGGTACCTGGGATAACAATGCTGCGATCACTCTGAACGAAGCCATGGAACAGCAACTGGCTGTAGAATTACTTAAATTTGAAGATGTTCTGAATAGTGTTGCCAATACCTCTTATCCGCACTATCTCGCCGCTTATCTGTATCAGATTGCTACCCTGTTCAGCCGCTTTTATGAAGCCTGCCCAATACTGAAAGCAGACGAAGCCACTCGCAACAGCCGGTTGCAGCTCACCAGCCTTACCGGCAAAACCCTGCAACAGGGTCTGGCATTATTAGGTATAGATACACTTGAAACCATGTAACTAAAACAAACATATCAGCAAAATAAAAATGCACCATTTAAATTTATATAATGGTGCATTTTTTTCAACTGGCAAATCAGCCCAACATCAGTCAGATAATATCTACAATATACTGTTTCAAATCGTACCTATTGATAAATATTATTTATCCGTAAACCATACCATACGCATAAACTATATATCTGTATCAATACCTGTCAATAAAAGCTAATAACAGATATAAATTGAATTAATTTAACTACGAATTCAGGTAAATTCGAATATCATGCCAATGATATTTATACTTAAAATACAAAATTGACAGCAGATAAAAAATTTCTAAGTAGTTTTTAGTTAGTATTTAGACAGACTGAGTAGAAATAAAAAAAGATATCTTAGCTTATAAGATATCTTTAAAATTCGATGGTGCGGATAAAGAGACTCGAACTCTTACGCCTTTCAGCGCCAGAACCTAAATCTGGTGCGTCTACCAATTTCGCCATATCCGCAATCAATCAGTAAAAGATTGAGCGATGAATTATAGGTTAGTTTGCAAATTGTGCCAAGTGAAATATCTTAAGCATATACAGACAGATGCAAATAAGCTGTGAGTGAACATTAATAACTAGGGGTTTCTGATTGCATATACCCAGTAATAACAGTCTGAATATCACAAACTGATAATCGACTATGAATGCCACCAGCACAGATAGTTTGATTGCATACAAAAAACAGCAAACAAATAGCCCATTAACAATCAAGAATTTAATTAAATCAGAAATCAGGAGAAAAAATATTGGTGGGTGATGACGGAGTCGAACCGCCGACATTCTGCTTGTAAGGCAGACGCTCTACCAACTGAGCTAATCACCCCTAAGAGAGAAAACAGCAATTATGAAATTGGCGCGGCGGACGGGGCTCGAACCCGCGACCCCCGGCGTGACAGGCCGGTACTCTAACCAACTGAGCTACCACCGCGCAAGTTTTATGCAATGCATAAAACAGAAAACTGGTGGGTGATGACGGAGTCGAACCGCCGACATTCTGCTTGTAAGGCAGACGCTCTACCAACTGAGCTAATCACCCTGTGCTGTCGAGGCGCGTATTTAATCACAGAGTAAGAAACACAGCAAGCCCTTTTTATTGCAATGTTGCACATTTTTTTTAGTTTACTGTTTTTTAAATTTAAATTTTAGGGCACTTGAAACTTGTTATTGATTAACCAATAGCATGGGTTAGATGCCCTGTTTGATTCAGATATTCAATATATAAAATTCTGTTCCTTTCCCTATTATCTCTATATTGAAAGTGGAAAACGATATTCTATATACCTGCAAAACAAACCAAGGCATATAGAACTTTTGTTATATCAAACAATACTTTCATATTCACCTAAAATTAAAAAAAATATATAAAACCAAATACAATATTTACAGCAACAAACGCTTATTATCATATTCTAAGCAATAAAATTGCTAAAAATCTATAAAATTAATTTTAAAATAAATTATTCACATTGAAATAATGATTTTAAATATTTATTAAATAAAAATAAAAAATTATTTATATAAAATTAAATAGCAATTTATAATAATAAAAATAGATAAAGAGCAATAATTAAGAATTTTACGCTAACTTATCAGCATAAACTAATCAAAGTTAATCAATCTTCTTCTAAAATAAACTATAGATTTTAATTTTTCAGATTTAAACTTTAATAGCATAAAATTGCTAAATAAGTTATTTAGCATATTAATGCCGTCGGTATTGAATCAGAAGCATGACTGAGAGCTTTCCTGAGTAACTATTACCGGAAAGTTAAATATAACCCTTTATTTGAATCTTTATATTTTCTCTGACAATCAGCTGCACATTCATATTTTATTTTCTGTCTGTCACATAAAAAGCTTAATTGCCTAAGAATTTACTAAAAGTAAGCAACAGATGCTACTGAATAAGGAATTCCATGAAAAAACAAAAAGATAAATTCCAAATTACCGGAGCAAAACACATCACATCCGGTCGAACCTTGTGCTGCACAGTCCTGGGCTTTTTTAATCTTTTTGCTATTCCGTCAGCTTTGGCTGCGGCAAATATCTTTGCTGATATTCCGCTGCATCTGCAAAGTAAATCCATTACTACTTCGTCATATAGCGTTAAACCCAATGTTACCTTTTACATCGATGATTCAGGCAGTATGTCTATGAACATCGTACCGATTACCTATAAATGTCGGGTGAGTAAATGGATTCCCAATCCGGATGGTAAAGGGGGCAAATGGCCACCATTTGGTAGTTATGAATACGGATTTACAGAAAAACCCAAAAATACCTCAGAAGTCAGATATAGCTGTGATACCTACCGGCGTATTGATTCCGTTAAAGAAGTACTGACAGATATCATCGAAAAATATCATGATGATATGTACTTTGCATTTCGCCCGATGTGCGGCACCGGTGACCAGAAAAAATTCAATAAATTTTATGACACTTCTGATCCGGCCAATTATGAAAGCATGCTAAATAACATCAAAAAACTGGAGACACCATGCGACACCCCCACTACACGCCAGTTTCCTGTTATTGCGCGCAATCTGGTAATAAACAAACTGAAATATCGCTGCCAAAAATCCTATATTATTTTGCTAAGTGATGGTGAAGCTGATAATACATATTCTATTTCAGATAAAAATTTCACCAAAAATACAGATTCACGCTACGATAGCTACTTTGATCGGGATTTTGAAACTAATAACGATCGCTTAAATTTTCTTGCCCGCAATCACAATACCAATAAACCGCTGCGTCTGAAATACTATACAGACAGGCTCAATAACTATAACTTTGGTGACTACATCTACACCAGTGATTACTATAGCTCAACCGGTAAATCCATTAATGCCTCACCAGTGCGGAAAAAAACTGATGATGCGGGTCAGCCGTGGAATGAAGTTGATCCAAAAACAAAAAAACGTTTCCGCCAAACTGCACAAACATTCACCATCGGAGTAGGTCTCGGGCAGCGTAATACAAATGAAGCCAAAATCGCCATTCCTTATCTGGAAAATGCCGCAACACCAAGTGGCGAATACAATGAAACAACCAACCCTGACGGACGTTTCTTTAACGCCAATTCCCGTGATGAAATTATCAGCGCTTTTGAAAAAATATTTAAAACCATCAAAGGAGAAATGACCGCATCAACCATTCAGACTACTACAACAGCTCCGACTGTAGCCATTTCCAATACCAACCTGAGCAATCTGTCGATTACCGCCAAGGTTGAAACCGGTTCATGGAGCAGCAGGATTTGTATTTACGATATCAATACCAAAAATGACAGCAGCTCATGCCCGATGCAGCCTACATACGGCAACCGGCAGTTATTGCTTAATGATGGTAAATATACACATCTCTTTAACGAAAGCCTGAACAGCTTTAATAACAGCACATTTAAAATCAGCAACAATAATAAAAATCGTAATGAATGGCACGATGGCTTACTAGCATGGCTAAACCGTTCACTTACTGCGGATACTCAGAAAAAAAATGAATTTGTATTGGATTATCGTACCCGCCGCTCTTTGCCAGACTTCGGGAATACGCGGGATTTAGGAGATATTATAGATAATCCGATTCTTACAGCCGGCAATATAGAAAATAACCGCCAGCGGTATCTGATTACATCAGCTAATGATGGAATGGTCTATGTTTTCCGCTCAAGCAATAATTCCAAATTTCCTTATGATTTAAAATTTAATTACATGCCAATGGGGATTGAAAGGCAGAGTAATGACGGTTCTGATCTGGTTGCTCACTATTACAAGGATTTAACCAGCAAAAACTATGGTGCTAATGATAATTTTCCTCATCGTTTCCTGCTTAACGGAGGCATGACGGTACAACAGACAGATGGCAGCAACGGGCGACCACAGCAGATATTTATGGTTTCTGCCCTCGGGCAAGCGGGACGAGGCGCGTTTGCCATCAATATCGGCGGAAACGACATTATTACCGGCAGGCCATTAGCCGGAGACAACATGCAATCGCCTAGCTGGTATGAAGATGTTTTCCTGTTCCAGACACCCAGCGGAAAAAACAATCAGTTTGGTTATACTGTCGGTACACCTGCCATTGCAAGAGTGCGGGTCAATTCAAATATTAATGCCTCAGATTCATCTATTACAGACCATATACGTCAGGCTGCATTTATCAGCAATGGCTATAACTACTCCCCGTCCCTGGCTCAGGATATCACAGCCAAACCCTCACCTGAATCAGCTTTATATATTTACGACATACTGGGAATAGATGTAGGCACTCAGGCCTATACTCATACCGGCAGCAAAAAAGGAGATTTAATTGCCAAACTGGTTGCTCCTAATGGCAGCGGCGGCCTTTCCAGCCCGACAGTTATCGATATAAACGGAGACGGCGTAGCTGATATTGTCTATGCAGGTGATTATCAGGGTAATTTGTACCGGTTTGACTTACGCGCCCCTAATCCGTCAAAGTGGAAAGTGTATAAAATCTTTACTGCTGATGGCCCCATCACTTCAGCCCCCGGAGTATTTCTTCTTAAAGCAAAAGGAGCACAGCATACAAACAGCGAAATACCAACAGCAATTGTTACTTTTGGCACAGGTAGCGATATTTATCAGTCAGACCTGACAAATAAAGATCGGCAAAGTGTATACGGTATTTATGATGATCTGAGCCAGCCGGAAGTGCACGAAATCAGCAAAAGCAGTCTGGTAAAACAAGAATTTATTCAAATTGGCGATTACCGTTTACTGAGTAACTATCCGCAAAACCCGGCAGTTCATCGAGGCTGGTATTTTAATCTCAAAGAAAACACCGGTGAGCGTGTAGTATCCAAACCGATAATTGTTTCTTATGCTGGCGCAGTGCTATCGCGCACTTATAATGTAGAAAAAGAAAATAAACTGCCTGATCCGTGCAAAATTACTTCTGTCGTCCAGCGTAACTCCGTTACCACCGGTAAAATTCAGTTTAATGTAAAAACCGGGGGCGCATTACAAAGCACAGATCCGAATTTTGTCTTTGATGAAGCAGCGCCAGCTGGCAGTAGCGTGAGTACGGAAGGACCTTTTAGTTTTACCGTTTCAGGCAATAATAATATCGATATCGGCGGCTCATATACCCAAAAACCATTAACTGAAAAATCTCCTCCGGTGGAAAACTGCTCGCGTGCCGCCGTGATAGCAGCGACAACAGACGGGAATAAATTAACTATTAATGTTCCGCGTTGTCCGATCATAATTCACCGGATTTCATGGCGTGAAATAAAAGAAAGTTATCTTTAATCAAACTTATATTAATTACAATTTTTTAATTTATTTAGCCGATTAAGCTATATAGTTTAATCGGCATTTTTATAACAAATATACAAAATACCAATAAATTCGGTTCAATCAGAAAACATTCCTTTTATGTAGCCAAATAAAATTAATATTTTTTTTAAAATTTTAATTTTTAGATACATACATAATTATATAAAGTCAATTTAAGAGAAATATTATGTATATAAACCACAGATTTAATTACACAATGAAATACATTTCAATTTTATTGACTTATAGATTATTTTTACTTATATTATCAAACAATATAACATTAAAATTCGTATGTTGATTTTAGCGAAATTTAATTTTCGCCTGAATCTATTTAACATCTATTATCAGCTTAGCAAGGTAAAGCATGAATACTGCGATTAAAAATAACAGGAAACCCAGATTTCCTAAAGGTAAAAAAGTTTTAGTTTCAGCTGTTACTGGAGCCTTAGGTATTCTTATGGCACCATATACTTATGCTACAGCAAATTCTTTCGCGGATACACCTTTACGACTTCAGCAAAAATCTATTACTCAGGAAGCTTACAACGTAAAGCCTAATATTGCTTTATTTATTGATGATTCTGGTAGTATGCTGAAAGGATTAGTAAATGATCCAACTAGAAAACCAGCTAGAAAACGCTATTTTTATAAATGTATTCAAGGAAGAGCGAGTGATTTATGGGACGGCAGACCTGGCTGGAAATTGAATTTAACTTTCGATCAAAAAGAAGCACTTCTTGCTAAAAACGAAGGATGGAAGTGTAAGAGATACAAAAGAATAGATGCGGCTAAAGAAATTCTCAATACTATAGTTACCGACAATCGGGATAAAATGTATTTCGCATTACGTCCTTTATGCAGCGAAACAAACCAGTGGAATAATAGTTTTCATGATACTTCTAATCCATCTGAATTTAAAACAATGATTGAGAAAATAAATAAGTTAGATGCACCATGCGGTACCCCAACTACTCGACAGTTCCCTGTAATGGCAAGAAATCTGGTCATGAATCAATTGAAATACCGTTGTCAAAGATCTTATATTATCCTCTTAAGTGATGGTCTGGCTACTGCTGAATATTCAACTTCAGATAAAAACTTCACTAACAAACCAAACAAAGATTTAGATGAATTTTTTGACAAAAATTTCGCTACAAGTGCTGAGAGAGATACTTTTTTTAAAAAAAGAGATGCGCCTCAGATGATAAATAGACTGAAATTTTATACAAACAAATTAGCAGACCCAAGTACTCATACAGAAAAATTTGTAGACCCAAATACTAATACAGAATCTGAATACCCAGTTGGTTTTGGTCCGTATATATATAGCAAAGATTATTATTCAGGAAGTGGTGGTACTGTAACGCCGGGGATTTCAAAGTATTTGCGCACAACTGATGAGGCAGGCAAACCGTGGAATTCAATAGATAATATTACAAAGAAACCCTTCTATCAAATTGCTGAAACATATACTATCGGGTTTGCGCTAGCTAACATCGATCCAGACGATAAAGAACCAGATGATGATAGAGATGATCGTGCTTATTTCTATCTTGAAAATGGTGCAACACCAGAAGGACTTCATCCTAAAGGTAATTTCTTTAACGCAAATTCTAGAGATGAAATCATAGCAGCATTTAAAACTATTTTTGACAAAATTAATGGAGAAGTAAAAACTGATGTAATTAATGTAACGACAAATGCTCCAAGTATGGGTATTTCAAGCTCATCAACAAATGATCTGGGCATTACAGCTAAAATTGAAACCGGTAACTGGAGTAGCCAGATTTGCATACATGATTTAACTAATAAAAATTCAAAAGACAAAGGACAAACAGTCGATAAAAATGATTGTAAAGTGCAACCATCTTTTACTAATAGAAAGCTATTAATTAATAATGGCAAGACTACTTATTTATATTCAAATCTGACACCAGATCAAGGCCTGGATAATAACTCATTTGAAATTAGTACGAATGCTGATAAAAATAAAAAAGAATGGCTTGATGGTCTGCTCACTTGGTTGAGCCGTGCCAAAGATGATGACAAAATTAAGCAGGATGGCTTCGTTTTAGGTTATCGTCAGCGACCGGATAATGCCCGTAATATGGGTGATATTATTGATAATACTATTGTAACAGCAGGTGGAGTTGAGTTTAATAAACAGAAATATCTCGTCACTTCGGCTAATGATGGAATGGTATATGTTTTCCGTGCAGCAGATAATTCGAATCATCCGTATGATCTTAAATTTAATTATATGCCAATGTCTATTGAACGGGACAGTAGTGATGGAAGTGATATAGTTGGTCACTATTATAAGGATATGCTAGATAATGATTATGGTAAAGATTCTAAACATCCTCACAGATATCTATTAAACGGGGGGATCGTAGTAAGAGAAACCTCCGACAGAGAAGACAAACCAGGCGTAAACCAAATATTTATGGTATCAACAATGGGACAGGCAGGGCGCGGAGCTTTTGCTATTAATATTGGCGGACAGGATATCGTTACTGGTAACAATATTGCTGCAGATAATATTGGCAGTGCGAGCTGGTATAACAATGTATCGCTGTTTCAGACACCAAGCGGTGCAAATAATCAGTTCGGCTATACTATTGGTAAGCCGGCGATTGCGAGAATAAGGGTTAACAGAGATACAAATGCATCAGATACAACAATAACAGACCATCTTCGTCAAACAGCTTTAATCAGTAGTGGTTATAACTCTAAAGATTCTAATGATGAATCCGCATTGTATATCTATGATGCATTAGGTGTTGATGTAGGCGTAGAGAGTTATCAAATAACAGGTGATCCTAAAGGTACACTAATCAGTAAAATGATTGCTTCACCAGATGGTGGCGGATTGTCCAGCCCTACAGCTGTGGACATCAATAGCGACGGGATTACTGACCTTGCATATGCTGGTGATTATAAAGGGAATCTTTATAGATTTGATTTCAGAAATCCGAATCCAAACAAATGGACTGTAAAAAAGATTTTTTCAGCTAATGCACCTATAACGGTTGCTCCGGCTGTCTATCGAGCTGCCGAAAACCTGAAAGATCCCTTAGCAAAAAACAAACTGGTCATTGTATTTGGAACAGGAAGTGATATTTATCAGTCTGATCGTGATAGTTTGCAGCAACAAACCATGTATGGAATTTACGATAATTACAACGAACAAACAAATATGTTAATTAACAAAAGTTCGTTAGTGCAACAGGTTATGACATATAAGGATGATTATAGTTATCTGACCAACAAACCTTTTTCATCAGAAAGAAATAAGGGCTGGTATTTTAACCTGAATAAAGACGGAGAACGCGTAACAGAGTCAGTACAAAAATTAATAACAACAGGTATTGTAATGACAAGATCATACTCCGTTAGCCAAAATGGTAAATTGAATGATCCTTGTGAAGATTCAACAATGGTTGAAAAAACAAATCTTGTTAGTCGTCTTACTCAGTTTAATGCACTTACAGGCGGAGCATTAACCGAAAACGACGCACACATTGTAGTAAACTCAGACTTTTCACTTGCTAACAGTTCTAAAATGGATAAAGCTATTGGAATGATGGTTTCAAATACAAATGATGGATTTGTTGATGCTTTGGATGCCGGAGGTTCGGGTAAAGAGGAAGATCCTGAAAAGCGAAGAAAACCAAATAATTGTTTTCGAAAAAAACCTTTTGGGATGAATGATAAAGGTGAAAAATTTGAGATTGAGGGGGTTGTTATGTGCCCTGTCAGCATCAATCGTTTATCATGGAGAGAAATTAAAACTGGTTATTTAAGCTAAGAAGATTCATAAACTTCATCTGAACATAGACATTACACTCATCCCCTGAAATTTTATTTGTATAAAATTTCAGGGGATAATTTATTATTTATGGGTAATGATTCTGACGAGTTGATTGTATTTGGTGATATCACCAGATGTGAATCAAAGAGTAATAACAGAATGTTATGCTACATTCAAAAATAATTCAGATTGTGATTCATGTAATATTTAAAGCTGTTGAAACCGTTCAGCTGCAATTTTTGGCTTTATTTCATTTACTGGCACACAGTTGCAGTTTTTACAGTATCTGTTTACTAAAATTTTAAATTTAATCCATAATATTTAACTTATTGCAAAAATATTATGGAGAACATCCTCGATGTCATTTAATCAGATTAATCCGCAAAATGTCCGAGTTTTTCCATTTTGGTATGCAGATAATGCCGGTTTTCAGGATTTTGTCCGACATGTAAGGGAACACGATTAGTTACATGAATACCGAGTGCTTTTAGTGTATCGACTTTCTGCGGATTATTGGTCATTAACTGTACAGACTGTATGCCAAGATGATCAAGAATATGTTTGGCCAAAGAAAAATCACGGGCATCGATGGGTAAATTTAAAGCCAGATTTGCTTCTACGGTATCCAGCCCTTCATCCTGAAGTTTGTAAGCCCGGATTTTATTCAGTAAGCCTATACCCCGGCCTTCCTGACGTAAATAAATAATTACACCTTTTCCTGCCTCTTGTACTGCTTTCATCGCAGCTTCAAGCTGGGGGCCGCAATCACAGCGCTTGGAAAATAAAGCATCACCGGTAAGACATTCAGAATGAATTCGTCCGAGTATATCTTCTCCTGTAGAAATATCACCTACGGTAAGAGCAATGTGTTCCTGCCTGTTGCGTACATCTTCAAATCCATGCATGGTAAATTCACCCCATTGCGTTGGTAAACGGCAGGAAGCAATAAAGCGTACAGGACTATTATCTTGTATTTGGTTTTGATATATTTTTGACATAATATTTATCCCTTGGTATGTATTGTGGCAGCGTTATGCAAATTATGCATCAGTGGTGTAATTACCATTGCCAGAGCAATCCAGTCGATAAGTTCCGTATCGGTAATGGCATCTTGCTGCTGATGAGCAGCAAACAATACACCCAGTACTTGCCCTTCTTCACCGGTAACAGGAACAGCCAGCTGTGAAGCCCCGCTTTGCTCTCTTGTCAGACTGCTGTCATTAATCCATATTTGTACATTATTTATCTGATTCAACCAGCCAGTAGAAGCTGTACGTGCAAACAAATACTGATTGACCTGCTGCTGATCGCAGTTTAATACAGCGGGAAAATGATACCCGCGTGCCAGTAGCCGGCATAACTCCCCTGCTTCATTATTTCCTTCATATAAATATAAAGCAAATACATCATTATGATGCCGGCTTGCTATTGAATCGAAAGCCAGATATAGCTGGCGCAAGGTATATGCACTGTTCTCATTGGCTGTAAATAAGTCTGCCGGATGAATCTGGTATAGTGAATCTGGACTTAAATTGAATTTACGAGCCAGACTAAATCCGTTTTCTTCATACCATAGCACAGACATGTCGATTTCTGCCTGAGCAAGCTCCAGTACAGATTGCGCAACCAGCATTGCCATCCGGACTTCCTGCTCTGGTAATTTCAATCCTTGCGTTTGCAGGTAATCACGCACCTGAGCGCATGTCATACACTTCCTTACTTTTTTCTTTGCAAACAGGTATTGTAACCGAAAACGATGCAGATACCGGATAGCAAAAGCTCAGGCATTTTAAAGCAATTTATATTTTTTATTCATTTTATCCGGTATAAGCAGAACCGACATTATTATGGCAGTATTGGCACTAAGCAATTTACTTTTCATTACCTTAATGGAATTTACTGTGTTAATTTAATTCTGGCTAATTAAATTATAGTTAAGTACTTGTATTATTTAAAATTTAAAAGAATAATAAAGCTACCGTAGATTCACGGTAATTATTGAAAAGGAGTTGTATATGAGCAATCTGAAACCCGGCGATAACTCTGGAACCAATGGCGGGATTTATCAAGAAGTTGATCAGCATGGTCATGAGCTGGATAATTTTGCCACGATTAAAGACCATGAAAAAGTACCTCCAACCCAGCATCCGGGTAATACCTGGAAATTAAAAAACAGGACTCCTGACGGTAAACATTAAATATTTTCTGTTATTAAGCTGTCTGATTACATATATGTATTTTTTCGGATAAACTATATTTACAGCTTGTATCAATGTAATCAGGCAGCTTTCTTTTATTTAATCCTGATCATGTTACTTGATTAGAAAAATCAGTCTTATATCAATTGATATTATTTGCCGCTTTTTTCAGAAAAAAATCTTACAACAGACCGAATTGATGGAATACTTTGATATTAATCTGTTTATTTTGTTTTATCAAAGTTCCATCTGAATCATCAAATCTTCTTTGAATATCAAGCTATTTTTATTCTCTGATTCAATATTTCCGCTTAAAACAGACAAACTAAACTGGTTTTGCTCTGAATCCGGATAAACGTTCTGCATAAATATGCAACACCGAAACTGATGTACTTTATTTTATTTTTATGCTTAGTTTATGTTTTTTATTAATAAATTTTAATATCCGGTTCCAAATACTATCTGAATCAAAATTTAATTTTTAAGTTTGTCTGATAAATTACTTTACTTTACGGCTGTACAGATATTTAATACCTATATTAACTATAAGCATCAATATTGTTTTTATCATTATTATTTTGGCTGAATAAAGCTAATTAATTGATAATAATATTTGTTATGGATAATAGTTATAAAGTTAAAGAAAAAATAATATATTGTTCACACACATCGAAGGTATTAATCCATGAAGAAATAAAGTACATGATTAATCTAATCCATTAAAACTTAAACATTTTAAATATTTAATTTATTAAATAAATTATAAGTTACGGATTTTTTATGACTTTTCCACAAATACTATCTTTAGTATTGCTGGTACTGATATTGGTATTATCAATCTGGCGGCATGTAAATATAGGCTTACTGGGTTTTTGTGCAGCCGCAGTAATGGTTACAGCAACACAATTCTATGCGGTAACTGGTTCAGCGACAACACCAGGCTCGGCACTCCTACTGACTTCTAAATCAGTATTCGAGCATTTTCCGGGTTCAATTGTTACTTTACTCATAGGTGTATCGCTGCTTTTTGGGCATTTCGAACGCAGCGGAAGTCTGAGCTGGCTAACGGATAAAGTATATAAGGCAATTGGTGAACATACTTTACTGATTCCGTGGGTTGGCTACATGATTGGTTTGTTTATTTCTACAGCCGGCGCTTTTTCTACTGCGACAATTACATTACTGGTACCGGTTATTGCGGCTTTAGGCAGACGTATGCCAAAAATATTCTTCATCAGTGAAGTCGCTGCAATTGTGGGCGCCAATACTGGTGCTTTATCTCCGATTAATCCGGTAGGTACGGTTATTCGTGACTCTGCAAATCATGCCCAGGTCAATTTTAACGGATGGCTGTTATGGTTACTGGGCACAATAGTTAGTGTCAGTACTGTATTGGTATTGCAAATAATTTTTAGTCCTAGTCGCATGCAGGACAGTACGAATGGAAAAAAACCGGCTCGTGGTCTGGCTTTACTGAAACCTGTTGCCATTGATAATAATGATAAAGGACAACTGAATCCTGCCTATGCAATTTGCTCAACATTATCTGTATTGCTCTTTATCACTCTGGTGGTATTTGCAGGTACTGACGTGGGATTAACAGCAATTTCTCTGGCTGTATTATTGCTGTTATTGTTTCCGGAATATAGTAAAAATTTAGCCAGAAATATCCCCTGGAATGCTGTGGTAGTAATCAGTGGTTTACTGGTGTTTATTGGTACGATGATGTCGGTACATACCATGGATGCATTAGAAAACCGTTTACTCGGTATGACTACCAATCAGATAATTTTATTATTCATTATTACGTATTTAACTACCAGTCTGAGTAATGTTGAATCTTCTACTATTGGTGTGATCAGTCTGATGACACCTATGATTTTTACGATATTCGGCGGTTCAGCGCATATGTCGCTGATTCTGGCTGCCTGCGTAGCACCGGCTTTACTCAGTGTGATTAATCCAATTCATATTGCCGGTACGCTGGTGGTAAGTTATACCGATGAAAAGCAGCAGGATGCAATGTTCAGGCGCCTGCTAACCATTGCTTTTTTCATTGTTCCGATTATTCCGGGATTAACAATGATTTTGCCGGCAGTGATGCTTTAGCTTTAAGTTAAATGCTGCCGTTTGGCTCCTGTTAAGACCGGTTACAGGATTCTCATGGCTGTACTATATATAGATATCTGAATTCAGACTAACAGATTTATTCTCTTTGATTTAACATTAAAAAAGATATCTTGTACTTTACTTTACATAAAAAGTGATTTTTTATATTATTTTATAAAGAATATATATTTTTTAAATCTAATTATATGACAATTTAATGATATCCGTATATTAGCTGCAGGCTGAAGAGTTCTCTGAATCCGAAATAAATACAAATGTTATTTATTGTGCGATTTTCAGCATATTCATTCTGAAACAATAACCATTCAGGACACTTTATGAACTTACCACAAATTTTATCGCTTATATTACTGGTTGTGATTTTGGTTCTGGCAGTCTGGCGACATGTCAATATTGGTCTTTTAGGTTTTAGTGCTGCGGCGATAATGGTTATGGCAACAACTGCAATTGCTGATGGTTCTGATACATATACAGTCTTAACCAGCAAGGATGTACTCAGTCATTTTCCCGGAGCTATTGTAACGCTGTTAATCGGTGTGTCCTTACTTTTTGCTCATCTGGAAAAAAGCGGTGGCTTAAGCTGGTTTACAGATCAGATTTACGCAAAAATGGGGCATCGCACTAATATTGTTCCTTGGATTGGCTATTTTATCGGATTTGCGATTTCGACAGCCGGTGCCTTTTCTACGGCATCGATAACGTTGCTGGTTCCGGTTATTGCTGCTTTAGGCAGAAAACATCCCAGATTATTTTTCATCTGTGAAATGGCAGCAATTATTGGTGCCAATACCGGTGCACTTTCACCTATTAATCCTACTGGTCAGGTTATTCTGGATGCAGCAAAAAAAGCACATGTTGAGTATAGTCCGTGGCTAGTCTGGTTTCTGGGAATGTTAATCAGTTTTGTGCTGGTTATTGCACTGCAAATTGTATTTCAGGATAAAAGAGTAGTCGAAACAAGTGATTCTAAAGCGCCTGAAAAAGGCTTTGTACTGCTAAAACCAATTAAACAGGAAAATGGTGATAACCATCAGTTACAGCCATTTTATGCAATCTGTTCTACTATTGCGGTATTGATTTTTCTGATATTAGTGATATTTGCTAAAGCCAATGTCGGTCTGACTGCTCTGACGCTGGCTGTAATTATGATGCTGTTTTTTACGCAGCAAAGTAAAGATTTTGTGAAAAAAATCCCATGGAATGCTGTAGTGGTTATTAGTGGTCTGCTGGTTTTCATCGGCACCATGATGCAGGTAGATACAATGAAAGCGGTAGAGCAAGGTCTGCTTAGTATGACCAGCAGTAAAATTGCTTTATTGTTTATGCTCGCTTACCTGACTACGTTCCTGAGTAATGTGGAGTCCTCTACTTTGGGTGTTATCAGCTTGATGATTCCGATGGTATTTACGATTTTTGGCGATTCTCCGCAAATTTCTTTGATTCTGACTGCCTGTGCGGCACCAGCTATGCTCAGTGTCGTTAATCCGATTCATATTGCCGGTACTCTGGTGGTAAGTGTGACCGAAGAAAAACAGCAGGAAATGATGTTTAAACGTTTATTGATTATTGCTTTTGCAACTGTACCGTTTTTTCCCGGACTAGCTATGATTGTTCCGGCTCTGATGATGTAATATTAATATTATTTAAAGACGCTCTGCTTTAAAGCAGAGCGTTTTATATTTCCGTACAGCAGATATTTATCTGCCTGTTAAATATTCTTTAAGATGATTTGGATTCAGCCTGCTCTTTTCCAAAGGCTGTTTTGCTTATTAATGCTGGCTGACGGAACTGCCAGCTGCATGTTTGCAAAAAACCAGTTAACAAGCTGATTGGACTACGGCACAATGATCATCTGTTTTCTGTTAATACTTTTTTATATTTTATATGCAAATTTATTTGGTTGGTGGTGCAGTAAGAGATAAGTATCTGCAACGTCCGGTGGTCGACCGCGACTGGGTAGTGGTTGGCGCAGATGCAAAAAAAA
Source organism: Snodgrassella sp. W6238H11 (assembly GCF_016100525.1). Classification (NCBI taxonomy): domain Bacteria; kingdom Pseudomonadati; phylum Pseudomonadota; class Betaproteobacteria; order Neisseriales; family Neisseriaceae; genus Snodgrassella; species Snodgrassella sp. W6238H11. Next base: position 620,553 of record NZ_JACFSH010000002.1, on the reverse strand, counting down.
TGCTGGAAGCCGGATATCAGCCTGTAGGCAAGGATTTTCCGGTATTTCTACATCCGCAAACTCATGAAGAATATGCGCTTGCGCGTACCGAACGTAAAGTATCTGCCGGTTACAATGGCTTTACTTTTCATGCAGCGGCAGATGTGACACTGGAGCAGGATCTACAACGACGCGATTTAACCATTAATGCTATGGCCGAAGATGCATCGGGTAATCTGATTGATCCGTATAACGGGCTGGCTGATTTACGCTGCGGTATATTACGTCATGTTAGCCCTGCTTTTGCAGAAGACCCGGTACGTATCTTGCGCATTGCCCGATTTGCAGCGCGTTATGGATTTAAAGTAGCCGATGAAACTATGGCACTGATGTGTCGGATGGTAAATAATGGTGAAGTAAATGCTCTGGTTGCCGAACGGGTATGGCAGGAACTGGCTAAAGGGCTGATGGAAAAGAATCCGCGGCTGATGATAGACGTTTTACGTGCCTGCGGTGCGCTGAAAGTAATTTTACCAGAGGTTGATGCGTTATTCGGCGTACCGCAACGCGCTGATTTCCACCCTGAAATAGATGCCGGTGAGCATACATTACTGTGTCTGCAGTATGCTGCTGAAAATGATTATTCACTGGAAGAACGTTATGCTGCTCTCACTCATGATCTGGGCAAAGCACTGACTCCGGCAGATAAATTACCACGCCACCCCGGACATGATTATGCCGGAATAGAACCTGTAGAAGCGGTAAACCGGCGCTGGCAGGTACCCAAAGCCTGTGCGCAACTGGCATTACTGGTATGTGAATATCATATCAGGTTACATAGTGTCAGCCAGCTTAAACCCAAAACGACACTGGATATTCTGAAAAAAACCGATGCATTGCGCCGTCCGGATCGATTCAGGCAAATTTTGCGTGTATGCCTCGCTGATATACGCGGACGCCTCAGATTTGAACATCAGCCATATCCTCAGCAACAGCACTGGCTAAATTTACAGTCTGCGGCAATGGCAATTGATGCAGCATCAATTGCCCGGACAGTGGCTGAACCGCGGCAGATAGCTCAGGCAATCGATCAGGCAAGGCTGAATCAGATTCGCCCGATACAAAATGCATATTGTCAATCTCAACCACACGGCTATTAATTATGTCATCTTCAGCACTTATTACTCAGTTGTCGGACAAGCTACACAAGCACAAACAACAAGCGGCAGAAATATACCGGCAGCGCAGGCATCCGTTTGTCTATTTTCGCCAGCATACCGGAGTAATTGCTGATGTGCTGTCTACACTGTGGCAGGAATTGTTTGCCGGAGAAGAAATGTGTCTGCTGGCAATAGGTGGATTCGGACGCGGCGAAATGTATCCGTATTCGGATATGGATATTGCTATTGTCAGCAGAAATCCGATTGATGACGTTATTCAGCAAAAAATTGGTGCTTTTGTTCAAATATTATGGGATATCCATTTACAGCCCGCCCCTAAGGTGGGAACAATTAATGAGTTATGTGAAAGTGCCCGGGTTGATTTAACGGGTGATTCAGCCTTACTGGAAAGCCGGTACTTATGCGGCCGGCAGGATCTGGCTGCTGAATTGATTCATCAGCTTGATTTACAGCGGGATGTGGCTGCTTTTATCGAAGGTAAAATACTGGAACAACAGCAACGATATACCAAAGCGGCCGGTGAAGCCAGTCTGCTGGAAGCCAATGTAAAAACCACTCAGGGTGGTTTACGCGATATTCATACTTTATTGTGGCTGGCAAAAGTTCAGGGATTACCTCCTCAGATTCATCAGCTGATGAAAAATGCTATTCTGAACCGAACTGAAGCCAGGCTGTTACTGAGCTGCCAGAAACAGCTGGCCAGAATCCGTATTGAGCTGCATCTGACTGCCAGACGGGCTGAAGACAGACTGATTTTTGATTTACAAACTCAGGTAGCACAGAATCTTGGCTATCGCGATGATGCAAATTCCCGTGCCAGTGAAAAACTAATGCATGATTTTTATCGTGCACTAAAAGGCGTGAAACAACTCAGTGGTATTCTGGTACCTATGCTGCGCGACCGTGTCTACGCTTCTCTGCCGCGTGTAGTGGTTAATCTGGATCAGCATTATTATCAGGTAGGTAATATGCTGGCGGTGCATAATCTTGAACTTTTCTCGCAACAGCCTGAGCATATATTTACCATTTTACGTGTTGCTCAGGAACACAATGACATAATTGGTCTGGCACCAAAAACTCTGCGTGTATGGTGGGCGGCTGCACATCAGCTGGTGAATGAAGAGTTTTATCAGAATCCGGCAAATCGCGAATGCTTTGCCGGATTCTTCAAACACGGAGAGGGTCTGACTCATTTATTACGCTTTATTAATCTGTATGGTGTGCTCGGCCGGTATTTGCCGGCATGGGGAAAAATAGTCGGTCTGCTGCAACATGATTTATTTCATATTTATCCGGTAGATGACCATATTTTAATGGTGGTACGCAATATGCGGCGTCTGGCCATGGAACAGCACAGCCATGAACTGCCTTTTGCCGCAACATTAATGCATACTTTTGCACGCAAACATATTTTGTATATGGCTGCACTGTTTCATGATATTGCCAAAGGCCGTGGTGGTGACCATGCACAAAAAGGCGTAGCCGATGCCCGCTCCTTTGCCGAAGATCATTTTCTGGATAGTGAAGAAAGCGATTTACTGGCGTGGCTGGTAGAACAGCATCTGCTGATGTCTATGACAGCGCAGAAAGAAGATATTCAGGACCCTGAAGTGATTACCCGATTCAGCAAACAGGTTAAAACTGTTGAACGGCTCACTGCTTTATATCTGCTGACCGTAGCAGATATCCGGGGCACCAATCCGAAAATCTGGAATTCATGGAAAGCCAGTTTGCTGGAAAATTTATATAAAGCCACGCTGCATCAGCTCAATGGTAAACAAAGCAACCGGCACACGACTATTCTTGACCGCCGGCAACAGGCAATGCATGAGTTAAATCAATATCACATCAGCGAATCACAGCAGCGCCAATTGTGGCATATTCTCGGTCAGGCTTATTTTGCCCGCCATGAGTGGCAGGATATTTTATGGCATTTATCAAAAATTATTAATTACGAACAGCAGGCTCAGGCGCACAGCCAGATGCTACCGGATAATGATACCCTGAAGGTGATGGTTTATATGCCTAACCGCCCGAAACTCTTCACTGAGCTGGCTTCGGTTTTCAGTGAAGCAGGAATGAACATTCTGACTGCCCGTGCCTATATCACCGAACACAACTTTATTCTGGATACTTTTATTCTGCAATTTCCGCCGAATCTCAACCCGAATGATTATCTCACCATACAGAATAAAACCGAGCTGGCGCTTAATCAGTTTGTAAATGGTAAATTGCCGATGTCTGCGAGCAATCCGGCCAGTCTGAGCCGGCGCAGCCGTCATATTCCGATTGCACCGCGAATCAGTATTGATGAAGAAGATAATCCCGGCTGGTACAGCCTGCACATTATTACAGCAAACCGGCGTTTTTTACTTGCCAACATTGCTGCTGTTTTATCCGATTTAAATATTAGTATTCGCTTTGCCAAAATCACTACTCTGGATGAACGGGTAGAAGACAGTTTTCTGGTATATGCGCCTCAACTGGCCGATACTCAACAGCAATTGCAGCTTAAAAATGCCCTTCTGGATCAATTACTGCGCTAAGCAGTGATAACGGGAAACAAGTAATGAACAGTTTTCAGATTGATAAAAATATTCTCAGCCAGTGGCAACGGCAGGCACACAGACAGTATCCTGCATTATGTCAGCAACGTCCATCTCAGAGCCATAAGGGTACGTTTGGCACGCTGGGTATTCTGGGTGGTTCAGAAGGCATGGCCGGTTCGATCATTCTGGCCGGAATAGCTGCACTGCATTGTGGCTGCGGTAAAGTATGGCTTGGTTTTCAGCAACCGGCATTACCAATGCCAATACTAAGCCAGCAGCCAGAAATTATGTTAAATACTGCCGAGCGACTTTTACACCGTTCCGATATTACCGCATGGGTGATTGGCTGTGGTCTGAGCACCTCAACTACGGCACTAGCAACACTGACTGAATGTTTGCAACAAAAGCATATGATGGTAGTCGATGCCGATGCACTGAATTTACTTGCTCAGCAGCCTGCTTTGCTGACTGGCAGGCAAAATAATCAAAATGTTGTTTTAACGCCGCATCCGGGAGAAGCAGCACGCTTACTGCAATGCAGTATTAGTGAAATTCAGAGTAACCGTTATCAGGCCGCATGCCAGCTGGCGCAAAAATATTCAGCCTGGATAGTTTTAAAAGGTCACCAGAGTCTGATTGTTTCACCTCACGGGCAGATACAGCAAAATGAAACCGGCAATCCGGGACTGGCAACAGCAGGTAGCGGTGATGTCTTAGCCGGTATAATCGGCAGTTTGCTGGCTCAACAAATCCCACCGGAGCAGGCAGTATCAGCCGGAGTATGGTTACATGGTGCTGCGGCAGATATTCTTGCTGCCAATGATACCGGCCCTATAGGTTTATGCGCCGGTGAAATAGCTACAGCTGCACGCTGGCTGCGCAACCGTTTAACTGAATCTATCTGAAAAACAAAACAGATGGTTAGATAGCCATCTGTTTTATCAGTTTATCCGCTTTTATATTTCGGAAACTGCATTATTTATCTGTTAAAGCCCAGTCTACTGCTGCAGTAGCATGAATTGCCGTAGTATCAAATACCGGTACCGGACTGTCATCCTGCGAAACCAGTAACATAATTTCGGTACAGCCAAGAATGATGGCTTGAGCGCCCTTATCAGCCAGACGCCGGATAATCTGCCGGTACTGCTGGCGTGATTCTTCACGTATGATACCTGATACCAGCTCTTCATAAATAATTTTATGTACTGTCTGACAATCTTTATCGTCAGGAATCAATACCTCTAAACCGAATTTTTCTGTAAGCCGGCCTTTATAAAAATCCTGCTTCATAGTGAATTCGGTACCAAGTAAGCCAACTTTTTGCAGTTTCTGGCTACAAATTTGCTTAGCCGTTGCATCAGCGATATGCAGCAAAGGTATTGTTATACTATTTTGTACCTGTTCAGCCATACGATGCATGGTATTGGTACAAATTACAATACACTGTGCTCCGCCCTGCTCCAGCTGACATGCTGCTGTACACATATTTTCAGCCAGTTCATCCCATCGTCCCTGATGCTGCAAAGCTTCGATTTCGGCAAAATCTACAGATAACATGATGCTGCGGGCTGAATGCGTACCGCCAAGACGCTCACGTACTTGTTCATTAATCATGCGGTAATATTCAGCAGAACTTTCCCAGCTCATGCCACCGAGCAACCCAATGGTTTTCATGTTTTCCCCTTGTTCGTTTAAAAAATTATTTACTTAATAGCTGAAGAATTTCTTTTGGCTGCTCAACAATATAATCGGCTGGCCATTGCGATATGTTATCTTCTGCACCGATATATCCCCAGTTCGCCAGCACTGTAATCATGCCGGCATTACGTCCTGCCTGCATATCACGCTCTGCATCACCGATATACAGGCAATTTTCGGGAGCTACGCCAATGTGACGGCAGGCATAGAACATGGGTTCGGTACTGGGTTTCGGCGCACTGGTGGTATCTCCGCTTACGATTACAGCCGGTTCAATACTGCATCCGAGCTTTGGTACCAGACGGTCAGTAAAAACATGCGGCTTATTGGTAATAATCCCCCAGACTATATTCTGTTCAGCCAGTTTTTCTAATAACTCATTGATGCCGCCAAATAAAACAGTCTGATCAGTAAAATGCAGTTCATACTCAGCCATAAAATCCTGCCTCAAAGCTGCAAACGCAGGATTATCAGGCTGCATACCTGTACCGAGTTTAATCAGTCCTGCTGCACCATGGCTGGCAACCGGACGAATCTCTGCCATAGTTTTAGGCGGTAAATTCTGCTTTTTCAGCACATTATTAAGGGCTATCCCTAAGTCCGGCGCCGTATCGGCCAAGGTACCGTCCAGATCAAATAACACAGCTTTAATCATGATTTTCTACCTGAAATATGGTCTGATAATCTGATTATATTGTATTAATGAACATGCTGACCGGCAACAGAAGGGATACAGCATAAAAGATTATTGCTGTGTTTATGGGCTGCGCTTTCTGTCTGTACCGTAACATGATGTATATCATGTCTGAGCAATACTTCTGCCAGCTCATTAACCAGTTTCTCTGCTTCCGTTATCGTTAATGTACCATCAACAACAATATGGCAGGACAAAGCATTCATATTGCTGGTAATGGTCCAGGCATGTAAATCATGTACAGCTTTAATTCCCGGCATATCCTGAATCACTCTGCCCAGCTGTTCCAGCTCAATTGCATCCGGTGTGCCTTCCATCAGAATACGCAAAGTGGTTTTCAAGATTCCGATTCCACTGTAAGCAATCAGGCAGGCTACCACTATACTTGCTACCGGGTCAGCCCAGCGCCAGCCAAACAGCATCATCAGTACAGCCGCGGCAATAGCACCCACCGAACCGAGTAAATCACCCAGTACGTGTAAAAACGCCCCGCGCATGTTTACATTATGTTCTGTTTCACTACTGCTGTGCATATACCAGGCAATAATAATATTTACCAGTAAACCAATCGTACTGATAACCAGCATGCCCCGGGTAGCAATATCTGGCGGATTAACAAAACGGCCTATGGCTTCATAAACAATCATAACTGCAATTACCATTAGTGCCAGGCCATTTACTGCCGCCGCAATAATTTCAAAGCGTTTATAGCCAAAGGTCTGCCGACCGTTTACCGGCCGCTCACTCAGGTGAAATGCGATTAAAGACAGCGCCAGCGCCAGTGCATCCGAAAACATATGACCAGCATCCGACAACAGTGCCAGACTATTGGTTAACCAGCCACCAATAATCTCTACCACCATATATGCACCGATAATCAGCAGTGAAATACTTAAAACTTTTTTATCTGCACTATGTGCACCTAGATGATGATGGTGATGATGAGTTTCATCATGTTTATGCTCATGTATATGGTTATGGTCGTGGTCGTGCATAGTATTCCTTTATAAATATTGTCTAATACCATTAATACGTTAAACCCTGACATATGGTAAAAGTCAAATGTGAATATCAGCAGATTTCAGCTCAGAACATTCTGGAATCCATAGTTAATATTTATATACATACCGGCAATAAATTTTTTACATAAGTTGATAATAGCAGAAAACACAGAAATTTTGCCGGTGTTTACTCAGGCTTTGTACTGACAAATATTGATATCAGCAAAAGCAGTAAATATTTTTAATATGTTTATTATTTAAATAATAAATTTTTATTTATTAATTTCCTTACATTGTTTCACATATCAAGGTAAAATACCTGTTTGTACAAGTCATGTTCAGTGAGCTACTGAATCATTAATAGACTTGAGAATTGACAGCCAATTCAGATTAAGCGAAAAGAATACATATTCCGGTTTGAAGTGTTTATATTTTATGAATATGTAGTTTTCATTCACACTGAGAATACTTGTTTATTCTGGTAATGTGAGATTTTTTGCAAGCTTATTCATAATACCGGATCATTGATTGATTATATGCTTTTACAAAGCGAATATTGTATGCATATTAGCTGCCGGAAATAATCCGGATTTAAGCAAAAACATGAATTAACTGATTCTCAACTGTTGCTTTTTTTATTATTTATGTTTGGCATGGTTTAACAATCACTACTTTCTGACTGTTTATCTGTTTCATGTTTAGTTTTATATCTATTGAATTCGGCCTTTCATTTATTGCCTTTTTCTGTCTTTACTGGCTGTTGGGCAGCAAACCGAAACTGCAAAATCTGCTTTTACTGTGCACCAGTTATCTGATTGTTTATTTGTGCGGAAAAATACAGGCATTAATTGCATTACTGCTATTCACGGTATTTATTTATGCCATATCTGTACGAATAGTTCATGCCGCTAAACCCAGAATATGGCTGATAACTGCAATCATATGCACTATTCTGAATCTGGCATTATGGAAGTATTTTGATTTTTTCCGCACCTCTGTCAGCTATGGCCTGGATAGTTTGAAACTGAGTTCCGACTGGCTGTCGGGTATCATATTACCGCTGGGACTGTCCTACTACTCATTTCAGGCCATCAGCTATCTGGTTTCGCTTTATCAGGAGCGATGCCACAATCAGCCTGCCGGTAAAGTTTTTACATTACCGGGTCTGGCCCTGCATCTGGCTTTTTTCCCTACTATTACTGCAGGCCCGATTGCACGCGCCTACGATGCACGCGGGTTAACGGATATATATAACCAGCCCTGCGGCATGGCAACACAAATCTATACTCCGCAACGCCGCAGAATTCTGGCACCTACTCTGGCATTGTGTCTGATTGTAATGGCTTTAATGAAAAACTGGTGGCTGTCCGGCTGGATTGCCGACAACTGGGTAGATCCGGTATTTGCCAATCCCATGCAATATCATAGTCTGGAAATACTGGCTGCCATATATGGCTATACTGTTCAGCTGTTTTTTAATTTTTCCGGTTACAGTGACCTGATGATAGCGATTGGGCTGCTACTGGGATTTCGCCTTCCGGTAAATTTCCGCGCACCATTACTGGCACATAATATCCGCGAATTCTGGCTGCGCTGGCACATCAGCTTATCAACCTGGATACGGGATTATATTTATATCCCGCTGGGCGGCGGCCGACATAGAATGGCGCGCACCCAGCTTAACCTACTGATAGCCATGGCATTATCCGGAATCTGGCACGGGACAGGCTGGCATTTTTTAATCTGGGGCTTATTGCATGCAGCCGGGATGATCTTGCTTAATCTGGGCGACTGGATGTACAGTCGTCTGCGTCACTGTGAATTGAATAAAGCTCGCGACGCTTTGAGTAAAAGCAGCCGGCCAGCTAAAATTATCAGCATAGTTGTGACTGTACATTTTGTATGTTTTTGTTTTATTTTTTTCCGCGCACCTACACTTAATGATGCTCTGCTTTTGTTACACGCACTGTTTTACAACAATATCAATGTACCTCTGAGTACCAATCCGTTTTATTTTTTTAGTTTGTTATTGCTGGCATGGATACTGTATCCATTTCTGGCAAAATTTACCAATATGTTATACAAGCGCGCGGATTCTCTGCCACGATACCGTCTGATTCTTCCTTTATTACTGTTAGTGGTTCTGGTATTAATTTGCGCGCCAACAGGTATTCCGGGATTCATTTATGCCAACTTCTAAATACCGCCGCGTGCCTTCTTACCACAACAAACAGAAAAAAAAGTATCCTCATGTTGAGGAAGTACCTGTGGTTAGTGTAAAAACCATTACAACAATGCCTATTGTTGTTGAGAGTGAAGAAACAGAAACCAAAGAGCAGCCGAAGAAAAGCAATAAACAGCAATTTCGTTTTGTCCTGCTTGTTTTCATCATTACTGCCGGTATTGCATTATGGCTGATGCAAAACTCAATTATCGCCTATTATCAGCAAACTTACCATAGCAACAGTATTTTAACGAAACTAAAACAGTATACATGGTGGCAAACAGGCAGCCGTGCTGGTGAAGCACTTAATAACGGTGTCAGCCAGCTTAATCAGTCAATCAAGTCTGCTAACCTCAGCACCATCACTGCTTTTAATGATAATTACGCCTATACGGACAGCTATAAAGCCAAATTGCAGCAACAACTAAAACTTGCACAGGAACAGCATCGGTTAGCCCAGAAAAAAGCAGCAATAGAAAATGATATGAAGGCAGCCTTTACGCTTACAGCTGCTGATGAAGTGTTTTTTGCCGGTGATTCATTAATGCAGGGGGTGGCACCGCATGTGCAAAAATGGCTCAGTGAAGTTTATGGTATTAAAAGTATCAACCTGAGCAAACAGAGTACCGGATTAACCTATCCGGGCTTCTTTAACTGGCCGCAGACTATTGCAAATACGCTGGATAATAATCCGCATATCAAAATACTGGTTATGTTTCTCGGACCGAATGATCCATGGGATATTCCTGATCCGCATAACGGCAGCAGATTTGTCAGCTTCGCATCTCCTCAATGGGAAAGTATTTACCGCAGCCACATCAAAACCATTATGGATAGCGCCCGACAGCATCAGGTCACCGTTTTGTGGCTGACTCCGCCGGATATGAGAAAGCAAAAACTGAATGAACAAATGATTTATCTGCGTCAGATTACTGCCGATGAAGTAAGCAAAAATCATGGATATGTCGTAGATACCCGTGCAATGCTGGGTAGTAATGGTGATCAATTTTATGATACGGTAACACAAGCTGATGGAAAGAAAATTAAAACCCGAAGTTCAGACGGGATTCATTTCACACTTTCTGGGCAAAAAATTATTGCCAGAAATATTTTTAACCGCTTCAATCTGCCAGCACAAATTACGGATAACGATACAACAAATGTACAGTAAAAAGCATCTTGCCATTCTGGGCTGCTGCCTTTTCATTATGGCCTGCTCAGCGGATCCGGCTCCGGCACAATCTGCCCGCAAACAGGTATCAGCATCTTCGCAGAATAATCATGCCGCACAGATTGCCCAGGCATTACAGAAAAAAAGTATCAATATAGTGCAAATCGGTGATTCACATACAGCAGCGGATTACCTTACTGACGCTGCCCGTGTGTACTTACAGCAGCAATTAGGCAATGGCGGTCCCGGCTGGGCTATGCCGACTCAGTTTCCGGGTTTACGTCTGGCGCGTTTTACCTACCAGAATCAGGGCTGGCAGGCTATTTCCAGCCGTACCGATACCAGCCAGAATTATGCACTTGGCGGTTTGGTAGCTGTTCCTTCCGTGGGGTCAGTAATGACCATCAGAACACGCGGAGAGCCCGAAGCCGAACAAACAGTTACCGTCACTATCCGTCAGGGACCAAATGATGAAGATTTAACGATTACCGACAGTAACGGTAAACAGATTGTTCTTGGCGCACAACCCAAAGATAATCAATGGCATTTCAGTCAGTTTAACGCACGTTTTCCGATTACCGTTACCGCAGGTATGAATTTTCAGACAGCTATAGGAGGCTGGTGGGTACGTAATCAAAACCGTCAGGGTGTGGTATTTTCTGCTCTGGGGATTAATGGTGCGCAGCTTACTCAGTGGCAACGCTGGAATACTCAGGCATGGCAGCAGGAGTTGAATGTTATTGCTCCCGACCTGATTATTCTTGCCTACGGTACCAACGAAGCCTATAACGGAGTTGAGATTGAAATCGTTAAACAAAATCTGATTGAAACTATTAACCGCATTCGTGCGGCCTCACCCAACAGCGCCATTATGATTCTTGGTGCACCGGAAAGCCTGAAAAGTACAGCCGGCTCATGCGGCGTACGACCGGAAAAACTCACTGAATTACAGGAAATGCAAAAAGAAGTGGCACAAAGCCAGCAGGTATTTTTCTGGGACTGGCAGGCTGTAATGGGTGGTGAATGCAGTATGAAACCATGGATTAATCAGGGACTGGCCCGCAATGATGGTGTTCACTTTACCTCAAAAGGTTATCAGCGGCTTGGTCAGGCACTGGGTGAAAGTATTTTATCCATGCGTCAGCAGCGGTAATTCTACATTTAAATAAAAAACCGGTTCTGCGGGTAATTATCCTGCAAAACCGGTTATTTTTATTCAGTCTGTTTAACGTTTCGCCAGCCCCTGCTGATGCAAAAATGGCAGAATCTGCGGACGTAAAGGCTGAGAAAAATTGTTAGTCACAGCTTTACTCCAGTTCAGATCCAGACCACTGCGCTCTTTATAATAAGCAGTAAGCTGTTCATCATAAGCAGCCAGTTTGGCTGCATCAAGTGCCTTATAACGGTTTTCACTCACTAGTGTTTCCAAAGGCAGACGGGGACGATACATCGGATCCTGAGCCGGATGCCCGATACACATGCCAAACAGCGGAAAAGTTAATGGCGGCAACGCCAGTATTTCTGCCGCACGGGCGACATCATTACGCAGAGAACCAATATACACACCGCCCAAGCCCATTGATTCCGCTGCCAGAAGACAGTTTTGTGCCATGATACCGGCATCCACAGCACCGAGAATTAATCCTTCAGTCCAATCCAGCTGGGCTTCAGGAAAAGCCTGCCTGTGTTTTGTGTAATCAATACAAAATACCCAGAATTCTGCAGCAGTACGTACGTATTTCTGATTAGCTGCAACTTCACATAAAGCCGCACGTTTTTCCGCATCTGTAACGCGAATAATATGGGTACTCTGCATAAAACTGGATGAAGAAGCAGCACGACCGGCCTCCCAGATCGCTTCACGCTGCTCATCCGTTAAAGCTTCTTCAGTAAATTTACGGATAGAGCGATGACGGTAAATAGTCGGTAAAGTAGCTTCACTCTTTAGATTGGTGTGGTAACTCATGATTATTCCTGATATTAATTTTAGCTTTTCAGACGCAGCGCCAGTTCAGCCAGCCGTTTACCCTGAGCAAAAGCCAGTGCCTCTTCTTCAGCACTTAGTTGAGTATTATTATTATGACCGGCCACATGGCTGGCACCGTAAGGTGTTCCGCCACTATGGGTACCATTAAGCTGTGGTTCACTGAACGGAATACCGCACAACAGCATCCCGTGATGCAAAAGCGGAGTCATCATACTTAAAAGCGTACTTTCCTGACCACCATGCAAACTGGTGGTACTGGTAAATACACAGGCTGGTTTGCCAATCAGACTACCCGCCAGCCACAGGCTGCTGGTACTGTCGAGAAAATATTTAACCGGTGCAGCACAATTTCCAAACCTCGTCGGGCTGCCCAGAGCAAGTGCTGCACAGTTCTGAACTTCATCCAGATTAACATAAGGCGCTCCTTCATCCGGAATCTCCGCTGCTGTTGCTTCACATACAGCCGACACTTTCGGTACAGTGCGTAACAAAGCTTCACACCCTTCTACACTGTCTGCCCCACGAGCCAGTGCCAGTGCCAGATTACGGGTACTGCCTGACAGGCTGTAATACACCACCAGAATAGGTAAATCGGCCATATACTGCTCCTTAAAGATTGTCTGAAGGCTATTATTGTGCCGTAAGTGTCATAAATTGACCAGCCTGCACGGAAAGTCTGCGCCGCCTGCTCTTTTTGGTTACAATCAGCCATGTGAGGAGTCGCCATGAATATACAATTATTTAAAAGCAAATATTTACAGCAGCGCCTGCCACAGTTTTTATTGTTTGTTGCGCATAACTATCAGCGCTGCAAGCTGCCGCTTATTGCCGCCAGCCTGACATTTACTACGCTGCTGACACTGGTACCTTTTTTTACCATTACTGTTATTGTCATTAATGCGTTTCCCATGTTTGCAGATATGGCCACACGCTTTAATCAGTTTCTGACTCATATTATTGTACCGGCAGCCGGTGCCGATTCTGTCAGTGACTATCTGTATGACTTTCGTGATAAAGCCAGCGGATTAACTGCTGTCGGTATCAGTTTTATGATTATTACTTCACTGATGCTGATACAGACAATCGAGCATGCATTTAATCAAATCTGGCAGGCACGCGATCAGCGACCACTATGGATTCGTATTCTGATTTACTGGGCACTGCTAACCCTGGGACCGGTCGTGCTGGGAATGAGCCTGTCTTTTATTAATTTATTATCTAATCCGGCCAATATGGCCAATCAGATACCGTTTTACAGCACACTTTTTAAAATTATCACCAATCTGGCGCTATTCACCATTTTGTTGTTTTTATTATATAAACTGGTACCATTTTGTTTTGTTCGATGGCAGCATGCTTTGCTGGGTGCTTTCATCACAGCAGTGGGGCTGGATTTATTGCGGCGCGGTTTTGCCATTTTTGTTACCTATTTCGGCAATTATCAGAAAGTATATGGTGCATTTGCAGCAATACCGGTATTTTTAATCTGGCTGAATTTATTATGGTTACTATTACTTGCCGGTGCTGTACTTACCTCTTCTTTGCCCTACTGGCATCAGGACAGATTTCGCCATCTGCGTCAGTATCAGCCATTTGAAAATGCACTTGATCTGTTGTATCTGCTGGTAACAGCTCAGCAACAAGGACAGGCTGTCAAATCCTGTCTGTTGCAGCAAAAGCTCGGAATCAGTGATAAACATTTAGACCAGATACTTTCTAAACTCGAAAAGCGGCATTATATTGCTTACTGTAGTGACGGCTGGATATTGCAAAAAGATCCGGATAAAATCACGCTGTCAGATTTGTATCAACTATTTATTTATCAGCCTAATCACAATTCAGCCGTAGCTACTTCCGTAAACACCCTGCTACAGCCATGTTTACAGCAACTGAATATCAGTCTGTCCCGATGGGCAAGACAACTACAACAGCAAACACAAAATCAATCATAAAAATTATTCTGACACTGGTAATTTCAGATAAATAGTTTTACATTTACCTGTTTTAGGATGGATTGCCCGATACACAACCATGTCCCTGTTAACTCAATCATCAGCCTTGTTAAAGCAGTTCAAACAGAAAATAGCCGCCAAACCAAAACTTTGGTGTGGTATTGCCGTGGCAATCGTATTGCTTCTGATTATACTGGTTGTACTCATATCCGGCCGTAAACACAATTCAGATCGTTATCAGCCAAAGCATATAACACTCAAACTGGCTCCGGTTAACATTAAAACCCAGGCACCTGTACAGAATTTCTGGCGGGACGAAATCGTCCAGCCCGGTGATACAATTAACATGGTACTAAGCCGCTTTGGTATCAGTGCTGCTGAAATTCAGCGCATTACCAGTCTTAACATCATCAAAAATAAGGTACAGCATTTACAGGTCAATCAGGTTTTCAGTATACGCACGGATAACAATGGTCTCCTTACCGATATCCAGTTTTTTAATGATGATGATAATGGCGAAAAAAATCTGGTGGCACTGAAAAAAACCGGTAATAACTGGAATGCCGATATCAGCGCAGTGGATACTGAAACCCTGCCGACATTTAAAGCTGTTGTCGTTAAAACCTCTGCACGCGGAGCACTGGCACAAGCTGGTATTCCGGTAGAAATCAGAGAATCACTGCGTGAAATTTTCAAAGACAAAATTGATATTAACTCGCTGCAAAGTGGCGATACTATCCGCCTGATTTACGACAGCCTGTATTATCGCGGTCAGGAGCTGGCAACAGGTGATATACGCGCAGCAGAATTCAGCCACAATGGCAATATTTATCATGCCTATTATTACGATACCGGTAATGATGGTAACGGCCAGTACTATGATATAAACGGTAAACCTTTGCGCAAAGGGTTTTCCAGTGTCCCAGTCGATGGTGCACGGATTTCTTCCCCCTTTGGTACACGTTTTCATCCGATACTGCAAACTCTGCGCATGCACAGCGGTATCGATTATGCTGTTGCCAGCGGAACACCCATACATGCCCCATCGGATGGTACTGTAGAAAGCTTTGGTATCAAAGGGGGCTATGGCAATGCAGTTGTGCTGCGGCACAACGAAAGCATGCAAACCCTGTACGGACACATGAGTGCTTTTGCTAATCTGAGTGTTGGTCAGCATGTACAGGCTGGTGATATTATCGGATACGTAGGCAGTACCGGCGTTTCTACCGGCCCGCATCTGCATTACGAAGTCCGGATTAACGGACAGCCGGTAAATCCGACCAGCGTTGCCCTGCCGACCCGCACACTGAATGCACGTGAACTGGCTGACTTTAAAAAGAAACAGCATCACTGGGATAAGCAGTTATCCGGTTTTCGTAATCTGAATGTTACCATTGCCCAGCTGGATTAACTGATAGCGGTATCTGCTCTGGAACTCACCAAACTTTACGCATACAATACCCGTTTTGCTGAAACAGAATCCATCATGAAAATTGCCACCTGGAATGTGAACTCCCTCAATGTGCGCCTGCCGCATACGCTGCGCTGGCTCGAAGAAAACCAGCCGGATATACTGGCTTTGCAGGAACTGAAACTTGAGCAGGATAAATTCCCGGAAACTGATTTTACCCAAATTGGCTATCATGCAGCATGGAACGGGCAAAAAACCTATAATGGCGTTGCCATACTCAGCAGACAGCCTCTTGAGGACGTAACAGTTGATATCCACGAATTGAATGAACCGCAAAAACGTATTATTGCGGCAACGGTTAATGATGTCAGAATTATCTGTGCTTATTGCGTCAATGGTGAGGCTGTAGGCAGCGAAAAATTTGCCTATAAAGAGCGTTGGTTTGCGGCACTGAATAACTATATCAACACTGAGCTGACACAATATCCCAAAACCATATTGCTGGGCGATTTTAACATCGCACCACACGATACAGATGTTTATGACCCGGTAAAATGGCAGGACAAAGTATTGTGTTCAGCACAGGAACGCAGCTGGTTTCAGCAGTTGCTGAATCTGGGATTAACAGACAGTCTGTATTATCTTTACCCGGACAGCACAAACTATACATGGTGGGATTATCGTATGAATATGTTTAAACGCAAACTTGGTTTACGCATAGATCATATACTGATCAGCAATGCGTTATTGCCGGCTTTGCGTGAAGTACAGATAGACAGCAAAGCCCGCGGCTGGGAACGCCCCAGTGATCATGCACCGGTAATGGCTACTTTCGCCTGATGAACAGCACACCTTCTTTTCAATACTATATCGGCCTTATGTCAGGCACCAGCATGGATGGTATTGATGCCGTACTGGCCAAACTTTCCGGTACTCAATGGCTGGGTGTCTGTGCACATGCATTCGTCGCCTACCCGGAAACACTCAGGCAGCAGCTATTATCATTACAAATACCACAGCAGAACGAACTGGCACAGGCAGCCGTACTGGCACAGCAGCTGGCACACCTGAATGCGCAGGCTGTCAGTACAGTGCTCACTACAGCACAAACTGAAGCACGAGCCGTGACAGCACTGGGCTGTCACGGTCAGACCATACGTCATGTACCGGAACAGCATTACAGTATTCAGCTAATGGACTGGGCACTACTGGCCGAACTTACCGGTATCACAACAGTAGGTGATTTTCGCAGCCGCGATCTGGCTGCCGGTGGTCAGGGTGCGCCATTGGTACCGGCCTTCCATCAGGCAGTTTTTGCTGATGAAAAGCAATGCCGTGTGGTTCTGAATCTGGGCGGCATTGCCAATATCAGTGTTTTGCAACCACACCAGCAGGCATTCGGCTTTGATACCGGTCCGGCCAATATGCTGATGGATGCATGGGTACAGCAAAACTGGCAGCAGGAATTTGATTTTAACGGCACACTGGCCGCACAAGGCCGGACAATTGAGCCATTGCTGCAAGCCATGCTCAGCCATGCCTATTTCAGCCAGCCTTACCCCAAAAGCACCGGCCGTGATTTATTCAGTTTCGATTGGCTCAGCCAGTATCTTAACGGACAGGAAAATCCCGCAGATGTATTACGCACTCTGCTTGAACTAACCGCACACAGTGCAGTAAACGCCATTATAAATGCCGCACCTGATGCCGGCAGCGTATATGCATGTGGCGGCGGGGCGCAAAATCTGCTTCTGATGCAAACACTGGCACAGCAGCTTGATTTACACCGGATATCTCTATACAGCACCGATACTTTACAACTTCCGGCACAACTGGTTGAGGCTTCTGCCTTTGCCTGGCTGGCTGCATGCTGGTATCAGCGTCAGCCTGTAGCCACTCATCATGCTACGGGTGCTCATGGTGCACGTATACCCGGCTGCGGTTACTGGGTTTGATACTCCGCAAAAAACCGTTAAATCCTGTTACTAATATCAGATACAGAGCCTGACAGAACGTATAATAACCAGTTAATTTTTGATAAAAATACCAAATTAAGCTGCAACATTTATGGCCACAACACGAAAAAAAACTGCTCCGAGCAAGCAGTTACCGAAAAAACTCAAACCACAGGAAATCAGCAAACCCAGACAGCCATGGTTAATGAACCTCATTAATGATATTTTCTGGCTGCTGGCACTGATGATTACCCTGTTTGTCATACTGTCATTAGCCAGCTTTGATATGGCTGATCCGGCATGGTCACGCGGTATTGCACAAATTAATAAAACTCATAATCTGGCTGGTCTTACCGGAGCATGGCTGTCTGATATCGGCTACTACATTTTCGGTTTATCTGTCTGGTGGTTAATTATTGCTGCCATTATCGCCCTGTATAAAAGCTTTCGTCCGCTCAATGCACGCTCTCTTAACACCAGCGTTGACAGTAAACCCTACAGCAGCTGGCTGGCTCTGAGTGGTTTAGCTGTACTTCTGGTTTTCAGCCCTGCCCTGGAAAATCTGGTATTTACCAGTATGCTTGAGAATGCTCTGCCTATTGGTGCAGGAGGCTTAACCGGGCAGAGTTTCGGAAAACTATTACATCAGTTCTTCGGTATGACCGGCGGTCTGATTATCAGTATATTTATGATGCTGATCGGGCTGTCAATGTTATTGCAGGTATCGTGGTTAACCGTAATCGAAAAACTTGGTGCACAGTTTGAATGGTTCTGGTGCAAATTACTGCGCCGGCCGCAGCGGTTAATTACTGAATTTCCTAACAACAAAACCGTCCGGCGTGTAGTCAAACAGGCCAAAAATATTACAGCAAAAAATATCGAACCGCCCGAGCTTACCACCAGCAACCGTAAAACCGTGGCTGTACGTACAGAAGTACCCGTTGCACAGGATTTAACAGAACCGGCACCGGTATCTGAACCTATAGTAAAAAGTGATAATGGTCTGATTCATTTACCGGATACAGAATTACTCAGCAAACCCTCTGGTCAGCCTGCTGTAGTTAACAGCGAGCTTTTGCAGCAAACGGCTGCACACATCGAATCCCGATTGAAAGAATTCGGCGTTGAAGTAGAAGTAACTAGTGCCACTACCGGCCCGGTTATTACCCGCTATGAAATCGAGCCGGCACAGGGAGTGAAAGGCAGCCAGATAGTCAATCTTAATAAAGATCTGGCCCGCTCCCTTTCAGTACAAAGCGTGCGTGTTGTAGAAACCATCGCCGGTAAAACCACGATGGGTATTGAGCTGCCTAATGAAGAACGCCAAAACGTTCTGCTGTCAGAAATATTGGGTGCAAAAATCTTTCATGAAGCCGCTGATAAATTAACCATGGCTATGGGGAAAGATATTGCCGGTGCACCCGTGATTGCCAGCCTGGCGAAAATGCCGCATTTACTGGTTGCCGGTACTACCGGCTCTGGTAAATCTGTCGGTGTTAACTGCATGATTCTGTCGATTTTATACAAAGCACAGCCAGACGAAGTACGCTTTATCATGGTAGACCCAAAAATGCTGGAATTAAGCGTATACGACGGCATTCCGCATCTGCTTGCTCCAGTGGTTACCGATATGAAAGAAGCAGCTCAGGCACTCAACTGGTGTGTTACCGAAATGGAAAAACGTTACCGGCTGTTAGCGCATGTCGGAGTACGCAACATTACCGGCTTTAATGACAAAGTAGCAGCTGCCAAAGCAGCATCAACGCCACTGGTTAACCCATTCAGTACCAATCCGGACGATCCGGAACCACTGGATAAACTACCTTATATCGTGGTTGTTATTGATGAGCTGGCTGACCTGATGATGGTAGAAGGCAAAAAAGTAGAACAACAGATTGCCCGGCTGGCACAAAAAGCCCGTGCTGCCGGTATCCACTTGATACTGGCAACACAGCGCCCGAGTGTTGATGTGATTACCGGACTGATTAAAGCCAATATCCCCACCCGGCTTTCATTTCAGGTATCCAGCAAAATTGACAGCCGTACCATTCTGGATCAGATGGGCGCTGAAAACCTGCTGGGCAAAGGTGATATGTTGTTTTTACCGCCCGGTCAGGCAGAACCTACCCGTCTGCATGGTGCATTTGTCTCCGATGATGAAGTTCATGCCATCGTTAACTTCATTAAACAGCAGGCTCCTGCCCAATACGTAGAAGGCTTATTATCAGGAGAGGCTGCTCAGACCAATGTTAATCAGGTTAATCCGAACGCCAACAGTGACGAATTATTCGACCAGGCGGTAGCCTTTGTACTGGAAACCCGTAAAACATCTATTTCATCTTTACAACGCCATCTGCGCATTGGTTACAACCGTGCAGCAAATCTGATGGAAGCACTCGAAGCCGCAGGTATCGTTTCACCAGCCGAGCTGGGCGGCAGCCGGCGGATTCTGGCACACAAAGACAGCCTGTAAAGATTAATTACCCTTCTCTGTCCGCCAATAATTAAAGCCGCAATAAATATATTTTATTGCGGCTTTAACAGCTTTATAAATTCAGTTTAAGCTGCTTTTCTACAAGTATAAGCGAATCCGACTGCGCCAATCACAATCATCGGCAGACTGAGCCATTGCCCCATAGACATATGCATCGCCAGCAAACCAAGAAAGTCATCAGGTTCACGCGCAAACTCAACAATAAACCTGAATACACCGTAGCCAAGTAAAAACAGCATAGATGCCTGCCCCAGAGGACGAGGTTTTTTGGTAAACAGCCACATAATCACAAACAGCACAATTCCTTCAAGCATAAATTCATACAACTGTGAAGGATGGCGCGGCAGCATCTGAAATTTTTCCCATACCGGCAGCCATTTTTGCGGATCCTGCATCACCAGCGCAACATCATCATCATGCGCGTGCGGAAAACCCATCGCCCAGAAAGCATCAGCACTGGTAACACGCCCCCACAGCTCGCCGTTAATAAAATTACCGATACGGCCGCATGCCAGTCCGAGCGGTATCAGCGGCGCCACAAAATCGGCTACCGCCCAGAATTTAACCTTGTGTTTGCGGGCAAACAGCCACATAGCGACCAGTACTCCGATAAAGCCGCCATGAAACGACATACCACCCTGCCAGATTTTCAAAATATCCAGCGGATGACTGAAATAGTACGCAGACTGATAAAACAACACATAGCCCAGACGCCCGCCCAGTATCACGCCGAATACACCCCAGGTAAATAAATCTTCCAACAACTCATTGGTAAATATGGTCTGTCCGCTTTTAATCCGTCTGCGTCCCAGCCAGATAAACAAACAAAAACCAACAATATAACTTAATGCGTACCAGCGAATGGCCAGAGGACCCAGATGTATCAGTACTGGATCAAAATTCGGATGGATCATCATAAATTTAGCATTCCTCAGATATCCTGCTTATTTCATCAGTCACAACAGCCAGTCACCCTATTCTCGATAACAGCCGGAATGACCAGAAATACCACAACCAAAATAGCAGACAGTTTAACTCATATTAGCCATTCTATGCGCTACTTTCCGCATTCCATCCCTTGATAGCAATACCGAACAGATTGAAATAGAAAAATTATTCATTTGATTGATTCAGTATTTATTGACAGCCATTATTAAGCAGCCTAATATAAAATATGTATTTTATATACATATTAAATTATACAAAATTTTCGGGAGAACAATCATGCAACTTACTAGCAGACAAATCGAACTGGTTCAGTCTACTATTCCAACCCTAAAGGAACACGGTGTTGAACTAACCCGCTACTTTTACAACAGGATGCTCACCAATAACCCCGACCTGAAAGAAATATTTAACCTTGGCAACCAGCGCAATGATGCGCAACCACATGCACTGGCCAGTGCAGTACTGGCTTATGCTCAAAACATTACTAAATTACAGAACCTCGGCGATGCAGTTAGTCAGATCGCTCACCGGCATGTCAGTCTGGATATTCAGCCGGATCAGTATCCAATTGTTGGTACCAATCTGCTGCACTCCATCAGTGAAGTATTGAATGTCCCCATGGAAAGTGAACTGATAGAAGCATGGACTGCCGCTTATCAGCAACTGGCCGACATTCTTATTACCACAGAAGCAAATCTATATAAGAAACAAGATAAAACTGAAGGCGGCTGGAATGGCTGGAAAAAATTTAAAATAGTTGATAAGCAGATTGAAAGCAGCGAAATTACCTCTTTTTATCTGCAACCGGCAGACAACAGCCCGCTGCCGGAGTATAAGCCCGGTCAGTATATTTCCGTTCGGGTTATGGTACCTCAGCTAGGTATCCGGCAACCGCGTCAGTACTCACTTTCCGACAGCAATCACCCGAGCTATTTCCGCATCAGCGTCAAAAAAGAAATTGGTGACAAACAACATGCTGAAGGTTATGTGTCTACAACTCTGCATGAGCACTACCAGATCGGTGATGAACTGGAAGTAACCAACCCGACAGGTACTTTTATACTCCACCATCCGCATAAAAATACTGTTCTGATTAGCGCAGGTGTTGGTATCACACCCATGATTGCTATTCTGAATACCCTTGCCGCAGAAAAAAATCCGCATCAGCAAATCAGTTTTATTCATGCCTGCCGCAACAGTAATGTACTGGCGATGCACCAGCATATCACCGAATTGCAGCAAAGCATGCCTAACCTGCGCAGCTATCTGGCCTGTGAAAACCCGGGTAAAGAATTAGCGGCTGATAAAACTGGTCGTCTGAATTTATCCGAACTGGACAGCTCACTGCTGCCTGCTGATGCAGACTATTATATTTGCGGCCCGATAGAATTTATGCATGCACAATATCAGGCTCTGCGTGATTTACAAATACCACAAAACCAGATTTTCATGGAATTGTTCGGCACAGGCGGATTCAGCCAGCTGGCAGCATAATAACCATTTTGAAATTATTTAAACGAAATCTTTTCATGGCAGCTGAAAACAGGCAAAATTGACCTTCCATTAGTCTGACAGTCTG
Source organism: Snodgrassella sp. W6238H11 (assembly GCF_016100525.1). NCBI lineage: Bacteria > Pseudomonadati > Pseudomonadota > Betaproteobacteria > Neisseriales > Neisseriaceae > Snodgrassella > Snodgrassella sp. W6238H11. Next base: position 597,730 of record NZ_JACFSH010000002.1, on the reverse strand, counting down.
CCATGCAATTAAACCGTTTTACCGATTTAGGCCTACGCGTATTATTAGCTTTACAATACCTGCCTGAGAACAGACTTTCTACCGTAGAAAGTCTGGCCAGACAGCTCAGCGTATCTAAAAATCATCTGGTAAAAATTGTATATTTCATGGCACAGAGCGGCTGGATTGATTCCTTTAAGGGCAGAAAAGGCGGTATAAAACTGGCTGCCTCCAGCTATCAGCTTAAACTGGGTGATATTGTTCAGGCACTGGAGCTGGCCTCATCAGAGACCCCTCATTTAATAAACTGCCGGCAACCCCCATGCTCAATGGCAGAATTTTGCTATCTTCCCCGACTATTCAGCGAGGCGCAGCAAGCCTTTTATCATTCTCTGAACCGCTATACCCTCAGTCAGCTCAAAGCTCCGGCTGATAATCAGGCAATTATCAAATGGCTGGAGCAGCCAGAATAAATCAACCGAAAATACAAACTGACAAATTACTGCCTGAATAATTACATCGTGTCTTCGGTTTCAGATGAAGAATCATTAGCAGGCGCAGCAGATCCGTTAAGTAAACCCTCAACGGCAGGCGGTTGCGGAAGCAGCGTATTTAAAGCCAGTACAGAAGGATTCAAAACCGGATAATCACTGAAATCAATCTGATAACCACCATTATTGGTAGAATACAAACTTGCTTTGGCGCCCAGGGGAAAGGTAACCTTATCGGTAATATGTCCGAAAGGAAATCCGGTTAGTACCGGAACCTTTGTCAGCCTTGCCATCGTCTGAATCACAGAATTCAAAGTATAACTACTGTCATAGACATCACGAATCGAGCCCATACGGAAATTACCCAGAATAATTGCCTGCTGTCGTGCAAGTACTCCGCTCAGATACAATGTCTGAAGCATGCGTTCTATCCGGTATGGCTGTTCACCCACATCTTCAATAAACAAAATACCGCCATTCACCTGTGGCATAAATTGAGAGCCGGCGAGCGCAGACAACACACTCAGATTGCCTCCCCACAAAATACCCTCAGCCCGTATCTGATAATTCTGCATATCGGCAACTGTAACCGACATTTTCGGATTACAGCTGTTCTCAATAAAAGAACGGGTGGTAAATAAACTCATCTGTGGTTTGCCAAACTCGCTATACAGCATTGGTCCGGCAAAGCTGCACATTTTCCCCTGAGCCAGCAATGCCAGTTGCACAGCAGTAACATCACTGTAGCCATACAGTAATGTACCCTGCTCACGCATTCTTGCACCCAGAGAAGACCAGTTAACCAGAGGCAGAATACGCATCGCCCCGTATCCGCCACGCAGCCCCATCAGCACCTTCGGTACAGGTACCCGGCCGATAGCAACATCCTGCAAATCTGCAGCGCGCTCAGCATCACTGCCGGAAAAACGCTGATAGCGACGCATAAACGCCTGCTGATTACTCACGGCAAAACCGGCTATAGCCAGACGCTGGGCTGCCAGCTCACTCCGGCTGACACTTTCACCAAATCCGGAACAGGCAAAAATACGCATAGTATTAAGATTATTATTGGTTTGCACAGGTACTTTAGGTGTTGATGCTGTTTTGACGTCAGGCTTCGGATTGCTGCGACAAGCCTGCAACAGACCGGCACCTGCAAAAGCAGCTCCGGCACGCAGAAAATTACGACGGCTATTTTGTTGAGTATCCATAAAACTCACTTCCTGATCCGGCAGATGTCCGGACAAAAAATATACGGGCCATTGTAAAAGTAATTCATTCTGATTAACAACAGTCAGAACCGAAATTATTTATGCCGGTACAAACCGGCTAAGGATTACTATATCCCTGTTTACGAAGAATAGCAGCAAAAAAATAGCAAAAAGGCATGTCACAGCCATGCCTTTTCAGTACCAACCGGCAACCAGATTACTGCCGTGGCGGTATAGATTTGAGTAAATCCAGCAAAACAGACCAGCATTCAGCCACAGCTTTAATTTCTACCCGTTCTTTAGGAGAATGTGCTGCACATATTGTCGGTCCGAATGACACCATATCCAGATGAGGTGCTTTACCACTGAGAATCCCGCATTCCAGTCCGGCATGAATAATCTGCAACGGTGGCTGTTTACCATAGTGACGGGCAAAAATAGTGCTGGTTAGTTTCAGTAAAGGAGAGTCTGCATTCGGCGACCAGCCCGGATAATCTGCTGTTAACTCCAGATTCGCCCCGGCCATCCGCGCTAATGCAGCCAGACGTAAACTGAATTCATCTTTAGGTGTTTCCAGAAGCGAACGCATCAGACAATGTATCAGTAAACCATCGGTTCCGGTTTTCACTTCCCCCATATTAGAAGAAGTTTCCACAATCCCCTTAAACTGCTCACTCATGCGCATTACACCATTGGGCACAGCCAGCAGCAAATCAAGCGCTTTCTGAGTACTTTCCAAAGTAGCGGCCTGAGTCAGGTTCTCTGCCGATACAACTTCAATATCCAACTGTGTTTCTTCTGCCCATTCTGCAGCAATAACAGCAGCAATTGGTGCAACAGCTGCACGAGCTGTATCAGCGTCCAGACCAATCACAGCCTGAGCCTCACGTGTGATTACATTGCGCAGCTCGCCACCCTGCCATGAACCCAGAGCAAAAGGTATCTGTGCATACAGACCAGACAGCACTCGTGCCAGCAATACATTGGCATTGGCATGATTTTTATCAATATCCACGCCCGAATGACCACCGCGTAAACCGGACACCCGAACAGTACATGCAGACAGCTTACCGGCTTGCCAGTTCAGAGGTAAGGTCATACTGGCATCACGACCACCTGCACAACCAATAAAAATCTCACCCGCTTCTTCGGTATCAAGATTAATCAGATAGGGCATCTGCAACCAATCGGCACTTAGCGCTTCTGCTCCGCCCATACCGATTTCTTCTTCAACCGTAACAATCAGGGTTAATTCAGGATGCGCAATACCTTCACTGAATATTATTGCCAGCCCCATAGCCAGACCGATACCATTATCAGCACCGAGGGTCGTGTCATTAGCCCAAACCCAGCCATCTTTAATCTTGGTCTGCACCGGATCACGCTGAAAATCATGCTGCGAATCAGCACCTTTTTGTGCCACCATATCCATATGCGCCTGAATGGCTACCGGCACACAATTTTCCATACCTGGTGTGGCAGGTTTGCAAATACGCAAATTTCCCTTAGCATCAATATCTGTTTTCAGACCATGTTCTTGTGCTGCCTTAACCAGCATTTCCCGCACAGTCTGTTCATGAAATGTCGGACGCGGTACCGCACACAAACGCGCAAACCACTGCCATACCGGCTGCGGCTGTAATTGTTCAATTTCACTCATAACATTATCCAGTCACATATAAAACAAATCAGGCCACCATATGGCAGCCTGAACACAGTGTCAACTGACAAACTAAAACTTAACCCCTTTATGCAAAGCCACCACGCCAGCGGTTAAATTATGATAATTCACACTATCAAATCCTACATCCAGCATCATTTTTCTTAACGTTTCCTGATCAGGATGCATACGGATTGATTCTGCCAGATACTGATAGCTGTCTGCATCTTTAGCAATCAGCTTACCCATCAGCGGCAGCATCTTAAATGAATATAAATCATAAACCGGCTTGAGCGGCTTGAATACATGCGAAAATTCCAGCACCAGCAAAGTACCGCCGGGTTGTAAAACGCGATACATTTCAGCCAGTGCCACTTCTTTATGCGTCATATTACGCAAACCAAACGATACCGACACCAGATTAAAATAATTATCCGGAAAAGGCAGTTTTTCTGCATCACACAGCGCCACCGGCAATGCCAGCCCTTCATTAAGTAAACGATCCCGGCCCACTGTCAGCATAGAAGAATTAATATCAGTAAGCCAGACTTCACCGCTGCGTCCTACCCGTCTGGCCCAGCCGCGCGACAAATCACCTGAACCACCGGCAATATCCAGTACCTTATCGCCTTTACGTACCGGAGCTGTGGTAATGGTAAAGTGCTTCCAGATCCGGTGTAAACCGCCGGACATCACATCATTCATCACATCATAGTTTTTGGCCACCGAATGGAATACACCGGCAACACGACCCGCTTTTTCATCTTCATCAACAGTTTGATAACCAAAATGAGTTTTGTGATCGCTCATACCACACTTTCAGAATTAAATATTGCCCAAATAAACTTATCCGGCTGCCTGCATCCGAATAACCGCAAATCAGTCGGGGTCACGGCTGGCGCCGGCAAGAAGTAACTGCTTTTCATAACCAGCCCAGAGTTCTGCCTGACGAACAGCCAGATCATACAAATAATCCCAGTCGTACAACCCTGTATCATGTCCGTCTGAAAATGCAATACGCAAAGCATAATTACCAACCTGAGACAAAGCAGTAATCGTTACATCACGCTTACCTGTCTGTAATACTTCCTGCCCCGCCGCGTGACCGCGCACTTCAGCACTGGGTGAAAATACCCGCAGAAACTCAGCCTCAAGCTCATATGTTTTTGCTCCGTAAACCAGCCGTAATCTCTTCCGGTTCTGACTTAAGCGGATTTCAGCTGGCACCATATCCTGCATATAACTATTTTTTCCGTCACAAGACATTAACAAACTATACCTATTCTAACCTAATATACCATTTACTGCCCAATCAGATTAAATACATAAGCCGGCAGCAACAGTCGCAACAGACCCTTTGCAAGGCAAAGCTTAAAGAAGTATATTAATCCTGCTCAATAATCAGCGAAAGAATACACCATGCAAACAGCAGCCATCATTGAATATATTGTTAACTGGTTACGTGATTATGCCACTCAGGCAAAATGCAAAGGTTTTGTTGTAGGCGTTTCCGGCGGTATCGATTCTGCCGTAGTCTCAACTCTTGCTGCCAGAACAGGCTTGCCCACATTAGTACTGGAACTGCCTATTCATCAGAAAGTTAATCAGATAGCACGGGCACAGGAGCATATTCGTCAGCTGAAAAGCCGTTATAACAACATAGAAGAACACTGGGTAGACCTTACCCGCACCTTTGACTCATTTACCATGGCGGTAGACATTGGTGACAATAAAGATGAACAAACCCAGCTGGCACTGGCCAATGCACGCAGCCGCCTGCGTATGATTGCACTATATTACTACGCTCAGGAACGCGGCCTGCTTGTGGTCGGAACCGGTAATAAAGTAGAAGATTTCGGCGTCGGGTTCTTTACCAAATACGGCGATGGCGGCGTAGATCTCAGCCCGATTGCCGATCTGCTCAAAAGTCAGGTATATACACTGGCTGAAGAGCTGAACATAGATCAGAATATTATTGATGCTCCGCCTACGGATGGATTATGGGATGCCGATAAAACCGATGAAGAACAGATTGGTGCAACCTATCCTGAGCTCGAATGGGCTATGAGTGTCTACGATACCCATAAAATAGACGATTTTACTGGCCGCGAGCGCGAAGTATTTGCTATTTATGAACGTTATCATCGTGCCATGCAGCATAAAATCAACCCGATTCCAGTATGCAAGATTCCGGACGAATTACTTAAATAATAGAAAAAAAACCAGATTGCAAAATCTGGTTTTTTATTCGTTAATCTTCAAACTGCAACCATAATTACATTATCAAATCAGATTATTATTTTCTAATAATAATTAGCCAAAACCAGACGCACAATGTCCGGTTTATACACATTAAAATATTAATTATGGCTGAATAAAGCACAAATATGCGGCACTACTGCATCAACGGCCAGCTCAGTAGCTTCAGTATCCCTGCGTGCCTGATACTCTACTTTACCTGCTTTCAGACCACGGTCACCAATCACAATCCGGTGCGGAATACCAATCAGCTCAGAATCATGCAGTAATACACCGGAACGTTCATCACGATCGTCCAGCAGTACATCTATTCCGGCCTGCTGCAATTGCGCATACAAATTATCTGCGGCAGCTTTTACATCAGCTGACTTTTTATAATTCATCGGCACAATCACCACCGTAAACGGTGCCATAGCTTCTGTCCAGATAATACCGCGTTCATCATTATTCTGTTCAATTGCCGCAGCAATCACACGCGTAATCCCGATACCATAACACCCCATTTCCAGCACAACATTTTTACCGTTCTGATCCAGAACAGTAGCCTGCATAGCCTCAGAATACTTAGTCCGTAACTGGAATACATGGCCAACCTCAATTCCGCGAGCCAGCTTCAGACTTCCGGTTCCGCACGGACTAGGATCACCGGCGATTACTTCACGTAAATCAGCAAATTCCGGTTCTGCTGCATCACGGCCAAAATTAAAGCCTGTGTAATGATGATCGTCTTCATTAGCACCAATTACCCAGTCTGCAGATTTTGCAGTAGCAAAATCGGCGTATACCTTACCCTTAAAGCCCACAGGACCAAGCGAACCACCATGTGCGCCATTGAAAGCAGCTTCAATAGCTGCCACAGAAGCCATAGTTAACGGTGCTTTTACCCCTGCCAGCTTCTCAGCCTTAATTTCATTCAAATGATGATCTCCGCGAACCAGCAGCAATACTACCGTCCCCTCTTCTTCACCCTCAACAACCAGCGATTTCAGAGTCTGCTCAACCGGAATATTTAAAAATGCCACTAAATCTTCAATACTGCGTACATTCGGCGTATGAACTTTGCTTAAAGCCTGCCCTGCACTCCGGCGTTCTCCTGATAATGGCAAAGTAGCAGCCAGCTCAACATTAGCTGCATAATCAGATGTATCACTATAGGCAATAACATCCTCACCACTTTCCGCCAGAACCTGAAACTCATGCGAACCCGTTCCGCCAATACTGCCGGTATCTGCTGCCACAGGACGATAATCCAGTCCCAGCCGGTCAAAAACGCGGCAATAGGCATCAAACATATCCCGATAAGTCTGTTGCAATGATTCAAATGAAGTATGGAATGAATAAGCATCTTTCATAACAAACTCACGGGCACGCATTACCCCGAACCGTGGTCGTACCTCATCCCTGAATTTAGTCTGAATATGATAAAAATTCAGTGGCAGCTGCTTGTAGCTGCGAATTTCACTGCGCACAATATCCGTAATTACCTCCTCACAAGTCGGCCCCATACAGAACTCACGTTCGTGACGATCAGTAATACGCAATAATTCCTTACCATAAAATGCCCAGCGGCCGCTTTCCTGCCACAATTCAGCCGGCTGAACTACCGGCATCAGCAATTCAATCGAACCGGCACGATTCATCTCTTCCCGCACAATATGTTCAACCTTGCGCAGTACCCGTAACCCCATCGGCATCCATGTATACAATCCGCTGGCCAGACGCCGGATCATCCCGGTACGCAGCATAAGCTTATGGCTGGCCAACTCCGCTTCGGCCGGAGCCTCTTTTAATGTTGAAATATAAAACTGACTGGCTTTCATATATATCTCCAAAAACAGCCGCCATTGTACCAGCCTCCGCGCAGTAAAAAAGCCAATATCTTGTACCTGAATAAACAAAATCAGCTTTAAATAATTACCCTGAGTAAAAACCGGCAGACGTGATATGATAAGTCTTATTTATCTGAATCCGTGCACCATGAAATATCTGCTTGTATACAGCAGCCGTTTTGGCTATACCCTTAAAATTGCCCAGACACTTGAAGCGCAATGGACTGCTGCCGGTATCACGGTTGATATGGTTAATCTGGCAGATGAGCCGTTTATTCAGCAGGGAGAATACGATAAAATTATTATTGGTGCCTCTATCCGGTACGGACACTACGCTTCTCAGCTGGCACCCTGGATAGAACGCCATCAGCAAATCCTCAACAACACCCCAAGTGCCTTTTTCAGCGTCAGCATACTGGCAAACAAACCTCATCGCAGTACACCGCAAACACATACCTACACACGTAAATTTTTCACCAAAAGCCCATGGCGCCCTCAGTTAATTGGAATTTTTGCCGGAGAGCTGCACTATGCCAAATATAACCTGCTCGACCGCTACATGATGCGTCTGGTTATGAAACTGAACAAAGGCGAAACCCGTCTGGATGCCCATATTGAATATACCGACTGGCAAAAGGTACGGAATTTCGGTGAAGAAGTACTCAAGTTATAAAATATTACATTAGCATTATCCACAAAATTGATATTCGTTTCGATCAGCTTAACACTCATATTCTTATAAGTATTTATATAAATACTAATATTTGCTTTATCTAAATCTAATCTTTTAATTAAAAGACTATAAATAATGGATTATAAAAATCTCAGTATTATGAAATTTAAATTTAATACTGATTACTAATTCACTATTTTTAATAATATCATTTTATATATATAAAATTTAATTTTAAATTATTTTCATGTAAAAAATCTCAAATAAATATTTTTTAGAACTTAATATTTAATCGGTATCATTTAGACAATTGAATTATATTTATACGTTCTGACATTATATTGATTTTATATTTAAATATTTTTAATGTATTAAAAATATTTTACCTAAATGTTTTAAAGTAAATTTCCTTATATTTAGATATAGTAACAGTAGAAAATTTAAAAACAAAATTCATAAATATATAAATCAACCTATCTTTTTATGGTTATCAATACTCAATTAAATATGAACCTGAAACAATATCAAAGTAAATAAAAATACAACAGTTTTAAACAGATACAGACAAAATATAAATCAAAATATATAATTATAAATTAATAAACTTTAATATATAAATATTATAGTTTATTATCTACCGCAACAAATTAGTAAATTATTAATATTTATATTTAAAAAAACATATTATTTGAATTATAAAATATTTACATACAAATAATTTTAATATTTATTTTTGAAAACCTATAAGGATCTAGAAATGATTAAAACTGTTAAAAAAATACAAACCGGGAGCGACTGGACAAAAGATCGCTATGTTTTCCAGCCGGGTCATGGACAGAGCATCATACAAGATAAAGGTAATGAATATGATGTATCTCAGTACAATGATCTTATTTTTCAGCAGGCTAAAGCAGCTAATGCTATTTTCACTCGTTCCGGTAATGATCTGGTAATCAAAGCATATGGTGCAACAGATGCTGTTATCCTGCCGGATTATTTTAACACTGATAATGCTGATAGCCGTGCTTTCAATTTTATCTTTGCCGATAAAGTTTTATATCGCAATGATATCGCAGCGATGACATTCACACTGGATGGCACTAATGGTGATGATGTCCTGCATGGGTGGGATAGTAACGATATTATTAATGGCGGAGCTGGTAATGATATTCTGTATGGCGGAAACGGCGACGATACTCTTAACGGAGGTACCGGTAACGACAAACTATATGGCGGCAATGGTAACGATATTCTTAATGGCGGCGATGGCGACGACTATATCGTTGGCGAACATGGTGATAATGTACTTATAGGCGGCAACGGTAATGATATTCTGCTTGGCAGTGATGATGGCTATGATGTCCTGATTGGCGGGACTGGTAATGATGTTCTGGCTGGTGGTGAAGGTAAAGACCTTTATATCTTTCAGACAGGCCACGGTAATGACATTATCTACGATAAAAGCTCGTCCTCTGATAGTAATAGTTATAATGATGTTAAGTTTGAAAAAGCCTTTGCTGCAGATGCCAGATTCAGCCGTTCTGGAAACGATTTAGTCATACAGGCTTATGGCAATAATGATTCAGTTACTCTTAGCGATTTCTTTATCACTCATAACTCATATACACGTTCATTTAATTTTATCTTTGAAGATAAAACATTAACTGCAGTCGATATTGCAAAAATGACATTTATCATAAATGGTACTGACGGTGATGATGAACTGCAGGGATGGGACAGCAACGATATCATTAATGGCGGACTGGGTAATGACAGGCTGTACGGCGGATATGGAAATGATATTCTTAACGGCGGCGATGGAAATGACTTTCTTAGCGGTGATAATGGTAATGACTATTTAGATGGCGGAAACGGTGACGATTATATCGATGGCGGAGATGGAAATGACATTCTTATCGGCGGTAATGGTAACGATACGCTGATTGGCAATACCGGATATGACATTCTTGACGGTGGTACAGGTAATGATATTCTAAATGGCGGTGATTGGGAAAAAGATCGTTATATTTTTCAGTCAGGACACGGTCAGGACATTATTAATGATAAAGGTTATGAAGACAGAAATCATGAAAAGTACAACGATGTTGTATTTGAAAATGCGTTCATCAAAGATGCCATTTTCAGCCGTTCAGGAAATAATTTAATTATCAGAGCTTATGGTAATCAGGATTCGGTTACTCTTACAGACTTCTTTAAACCAGATAGTACAGACACACGCGCTTTTAACTTTATCTTTGCGGATATCACTCTTCCGGCGGAAGCAATTGCCCAGATGACATTGGTTCTGAATGGTACTGATGGTAATGATGTACTACATGGCTGGGATAGTAACGATATTATTAATGGCGGGCTGGGTGATGATATTCTGTATGGCGGTAACGGCGACGATATACTCAACGGCGAAGCCGGCAATGACAAGCTATACGGCGGCAATGGTAACGATATTCTTAATGGCGGCGACGGTGACGATTACCTGGAAGACACCCAGGGAGATAATATTTTTATTGGCGGCAATGGTAACGATATCCTGCTGGGAGGAGACGGCTACGATGTTATGATTGGTGGTACTGGTAATGATGTTATGGCTGGCGGTGAAGGAAAAGACCTCTATATCTTTCAGACAGGTCACGGTAATGACATTATCAATGATAAAAGCTTATCTTCCGATTGCAATAACTATAATGATGTTAAATTTGAAAAAGCTTTTGCTGCTGATGCCAGATTCAGCCGTTCAGGAAACAATTTAGTCATACAGGCTTATGGCAATAATGATTCAGTTACTCTTACTGATTTCTTCATCTCCGGTTATGCAAATACACGTGCATTTAATTTTATCTTTGAAGATAAAACAATAACTGCAATTGATATTGCAAAAATGACATTTGTACTAGAGGGTACTGATAATGATGATGTACTTACCGGCTGGGACAGTAATGATATTATCAATGGTAAAAAAGGAAATGATATTCTTTATGGCGGTAAGGGCAACGATTACATTTATGGAGGACAGGGTAACGATACCCTTTATGGTGAAGAAGGTAATGATTCACTTTTTGGAGAAGAAGGTTACGATATACTGAATGGCGGTGCCGGCGATGATTATCTTTTCGGCGGTAACTTTGAAAAAGATTTATATGTTTTCAACGCTAATCATGGCAGAGATGTTGTTGAAGATATAGCAATAAACCGACAACAAGGCGATATTCTTGCCTTCAAAGACTATAGCAGCAGAGAATTATGGTTTAGTCAAAACGGAAATGATTTAATTATCAGTCATATCGGTACTTCTGATCAGGTTACTGTAAAAAGCTGGTTTGTTTCTGAATATAACCGTCAGTATAGTATAACCACTGCTGATGGTAAGGAAATTTATGCTTCACAAGTTGAACAGTTAGTAAATGCCATGTCGAGTTTTACTGCGAGTACTCATGATATTGCCACGACAGATAATCAAAAAATGCAATTTAATCAGCAGGCAATTATTTCTTCATATTGGGGAAATTAATTTATAAATAGTTATTTATTTATAATATCTGCTTCTCAAGGAATCCATCTTACGGATTCCTTTTTCATTATTAGTTGATATCTGATTTTATATTTTTTATGAAATATTAAAGTATTTATTTAAATAAATAAAATGTTATACAAAAACAGGCTTTGTAATCATACAAAGCCTGTTTTAAAAGTCTTAAGAATATCTCACAGTTATTTCACTGTTTCGAATTCATTTCTTTACACATGCATCCCTGTTAAACGGGCAGTATCCTGAGCAATCATCAGCTCTTCATTAGTCGGAATAACCAAAACTGCTGCTTTACTGTCTTTTGTGCTAATTACTCCCGGTGTACCGAAGCAGGCTTCCATATTGGCATCATGATCCAGAATCATGCCAAATACATTCAGATAATTAACTACTTTTTCGCGCATTGTAGTTGAGTTTTCACCAATACCACCGGTAAATACCAATGCATCCAGATTGCCGCAGGCAACCATCATACCGCCCACATATTTAGCCAGACGGTAGGCAAATACATCCAGAGCCAGCTCGGCACCTTTGTGTCCGTTGGCAGCAGCTTCTTCCAGCATACGGCAATCGTTGGAAAGATTGGATAAACCCAGCATACCGCTTTCTTTGTTCAGCATTTCGGTAATTTCATCAATGCTCATTTTGGCATTCGCGGCCAGGAAAGAGAAAATACTCGGATCGATATCGCCGCAACGGGTACCCATAACCAGACCTTCCAACGGGGTCAGCCCCATGCTGGTATCCTGTGAACGACCGTTTTTAACAGCGGTAATAGAGGCACCATTACCCAGATGAGCAATCACCATGCTCATTTCATTAATATCACGGCGCAAAAATGCTGCGGTTTCCTGAGCAACATAACGGTAGCTGGTACCATGCGCACCATAACGGCGTACACCGTAACGGGTATACAGTGTTGACGGAATAGCATAATGATAAGCATGCGGTGGCATAGTCTGATGGAATGCTGTATCAAATACTGCTACCTGCGGCAGCTCAGGAAACGCCTGCTGTGCTGCCTGAATGCCCAGAATATGAGCAGGATTATGCAACGGAGCCAGTACAATACAGGCTTCAATATCACGCATTACTTCAGGAGTAATCACTGTAGACTGGGTAAATCGTTCGCCGCCATGTACGACACGATGGCCGATAGCTTTGACACGGTCATATAAGCCCAGATCTTTTAACTGTTCCAGCAAAGCCATTACAGCTGCGACGTGATCATGATTGCCGGTTAAAGCGTGTTTATGTTTTTCACCATTGATTTTAAAGGTGATGAAAGCATCAGTATTACCTACTTTTTCAGCCAGACAGCTCATTAAAACTTCTTTTTCGGCTAAATCCATTACTGCGGCTTTTACTGAAGAACTGCCACAGTTAAGTACCAATACTAAATCCTGCTCACTCATGTTGTTGTCCTGTTATATCGTGATTATTAAATTCAAAATGAATAATTAATTTTATTCAGCGGGCAAACAGCGTGCGTGCACCTGTAAAACGCTGGCTAAAATAGAGCTGGTCCAGTCTGGCCGTGCGAATAACACCGCTGCTGGAAGGCGCATGAATAAATTCACCGTTGCCAATATACAGCCCCATATGTGAATAAGCCTGTCCCGAAGTGTTGAAAAACACCAAATCCCCAACCTGCAAATCTTTTGTGCGGATCGGGGCGGAAACAGCTGCTATATCACGTGCGGTACGAGGCAGATTTACCTGCAATGCCTGCTGGTAAACATATTGCACCATACCACTGCAATCAAATCCGCTACCCCGGCTACTGCCGCCATAACGGTAGGGTGTACCTATCAGACTCATGCTATGCAACAGCAATTCCTGACTCCCTGCCTGATGACTGACTTTAGTAATTCGAATAGGAGCCAGACGGGGTTGAGTACCAGACTGAACTATTTTTCGACTACTGCTTCTGCAAGCAGAAAGAAATAAAACAAGCGCACCTAAAACAGCACGCCGCTGTGCATTACATGTAACCATTAGTTATTTGCCCTGTTGTGATTACCTGAATCATGCTTACTCAGTGAATATAACATGAGTTGGTAATAATTGCTCTAAGCATTAAGGCTTAAATGACAATCATTACATTAACTAACCTTGTCGTACAAATCATACAAATTTTACCATTTTGAGAAAGCCATATCGCTCTGAGAAGTTTTAATCTCTTGACAGTGTCCTTGCGCAAGAATAGAGTAGAAGCACTAATTGATAAAAGCCAGCTGAATTAAAATGCTTTCCAACGTTTTTTACTGTAATTACAGGCTTTTATTCGAAGCAATACTTTAAAGCATCGCTTACTAAACAAAATACAGGAAGCAATATGCAGGAATTTGCACCACTAGTTATTCGCAATCATCATCTCATTCCGATTGTTCAGGGCGGTATGGGCGTAGGTGTTTCCGCCTCAAGTCTGGCCAGTGCAGTAGCACGAGAAAATGGAGTAGGAACGATTGCCAGCGTGGATTTACGTCATTTGCATCCCGATTTACTTGAGCAGTCCAAAGAAAATCCTACACAGGAAAAATACGATACCTTAAACAGGATTGCACTTGATCGTGAAATCAAATCCGCACTTGCCCAGTCTGAAGGACGCGGAATGATCGCCGTTAATGTAATGAAAGCGGTTAAAGACCATCATGCTATGGTACAGCAGGCTTGTGAATCCGGTGCACATGCAATTGTAATGGGAGCCGGTCTGCCGCTGGACTTGCCGGATATGACTGAAAATTTTCCTGATGTTGCTTTACTGCCTATTTTGTCGGAATCACGCGGTATTGGTATTGTGCTTAAACGCTGGATGAAAAAGAACCGTCTGCCTGATGCAATTGTAATCGAACATCCCGCCCATGCTGCCGGGCATCTTGGTGCAGCTACTGTTGCCGGTGTTAATGATGAACGTTTTGAATTTAAACGGGTACTGACTGAAACATTCGAATTATTTAAAAAACTTGATCTGGAACGGGAAAAAATTCCTTTGATCATTGCTGGCGGGATGGCTAATTTTCAGAAAATCACTGTAGCCTTACAAGAATGGGGGGCAGCTGCTGTACAAATTGGTACAGCATTTGCTGTGACTCAGGAAGGTGATGCACATATCAATTTCAAAAAAACTCTCGCCGGTGCCGAAGGCGAACAAATTGTAGAATTCATGTCGGTAGCCGGCTTGCCGGCACGTGGCGTTAAAACTAAATTTCTGGATAGCTATCTGAAACGTGAAAGCGTATTACAGGCTAATGCCAAAGCAGACCCGCGGCGCTGTACGCAGGGGATTAACTGTTTGTCCGTTTGCGGCTTACGTGATGGTCTGGAAAAAGTCGGACAATTCTGTATTGATCTGAAACTTGCTGCAGCCTGGCGCGGAGAAACTGACAAAGGTTTATTTTTCCGTGGTAAAGATCCACTGCCATTCGGTTCAGCGATGCGCACTGTTAAAGAAACCATTGAATATTTACTGACCGGCGAAATTCAGGCTGTCCAGAAATCTGCCTGAAATTGCTGAATAATCTTATAAGCCACATGCATGCATGTGGCTTTTTATTTGTCTGTAACCGGTATTTTCTGGAGCTAAAGATGAATACTTACTGCCGCA
Source organism: Snodgrassella sp. W6238H11 (assembly GCF_016100525.1). NCBI lineage: Bacteria > Pseudomonadati > Pseudomonadota > Betaproteobacteria > Neisseriales > Neisseriaceae > Snodgrassella > Snodgrassella sp. W6238H11. Next base: position 582,477 of record NZ_JACFSH010000002.1, on the reverse strand, counting down.
GTAATTTGATTGGTGGTAGTATCAAAGCATTTACAATAATTTGTATTTACGATTATGAATCCGAAACTGGAATTGTTACAGCCCTATCCTTTTGCCAGATTACGTAAATTAATGGATGGTCTGGAACCACCGGCTGATCTCCAGCCTATATCATTACATATTGGTGAACCCAAACACCCTACCCCGTCGGTTTTAACTGATGCACTGATTCAGCATCTGGACGGACTTGCAGCCTATCCGGCTACTGCCGGCATTCCTGAGCTTCGTCAGGCTTGTGCTCAATGGCTTATGCGCCGCTACTCAGGGGTAAAAATTAATCCTGATACTGAAGTATTACCCGTGTTGGGCAGCCGGGAAGCATTATTTGCATTTACTCAAACCATCATTGACAGTACTACTGAATATCAGCCTGTAGTTGTCAGCCCGAACCCCTTTTATCAGATATATGAAGGTTCAGCCTTGCTGGCTGGTGCGCGGGTAGAATATGTCAATTGCCGCGCTCCGCATTTTATGCCGCAATGGCAGGAAATCGATCAGAATACATGGCCAAAGGTACAATTGGTTTTCGTTTGTTCTCCGGGCAACCCCAGTGGCGCGGTAATGAATCTGGACGAATGGAAAAAACTATTTGATTTACAGGACAAATACGGATTTGTGATTGCGTCAGATGAATGCTATTCAGAAATTTACTTTGATGATGATAATAAGCCTCTGGGTGCATTACAGGCGGCTAGTCAATTAGGCCGGACATTCGACCGTCTGATTATGTTTACCAGCCTGTCAAAACGTTCTAATGCACCCGGTCTGCGTTCCGGTTTTGTAGCAGGTGACAGTAAACTTCTGGCTGATTTTCTGCTCTACCGCACCTATCATGGCAGTGCCATGAGTCTGCCCACACAATACGCCAGTATTGCAGCATGGAATGATGAAGAACACGTCATTGCCAATCGTAATCTGTATCGGGAAAAATTTGATAAAGTAATTCCGATATTACAGCAAAAATTTGCTCTGCATAAACCTGATGCTTCATTCTATCTGTGGCTGAATGTTCCCGATTGTGATGATTTAGCCTTTACACAGAAATTATGGCAAAAAGCAGCGATTCGTGTATTACCGGGACGTTATCTTGCCCGTAATACACCATACGGTAACTCCGGAGCAGGCTTTGTGCGAATCGCACTGGTATCCAGTGTCGAAGAATGTGTTGAAGCCGCCAATCGTATGGTCAAACTGGTTTTTTAGAATTGGTTTCAAACAGATACTGGAATTAAAACAAAACCAGAATTGCCGGCTTCAATTTTAAAAGCAATTCTGGTTTTTAATAGTATGGTATAAACAGCTATTGTTTATTCTACGTTCTGTACCTGTTCGCGCATTTGTTCAATCAGTACTTTAAGCCCTACTGATGCCTGTGTACATTCAATGGCTATCGCTTTACTGCCAAGCGTATTGGCTTCGCGATTTAGTTCCTGCATCAGAAAATCCAGACGTTTACCCACACTACCCCGATGTTCTTCTATCAGACGTCGTGCTTCGGCAATGTGCGTATTTAAACGATTCAGTTCTTCATCTACATCAGCTTTTTGCATAAACAATGCGAATTCCTGTTTCAGGCGCTCTGCATCTACCTGAGCCACTGCCTCGCGCAAACGGGCTTCAGCCTTATTCATATAGTCCTGCAATAATTGCGGGAACAACTGCTGCATAGCTGCCACGATATCTGTCATATCATTCAGACGATCCAGCAAATGCTGCTGCAGTTTTTCACCTTCACGAGCCCGCGCTGCTTTAAATTCGGTGAGGACTTGTCCCAGTAAAGTCTGTACACCGTTATGTAATATTTCCTCGTCCTCCGTTGGCGCCACAATAACACCGTGGAAATGCAAAATATCTGCAACAGTTAATTTACCTAAATCTTTATACTTGCGACGCAACTGTTGATTAAATGATGCCAGTTGTTCTACCAGTTTGTGATTAACCGGTAAATCATCAGTACTTTCGCTGGGCAGAGTTTGAATCTGAATACGGCATTCCAGTTTACCCCGTGCCACCTGAGAACTGATTAATTCACGCATCTTACCTTCAAACGGACGTAATTCTTCTGCAATTTTAAACTGGATATCCAGATAACGATGATTAACTGCTCTGAGCTCAACATTGATTTGACGATTTCCACATTGTTCTGAAGCATTTGCATAGCCAGTCATACTGTATAACATATATATTTTCCTTAAACCGTTTATTCCTGCCGGGTTATATTCAAACTGGCAATTAAATCAAGTATAACGAAAACGGCTTAATCCATAAAAGGTTTAATTGATATGAATCGCAACACACTGGTTATATAATTCTGCATTCATCTCCCGACAAAGTCTCTAAGTATGAAAAACACACCTATATCCAATCGTTCCGGACGTGCTGACGATGAGCCACGTCATCTTAGTATCGTGCCCGATTTCCTCGCACAGGCAGACGGTTCTGTACTGATTTGCTGTGGTAATACTAAAGTAATTTGCACAGCAACTATTGATGAAAATGTACCCGGCTTTTTAAAAGATCAGGGTCGTGGCTGGGTAACAGCAGAATATGGCATGCTGCCCGCCTCTGCCAATGGCCGTATGCGCCGCGAAGCAGTAGCAGGAAAGCAATCGGGGAGAACTCAGGAAATTCAGCGCCTGATTGGCCGTTCCTTACGGGCAGTCGTAGATTTAGAAAAACTGGGCAGCCGCCAGATACTGATTGACTGTGATGTTATACAGGCCGACGGAGGCACACGCACCGCTAGCATCAGCGGCGCTTATGTTGCTCTTGCTCTGGCAGTCAGAAAATTACTAGAAACAGGCTTAATCAGTGAAAATCCGATTCGTGAAGCTGTAGCTGCTATCTCTGTCGGTATGATTGACGGTAATCTCCTGCTCGATTTGGATTATCCGGAAGATTCTTCCTGTGATGCGGATATTAATGTAGTGATGACCGCCTCACAACAGCTGGTTGAAATTCAGGGTACAGCCGAAGGAGCTACTTTCAGTATCGGTCAGTTAAATGATTTAATCACCCTGGCACAAAAAGGAATTAAACAAATTCTTGCTGCTCAGCAACAAGCACTGGCTGAAAATTAATTCACAAAAATACAATCACCTATTTTCCGAATTTAAACATTATTTAAAACAAGCTGCCTGAACCTGACAAAATACTCACTCAGCAGCTTGTTTTTGCATGATAAAAATGCTAAAAAGAATGTCCGACAGGATATTTAAGCAGGCAGAGTTAACACAACCTGTCCTTTTTTGACATTATAACAACCCGGAAAGCAAGCAGTATTATGGCGTTAATCGTACAGAAATACGGCGGTACATCAGTTGGAACAGTTGAACGTATAAAAAATGTAGCTCGTCGTGTAGCACAAGCCAGAGCCAATGGTGATGATGTAGTAGTGGTTGTATCCGCTATGAGCGGAGAAACCAACCGTTTGGTTGCACTGGCACATGAAATTCAGGAAAAGCCCAATCCGCGTGAACTGGACGTTGTTTTATCAACGGGTGAACAGGTCACTATCGGTCTGCTTGCCATGGCTTTGCACAGCATTGGCGTAGACGCAAAGAGCTATACAGGCTGGCAGGTAGCCGTTAAAACCGATTGCGCTCATACCAAAGCACGCATTGATGCGATTGATGAGATACGCATCCGCACAGATCTCAATGCCGGTAAAGTTGTTATCATAGCCGGTTTTCAGGGTGTTAATGCCAACAATGATATTACCACTCTGGGTCGTGGCGGTTCGGATACCTCAGCAGTAGCACTGGCAGCAGCACTGAAAGCAGACGAATGCCAGATCTATACTGATGTGGATGGCGTATACACCACCGACCCGCGTGTCGTACCGGAAGCGCGCCGTCTCAATACCATTTCATTTGAAGAAATGCTGGAACTGGCCAGTCTGGGCAGTAAAGTATTACAAATCCGCTCAGTAGAGTTTGCCGGTAAATATAAAGTGCGGCTGCGCGTATTAAGCAGTCTGGAAAACAGCGGTAATGGCACATTAATCACATTTGAAGAGGATCAGAATATGATGGAACATGCGGCAGTATCCGGTATTGCTTTTGATAAAAATCAGGCACGAATTAATGTGCGCGGGGTACCGGATACGCCGGGAATGGCTTCACTGATACTGGGAGCTGTCGCCGATGCCAATATTGAAGTGGATATGATTATTCAGAATGTCGGCTCAGCAGGAACCACAGACTTTTCCTTTACCGTACCACGCAGTGATTATCAGAATACGCTGGATATTCTTCATGAAGTGCAGAAAACAATAGGAGCGCGTGAAGTCTGCGGCGATGATACCGTATGTAAAGTATCAATAGTTGGTATGGGCATGCGTTCACATGTTGGCATTGCTTCTACCATGTTCCGTACTCTGGCTAAAGAAAATATCAATATCCAGATGATTTCTACTTCTGAAATCAAAGTGTCCGTGTTAATTGATGAAAAATATCTGGAGCTGGCCACCCGTGTACTGCACCAAGTGTTTGAGCTTGATAAAGAACCAGTAAAAAAAGGCTGAAAACTCCTTTTTAATTCATGTAAAAATTAACACAGGCCGGCTAAGTCACATCTGCCGGCCTTTAATTATTGTACAATTGCAGGTATTTGCATAAATTAGTGCTGTATCCATGTCTCATACACCAAAACGCGAATACGAAAACAATAAACTGATTAAAAGACTTCGTCATCAGGTTGGCGCTGCTATTAATGATTTTCAGATGATTGAAGACGGCGACAAAATCATGGTTTGCCTTTCCGGTGGTAAAGACAGCTATGCATTATTGGACATCCTGCTCAGATTACAAAAATCTGCACCAGTACAATTTGAAATTCTTGCAGTTAATCTCGACCAGAAACAACCTGGTTTTCCTGCACATATACTGCCGGATTATCTGCAAAGTATTGGCGTTCCGTTTCAAATTATTGAAGAAGACACCTATAGCGTAGTCAAACGGGTAATTGATGAAGGCAAAACTACCTGTGGTCTGTGCAGCCGTTTACGACGCGGTATTTTATACCGGGTAGCCAAAGAAAATAACTGTACCAAAATTGCTTTAGGTCACCATCGCGATGATATTCTGGAAACCCTGTTTCTGAACATGTTTTACGGAGGCAAACTTAAAGCCATGCCGCCCAAATTGCTGTCAGATAACGGTGAGCATATCATCATCAGACCATTAGCCTATGTTAAAGAAAAAGATCTGATCCGGTATGCACAAATGCTGGAATTTCCAATTATTCCATGCAATCTGTGCGGCTCACAGCCCAACCTGCAACGGCAGGTTATCAAAGATATGCTCCAGCAATGGGACAAACAGTTTCCCGGGCGCATTGAATCCATGTTTTCGGCCATGCAAAACATCGTACCCTCGCATCTGGCTGATTATCATTTATTCAATTTTGCCGGCTTGCAACGTGGACAACAACTGCCACATGGCGGCGATATTGCCTTTGACCGTGAACATTTTTCTCCAATTACAACACCAGCACAGACCGGTGATATTAATCAGCCTGCCGGTGCAGGCAAAACTGTTATTAACATTTTAGATTCTCGATAGTAAGTCCCCTTATGAAACAACCAAGAAAAAAATTAACTCCTGCAAAAGCTATGGTTGCCGCTATCAGTGGCTATGCCATGGATGGTTTTGACCTGCTGATACTCGGTTTTATGCTCAGCGCCATCAGTGCTGATCTCGGACTGAATACTTCTCAGGCAGGTTCACTGGTAACATGGACATTAATTGGTTCTGTTATCGGCGGTATCGTTTTCGGACATTTAAGTGATCGCTTCGGCCGGATACGCATGTTATCGCTAACCATTCTCATGTTTGCCGTTTTTACTGGTCTGTGTGCGGTTGCACAAGGTTATTACGACCTGCTTATTTACCGGGCTCTGGCCGGTATGGGGCTGGGCGGAGAGTTCGGTATCGGTATGGCTATGATTGCAGAAGTATGGCCTGCATCAAAACGTAATCGCGCATCAGCTTTCGTCGGTATTGGCTGGCAGCTGGGTGTATTGGCGGCTACTTTTATTACACCATTCCTGCTGCAGCATATCGGCTGGCGCGGCATGTTTGTCGTAGGATTATTTCCGGCTATCGTATCCTATTTTATTCGTCATGATACCAACGAACCGGAACAATTTACCCGCGAACATAAAGCAAATGGTGAGTTGTCATTTTCTGCACGTCTTAAATTACTGGTTAAAGACCGTCAGACAGCTAAAACCAGTCTGGGCATATTTATCCTTTGCGCCGTACAAAATTTCGGTTATTACGGTTTAATGATCTGGATGCCCAGTTATCTTGCCAAAAAACTCGGATTCAGCCTTACAGATTCCGGCAACTGGACTGCGGTCACCGTTATTGGCATGATTATCGGTATCTGGCTGTTTGGTTTTCTGGCCGACCATTTTGCCCGCTGGAAAATCTTTCTGATTTACCAGATTGGTTCTTTTATCATGGTGGCACAATATGCACAGTTGCAGGACCCCACTGCATTACTGATATGCGGTGCCATTATGGGCTTATTTGTCAATGGCATGATTGGCGGCTATGGAGCACTGATTTCTGATAACTTCCCCCCGCATGTGCGTGCAACTGCCCAGAATGTATTATTTAATCTGGGTCGTGGCATTGGCGGATTAGGGCCGCTGGTTATCGGTTTTCTGGTCAAAGAATGGTCATTTTATGTTGCCTTATGCTTGCTGGCATCTATTTACCTTCTGGACATCATTGCCACTTTATGGCTGCTTCCCAAACACAATAATACCCCGTCCAATGATGACAATCTTGGTGTTATAGGCTGATTTATTATTCTTTCAGTGCAGATATATATCTCTGCACTGATTTTTTTACCATTAGGCCATGAGTAGAAATTATGACAACATTCACTAAAGTAATTTTATATACCGGAAATGATGGTTTTGCCCGCTTCAAAGAAGAAAAAATTGAATTAAACGAAGGTAATGAAAAAAGCCAGTTATCACCTTGGTTTAATGCAGAAGGGTTACAATTACGTTACAGTCCGGTGGGTTTTAAAAGTGATTTTCACTGCACTGGTAAACCACAATGGCTGATAGTATTGCAAGGAGTGATGGAAATCGGACTGCGCGATGGTAGTACCCGCCGCTTTAGTCCCGGAGAACATTTTTATTCTGCCGACACTTTACCTGAAGGCATTACCTTCGACTCAAATATTCATGGACACTGCAGCCGTCTAATTGGCGATGTTCCTCTGATTACGGCTTTTATTCGCGATTAAATCAAAGTAATCATTACATACAAAGGAAAATAAATAATGTCTCAATCTATGCTGTTTACACTTCCAGATACCGAAGGCAATAACTTTAATATTGCAGAACATTTACCAGCTGTGGTTTATTTCTATCCGAAAGACAGCACACCGGGCTGTACGACCGAAGCTCAGGAATTCAGTGCTTTACTGCCCCAATTCAAACAACTGGGCTATAACGTGATTGGTATTTCCCGTGATAGTATGAAAAGCCATCATAATTTTATCTGCAAATATGAACTCAACGTTACCCTGCTTTCAGACAGTGAAGAAACAGTATGCAGACAATTTGATGTACTTAAAGAGAAAAACATGTATGGTAAAAAAGTATTCGGTATTGAAAGAAGTACCTTTATCCTGAATCAGGACGGGCAAATTACACAGGAATGGCGTAAAGTTAAAGCGGCCGGTCACGCCCAAATTGTTTTAAATACACTGCAACAGCATGCCTAGTTACTCATATCAAGCGCCCTGCTGCTCATTAAAACTGGAATTCAGTCCTGAGCAAAAATTAAAGGCTATCCATTGGCAAACACCCTTTTCCGAAGCCTTACCTAACCTGACTGGATTCTGGGCAAAGCAGCTTGACTCCTATTTTAATGGCAGCCTGCAAAAATTTAACTATCCTCCTTCCACTGACGGCACTGCATTTCAGCAAAAAGTTTGGCAGGTTATTGCCGATATCCCCTATGGTCAGATTGCCACTTACGGAGATATCGCGCGTGTGCTAAACAGTTCACCCAGAGCCGTAGGTCAGGCCTGTGGTAAAAACCTGTTACCAATTATTATTCCTTGTCATCGGGTTGTATCAGCCAGTGGTCTGGGAGGGTTCAGCCTCAGTACCAATGCTTTTGAACTAAATATAAAGCGTTGGCTGCTTAAACACGAAGGAGCAACATGGTAAATGATACTTTACCGGCAGAACTACTCGAACCAATCGAGTCATTGCTCGAACATCTTTGGCTTAGCGAGCAGCTGGCATTCAATACACTGGAAAGTTACCGGCGGGATTTGAATAAAATTGCTCGTCGCATACAAGCCGAACATCTGAACTGGCTGAATGTAGATCCCTTGTCACTTGCATCTGCTGTATTTATCCCTAGTGAAAAACCATCTTCACAGGCACGGGCATTATCAGCCTGTAAACGTCTGTTCAGTTGGATGCATGAATATAACCGCCGTCAGGATATACCTACCGAACAGCTGCAAATGCCTAAAAAAGGCCAATACTTGCCGGATATTATTTCCGAAACACAGATAGATGCTCTATTGGCAGCCCCGGATACCAAAACCCTTCTGGGTCTGCGTGATAAAGCCTTACTGGAACTTATGTACGCTACTGGATTGAGGGTTAGCGAAGCCGTTAATTTACGAATCAATGAAATCGATTTACAAAACGGCCTGTTAAGTACCATCGGAAAAGGAAATAAACAGCGTATGGTTCCATTAGGGGAAGAAGCAACCGACTGGCTGGAAAATTATTTTACAGATGCCCGCCCTGCTTTACTTAAAGGACGTGCTTGTGATGCAGTATTTGTCAGTCAGAAAAAAACAGCCATCACTCGGCAGCTGGCCTGGATGATTGTGACCAAATATGCTAGTGCAGCCGGCATCCATCATCTTAGCCCGCATGGTTTGCGTCATGCTTTTGCTACGCATCTCGTGAATCATGGTGCAGATTTACGTGTAGTGCAATTGCTTCTGGGACACGCTGATATCGGCACAACACAAATTTACACACATGTTGCCAATGAACGCCTAAAACAGATTGTGCATCAGCATCATCCGCGTGGATAAAAAATTATTTGTTTATTCTGCTTTGTATAGAGTAAGAGATTATAAATCCAGAAATTTTGTTTTTATTTATTGAAGAAGTAATAAAAAACTGTTCACAACTTGGTATATGCTGCGCAAATGAATAACACTTTATAAGCTTAATCAAATTAAATGACAAAGCTATTTAATTTTAAAACAAAAATATTAACCACTTAGAAAAAGATAAACCAAGTGAAATAATAAATTACCTAATATTTATACTTAATTTAAAAAATTCGAAATCATTTAAATTTTTAACTAGTTTATTTAATATTAAACTTGGATTTTCAAGTACAAAATAAATATTATTCTAAATAATTTTTATCTTTTAGCTTTTTATCTGAGTTCAACTGATCAATAACCACGGCTATCGCCAACAAAGCAAAGAATAAAATTGCTAAAGATATAGATATTTTTAGAAAAAATTCAGCAGAAAAAATATCCCACCATAATTCCAGTATCAGTAAAGCACACCAGAATATGAAAATATAAAGGCATCCTAATCCGGCTTTTTTAACCAATATCTCTCTCCATTACTAATAAATAAGCTTCTCTTCTCCACAATAAAAATAGACGACGCATATCTTTTTCCATTGTTACTACACGCCATCCTTCTTTAGCATTTCGATTTAGAAAGTTGGAAAATTTTACAGGATCTGCATTTGCCGCGCCCAGAAACATAGAAGCCAGAGCACCTTCCTGATAAATAACAACTTTATATTCTTTCATAAAAACTCCAAAATTTAAACCAAATTTATAAAAATTTTATGAATTATAAATTATTTTTCTCAACAAAACAATTTATAATTTATATTTACTATCATTAATTTAATTTATTTTTGCAATAACTTTTTTAAAATGGTTTTAATAGATGCTCAGCTTAAAACCTTGAAATAGATAATGTTCTCGTTATAATATCTGATTAGAATTGTAATTTATTAATTTTTTCTGGTCATTTTATTACAATTAAAATACAATTATTAACAATATATTTTGCTTATTAAACTAAGGGACTCTTATGAGATTGAAATTTACAAAAATAATATTAATGCTGGCTGTTGCCGGTATGGTTTCGGCATGTGGTAATAAAACTGAAAAATCCCCTGACAAAATGGTGCGCACTGGTATTCAGCGCATAATGACAGAAGACAATCAATTTAATTTTAGTGGTTCTTATCAGACAGAATTTATTATTCAAAATAATGAGAATAAAAGCTCTTCAGAAATAACTGAACCAACAATTGCATCTGAAGTTTCTGCATCAGAAGCCTCTGTATCAGAAGAATATGATGATGATACTGCAGAATTAACAGAGTATCACCGCAAACAAATGGATTTGTATAACAAATCTATAGGGCAATTTTTAGGACAATTCGGTAAATCTTTTTCCGTACCTTTCACTGGTGCTGTAGATATGAAAAAAGGGGTGATGGAAGTGATTCCTGAAGTCCGTTATGAAGATAAAAACGTACTAATTTCTTTTAAATTTCCTACCTATTTAGATTTTAATAATTTGTCCTTATATCTCGATGGTTCTGCAATTACACATTTGTCAGACACTATGCCTAACAATAAAATGGTAATTGGTGACAAATATATGCAATTCGCTGTACCGCAGGATAAAGCACAACACATACCTGTAGCAGATTTATTAAAAAGCTTACCTAAATCTGTAGATGACGGTTATGCATCAATTGATCCGAGCGCATTCAAAAAAGTAAATGTCGACGAATTTGGAAAAACACTGGAAGCAAAATATCAGGTTAATCTGAATACAGACTATGCTTCAAGCCTTAAATATAATACTGTACTTCTACAAAGTCTTTCTAAGGCTCTAAAAGAGACATCAGCCAAGGCTGATAAGAATAATAAATATAAACCAGAAGATTACGCTTTACTGGGGAATATAATTGACGCTTTAGCTTCAATTTATTCCGATAGTGATAATGCTCTTGCAGATACTCCTATGGGTGCTTATTTAGAGCAGCTCAAAAATAAATCTAATCTAATGGTAAATAATTTCTACTTTGATTCAAAAGGTCGCATTATAGGTGTACGCTTTAAGACTGACCTTCCAATGGCAATAACAGGTATGGAAGAGCCAAAAGGAACAATCAGAATAGATTATAAAGTTCGAATGGATTACACCGGAAGCCCTAAATTTACCATGCAGCCTACACCACAAAACTCAATCAATATAGGGGCTCGTCTTGGTTGGTAATGATTAATTTTCTTATCTGATTTAAATTTTTTAGCCAGTATGTTTTACATATTGGCTTTTTTCATTGATAAGTTATTTATTATATATTAATTCAAAAACATAAATCCTGATAAAATTAATCACGACAAGTATACCTTGAGTGAATTTTATAATATTGTCATAAAAATTACCTTCTCATTTGATGTATACCAAACTGTCTGCAAATACAGATACCATAAGCTCAACGGTATATATTTGGTAAACATAAGTTAATATATTTACAAATAAAATAACAACTAACAAAAAATCGGTTAATTCAAAGGAAATTTTATGGGGTTAAATTTTACAAAAATAATATTAACATTGACGGTAGCTGGGATAGTTTCAGCATGCAGCCACATAAATGACAATTCTCCGGATAAAATGGTGCGGGCTGGTGTCCAGCAAATGATTTTAAAAGATAATCGCTTGAACTTCAGTGGTTCTTTTCAAGGAGAGTATCATATTAATTCTAATACAAACAATGAAAATGAAATTTCTTCTGATACATCTGAAATAATTAAAACTAATGAAACACATAACAAGCTTCTAAATACTTCATCAAAACCACTACCTCAAACAGAAGCAGATGACGACGATGGTGATAATGAACCAAAACAAAAAAATTCCCTGGCGCCCTTTTTTGAGCAATTCAGTCAATCTTTTTCTGTACCCTTTACCGGTGCTATAGATATACGAAAAGGGCAAATGGAAATAATTCCGGAAGTTCGTTATGAAAACAAAAATGTACTGGTTTCTTTTAAATTTCCTACCTATATAGACTTCAAAAATCTATCTCTATACACAGATGTTTCCGCTATTACACATTTGCTAGATAAAATACCTCATACTAGAATGGTAATTGGTGACAAATATTTACAATTAGCTGTACTAAAATCTCAAATAAAAAATATGCCTTTATCCGATCTGTTAAAAAGCTTACCAAAATCAATTGATGATGGTTATGCAGCAATTGATCGCGATGCATTCAAAAAAGTAAACGTTGATGAGTATGGAAAAACACTGAAAGCAAAGTATCAGGTTAATCTGAATGTAGACTACGCTCTAATGCAGAAAATTGATAATACAATGCTTGAAAGCCTTTCAAAGGCTTTAAAAGAGGCTGCAGACAAAGCTGATCAGAATAGTAAATATAAACCTGAGGATTATGCTGCATTACAAAATATAATTGACGAATTCACTTCTACTTTTAATTCTTATTTTTTTGATGAACATGATTCTGATGACAGCGGCGTTTTTAAAAATCCCTATTTTGGAGTTATAAAGCAATTCAAAAATAATCAAAACCCCATACAATATAATTATTATTTTGATTTGAAAGGAAGAATTATAGGCATCCGTGAACAGCTAGCATTTCCTAAGGAGGTGGAAAGTATAGATGGAACAGTAAAAATAGATACCAAAATCCACCTAAAATACACAACAAACCCTAAATTTACTATGCAGCCACCTACGCCGCAGAATTCAATTAATATAATGTCTCGACCTGAGCTCAATTAATTAAAATTCAATTTATCAGTTTCAAGTATTTTTAGCCAGTATACTAAAACATACTGGCTATTTTATATTGATAATTTTTTCTGAATGTTATGTCAAAATATGGATAAAGACTGAATTAATCACGCAGGGTATACTTTAACTGATTTTTCTATTGTTATTCATAATAAACTACTCTACACGTTTAATATATAACAAACCAACTGCAAATACTTATGCCTAAATGGCTCAGTACACATTTTGGCAAATATAAATTCGTCTATTTACAAACAAAATATAAACAAAGAATCTGGGTAATTTAATTCAAACACAATTTTTATTCGATAATAATTCAATCTGTAGCTTATTAGTTTCAAAGTATAGCCAAATTAAAAACTAATATGCTGATATATGAATAGTAAAAAGGACATATACTTACTTAAATCTGCCCTTTTTACTATATTCGGTGATTAAAAGTTATATTGGCTGATTTTCGCTATTTGTTTCAGCTGCCACCTCTTTTAATGGTTCATCACTCAAAGTGATGACTACGCCTTGCTCTCCCAAATCAAGCTGGATATAGGCACTATTCTGACCTTGCTGCTTTTCCAGCAATAATTGTCTGGCCAGTTCGGGGACAATTTGCTGCTGCAACATCTGTTCAAAATAGCGTACGCCCAAATCATGACCGGCTGTTGTTTGCGCCAGCGCCGCTACCAGTGTATTACTATACTCACAGGTAACAGCAAACTGAGCTGCAATTTTAGCTGCAATGCGGTCTAGTTGCTGACGGATAATAATCTGCATATCGTCAGCAGATAACGGACGAAAAGCCAGTACATTCATACGCCCGAGCAAAGCAGGAGCAAGAACTTCCCGGATGGGCTGATCGACCAGTTCCAGTCGGGTTGGTAAATCGGCATCAGGAGCATTTTGTAAAGCTTCGCTGCCCAGATTGGATGTCATCAACAGAATGGTGTTTTTGAAGTTGATGATGCGCCCTTCTCCGTCTCGCATAACACCCTGGTCAAATACCTGATAGAAAATATTAAGCACATCCGGATGGGCTTTTTCTATTTCATCTAGCAGTACTACTGAATAAGGACGCTTACGTACTGCTTCAGTAAGGACTCCGCCTTTGCCATAGCCCACATATCCCGGAGGCGCACCTTTAAGCTGAGCTACTGTATGTGATTCCTGATATTCAGACATATTGATGGTAATCATTGTGTCTTCACTACCAAAAAGTGATCTGGCCAGTGCTTTGGCTGTTCTGGTTTTACCAACGCCGGATGTACCTGTTAACAGGAATACTCCAAGCGGCTTGTTGGGTTCGCCAAGTCCGGCTTTCTGGGTACGAATATGATTAACAATACTACTAACGCTGTCTTCCTGACCAATTACCTCACTGTTAAGCTGTTCAGATAAGGTCATCAGACGCTCAATTTCATCATCCAGCATGCGACCGGCAGGAATGCCTGTCCATTCACTAATTACACTGGCAATGACTTGCTGATCCACATCCAGGCTAATGTTTTGCTGCAATTGCTGAAAAGACTGATTATGTGTATGCAGATTGCTTTTATGCTCATCTTTTGTACGCGCATCCAGTACTGCCTGAGCAGCTTCCTGTTCCTGAACAAATTTTTGTTTTTCTTCTTCTATTTCCTGATCTAATTGCTGTAGCTGCTGCCGGCACTGCTCCAATCTTTCGTTATCTATCTGGTGTCCGAGAAGAATATCCTGTTGCAGACGGTCGATTTCTTCTTGAAGTGCGCTGTGCAGGGAGATTCTTTTAATCAGATTCAGTGGTAATGTTTGCATACCAAGTCTGACTTTAGCTGCAGCGGTATCCAGTAAATCGATGGCTTTATCAGGAAGCTGACGATCCGGTAAATACCGGCGTGACAATGTAACAGCGGCTTTAATCGCATCATCTTTAATATGCACCTGATGATGTTCTGCATAGAGTTTAGCAATACCGCGCAGCATCTGACAGGCTTTTTCATCATCCGGTTCATCTACTTTTACTGGCTGAAAACGGCGCTCAAGAGCAGCATCGGTTTCAAAATATTGTTTGTATTCAGACCAGGTGGTTGCTGCGATAGTGCGCAACTGACCACGGGCAAGTGCAGGTTTGAGTAAGTTGGCTGCATCAGACCCTCCGGCCTGATTACCGGCACCAATAATGGTATGAGCTTCATCTATAAACAGGATGGTTGGTTCAGAAGCATGCTGAATGGCTTCGATTACCGTTTTCAGACGCTGCTCAAATTCACCTTTCAAGCCGGAACCAGCCTGTAACAGTCCCATATCAAGAGCAAGAATATGGGTATTTTTCAGATGGCTGCCCACTTCGTCATTGGCGATTTTCAATGCCAGCCCTTCAACAAGTGCTGTTTTACCTACTCCCGGTTCGCCAACCAATATTGGATTATTTTTACGCCGTCTGCTCAAAATATCTTCTATCTGGCTGATTTCTTCATCCCGCCCGAAAATTGCATCAATATATCCGTCTCTGGCTCTTTGAGTAAGATCGATGGTAAAGCGCGACAAGGCTTCCTGTTCTGCCGGCGATTGTTTATCCTGTAAGTTACTGGTATTGAGTATATTCTGTGTGGCCGGTGTTTCAGCAGGTTCTGCTGTTTTACTATCGGCATCTATTCTCTTGGTGAAGATCGCATCATTTTCTGTGTTTGCTTCAACTGAGTATTTATCCAGCCATCGTCCTGCTTCAGCCAGTTGTCCTGCTCTGAATATCAGTAACTGCCATAAATCTGTAAGTGTAAAGATGCTAGGAATTTTCTGGATAGCTTCAAGCAAATGCAATGAGCGGACTTCTTCCTGTCCGTGTTCAATAGATGCCAGCATCCATGCCTGTTCTATCCATTTAAGTAATGCGCGTGAAAGCTCAGGTTTCTGAGGTACTCGCTGCCAGGGCAGTTTATCCAGTCCGGCCAGCAAGTCATCCCACAAACGGTTGACGTTGATTTCGTTCTGGCGCAATAAGAGATTCAGGTCATTATTATCTGTTTCAAGTAATTTGACGAGAAAATGTTCAGGCAATATTTCATGATGGCCACGGCTTAAACAGAAGTTAGCAGCCTCATTCAGTGCCCGTGCACAATTTTCATTGAGTTTTCTTAATAATTGCATTGAATCTTTCATTACGGCTCCGGCTAAATACATAAAAAGGCGCACAGATGCGTGCGCCTTGAGTTAATTAAAATTAACGGTTCTCAACCCAGCTGTCGGAATGAACAATATTGCCATCCTTGTAAGCCCAGGTGATTTTTTCGTAACGCAATTCCACTTCTTCAAGATGGTTATAGCGTTCTTTACTGGTTTCTTTAATGTTGTGCATTTTAGGACGCACAGCCACTACTTTCACATTTTCTAGCAGGGTGTTGAAATATTCTTTCTCCTGACCTGCATCGTCAATGCGATACCATTTAAATTCCAGGGATTTAAGGTTCTGACCATTAGTTACTGCTTTGTAAAGATATGGTGAAGAAGCATCATATTCTTTTACAAAGGAAATAGGTTTGTGTACACGAGTACCTGTCAGTTTACCGGTATTGCCGTCAGTAGGAATATAAACTTCGTGATCGAATGCCAATACTTCTACTGTGCCTTCACGATTCTGTACAGTTACAGAGCCTTTAACCTCTGAACCACCGTCATCCTTGATCCATAAGTAAGCAGGAATTGCCATATGAATATCCTTTAATTAGTTAATAAATATTACATTAGTCGGTATGATTCATATCAACCAAGGTAATTTCGACACGACGATTTTTACTACGCCCTTGCGGGTCGTCGTTGGTTGCTATGGGTTTACTATCCCCATATCCCTGTACAGTAAAATGGTCTTCCGGAAAGGTGGATGCACTCACTAGCCAGTCACGTACAGCTTCAGCTCTATGAAATGACAGAGTTTTATTGCTGGCGGCATTTCCGGTGTTATCGGTATGACCATCTATTAGTACTCTTTTATTCGGGTTTGCCTGTACCCAGGTTAAAACCCCTTGTAAAACCAGTTTCGCATCCGCTTTAAGCTGACTCTGACCCACGTCAAACAATGCTGTGGTATCTAAACGGATAATTTGTTTTTTCTGCTTCTCTATCTGGAAAGAATTTATGTCTTTATTGATAACTGGTAATAATTCAGTAGCATGATATAAACCAAATCCCATTCTTCTGGGCTCACCGAATGTCTTATAATCCTGTAAGGTCTGCTGAATGATTTTTAAATTTTTAATACTATCTATACGTTCATTTTCAAGGTGCTGAGGTATTGCTATATATTGCTGATGAGCAGCAATAACTTCCTGCAGCCATTTTTTATTTTGAACAAACGAATACTCGGTACCAATAAGAATGAACATCAGGAAACAGTCAATTGCGTAGCACAGATATTTTGCACCTTTACTTAAATAATGCTGGCGAACAAAGCTATTCTCAATAACCGGAAAATTTTTCAGACCGTTAACTGTAAAAACATGAGTCGGACTAACAAATCCTGTTTTTTCAATTTCAAATTTACGCCAGCCTGCTTGCTGATTAGTATTGAAACTGTTTAACCAGACACATGACATCATAAACAGAGAATAACGATATGATTTTTCCGGTAACAAATTTTTAATCACATATTTACTAAGCCATTGCTGATTCAGATAAAGTGTGGATGTAGTTGTATAGTCCAGATGTTCCGGCTGTCGGGCATTCAATGCTGCTCTGCTATCCAATTGTTTTTGTAAACAGGAAAAGTACTCTTGCACATCTGTACGCTCCCTGCACAAATGGTTACTATTGTTTTCAGGCCAGTAATCAAGATTTTCATTAAGCAGATCGGTATGGATACCCAATGTCAGCGGTAGGCAACGTTTGTATGAAGCCTGAATGGTTTCGATTTCTTGCCGCCATTGTGAAATACGCTGCTCTAATGCTGCCACATGAGGATATTTATCTGGATTAAGTATCAGAAATATACCGTTAGCAATTTTATTCTGTTCATCCAGATTCTGATAAATGCTGATTAACTGCGCACAGTCTTCTACCCTGATCCACATTGAATCACGCAACAGTCTCCAACGTTCAGAAGATTCTATCCAATCAGATATATCATCGCCTGCTACGAGAATGATGCGCTGGGATTTAGGTATATTGTACAGACTTGCTGCACTTTGCTTACGAAACCAAAATTGATTCTGATACCACAGAAATCCGCATGCCAGTACTATAAGTATACTCAAGCATATTTTGATTACCCAGTATATATCCCAAATTTGCCAGATAAAATATAGCGACAGGCAAACAATCCAGACAAGCAGTAATGTGTAATAAATGCGTTTACTCATTTGGTACCTTATCCAATACTGGCAACCAGATTACTGAGATATTTATTCAGCACCAGATATATAACCACAGTGAACACCAGAAAAGCTAAACACCAGCTCACTGTCGAAAAAGAACGTATAGTAATCGGGCGCAATCTTCGATTAGTCTGAAGTGAAGGAATGATTATTTCAGGCAAATGCGAATCAATTTTGGTAATGAGTTCATTTCGAGCATGTGTTTCTTCAAATAAATATTTACCATTAAATCCAAGAGCAAATACCAGCTGCCAAACACTTAAAAGCCAGAATGAAGGATCCGGTTTATGCAATTCAGTTTGAATATCTTCAAATAATTGTATACCAGCATCATACTCACCAAATTGGGATACCTGTAACGGGCTGTTTTCCCAAATTGATTTACTTTTGCTATCTAAAAAGCGTAAGGCAAGCTCATCAACAAGTGCAAACAATGCATACTTTATCTGTTTTCGCTCATGCTCAGGCAGGTGATTTTCACTCAGTTTCTGATCAAACTCTGAAACAAAATGAATAGCAAGCAACTGCACTTCATCCATATCCTGAATGGCATGCCCTAAACTTAACCGCGTTACAAATAAAATATAATTACGTAAATTTTCCCGTACGTAATCTGGAATTTCGTTATTCTTCATTTGGCACCGCATATAATTCGATATTTAATCCATCAAATGAATTAGGTGAATAAATACAGCATGATCTGGCTGCTATCATGGCTTTAAAGCCCGGGTGCGACTTATCTAATGCAAAATAGGTAGCTTCTGAACGCATGGGTAATGCGCTGGGTAAACGCTGCATCATTCTTAATGGAATACCATTGGATGCTGACGGCAGAATTCGCTCAACATCATCAGGAGAACCAATCTTACATAGTTTCGGAAAGCGTTCCTGAAGTTCATATAACGGAACACTGGCACGAACAGAAATATAGTAATCTGTGTTTTCATCCAAACGTGCATCTAACAGATGACCAATCCAGCGGGTATTACCAACTTTTTCAAGATCCACCAGTACCAGTACTGTAGGTATAACTGTATCCAGCAGCTCTATAAGCATTTCATTTAACCGGATGAATGTTGTACCTAAATTAAATGGATCATATTGCGGTATGTCTTTGATACTGGATTCAATTGAAAACGACAGCAGACTTCCAACCAAACGTGCCAGTAAGATGTAGTAGTTTTCTGGTGCAATATTTTTATGTGTTTGTAACAGCACCATTTCCGGTATAGACTGATTGAGTATGTTCAACAGCCAAAATAATGAAATATCGGATACAAGAAAGTCTGCTGATTGCTGATTACGTTCTTTTCGTAATGAACCAAGACGCTGACTTTTATTAAGCAGAATTTGTATCTGTCTTGACAGCATCTCCATTAGAAAAATATTGCTGCCAATAAAGAATATTGGCGGTATATATTGTGCATCAAGCTGCCAGATATTATTTTGATTTTTAATCAGACGAAGAATGGGTATTGCCAAAAAATTCTGACGGTTCTCATGAGAGAATTTCAGGCTGAAATTCAATCTTTTTTCTGCAATTTCTGTTTGCTGGCTACCGTAAAGATCAGTAACCGAAACAAACTGTTTAGAAAATCGTAGTGGTGCATTACTGCTGTTTTCAAGCAGATTACTGCCTACGGTATTTAGTTCTGGTAATGTTAAATATACTGTTGTTTCGAGTATGTCATCCGGTAGTTGTGACAAGTCACGGGCAGGCGGCAGAAACTGCATCTGCTGTGAATCAAACCAAGTACCATCCTGAAATGATACTGCACAATCCGATAATTTAAGCTTTTTCAGAGTGAGACTATTAGTGTCTATTTCCATACGCATTACGCCCCATGGCATAATTCGCGTACACTGCATTATGCTAAAGGCATTTGCCTGTTGCAGTAATTCCTGTTGCTGGAAAATTTGTGGCAGCAGTAAGGTACCTTCGTACCAAATCGGATTGATGATTTTCAACTTACAACCTGTTCTAAATTAGATAGATTATTCACATTTAGCTAATGATTGTTTGGATAACAATCGAGCACCACAGCTGGTTTTCATGTTTTCGAGAACCATAAGACGCCCCTTTACTGTTAGCTTGGGATCACCTTCTACAATGTAATGAGTACCACTACATTTCGGACAACTAACTTTATCGCCTTTACGTGCTACCGGTCTTCCTTCAATTTTTGCGATAGGATCACCTTCAAGTACTACCCCACCATGTGTAGTGGTATCTCCCTTACAAATAATAGCGCGTGACATTTAGCAATCCTTTATGGTTATCTACCGATAGGGAACTATCGGTAGATTTTTCGCTTATACCGGATTATTTTTTAGCTTTTGGCATTTGAGATACTAATGAAAGATTAATATCCATACCTTCAATCTGGAAGTGCGGAATGACAAATAGTTTAATTTTGAAGAAACCCGGATTATCTTCAATATCTTCTACTACCACTTTTGCCTGACGTAACGGATGTGAAGCCTGCAGCTCATCACTTGGATCAGTCATTTCTGTAACCAGATTCTGTATCCAGTTATTCATTTCTACTTCCAGAACACGCCGGTCTTTTGTCATACCGATATTTTCGCGCTGAATCAGTTTCAGATAATGAGCCAGACGTGACAGCAGGAAAATATAAGGAAGACGTGAATTGATACGGCTATTGGCTGTCGCCTCTTTAGTATCGTACAGGGCTGGTTTTTGTGTTGAATTTGCAGAGAAGAAACATGCAAAATCATGATTTTTGTAGAACGATAATGGCACAAAACCCAGATTGGCAAATTCAAATTCCCGTGTTTCAGGAATTAATACTTCCGTCGGAATTTTCATTTGTGCGCCGGAACCCAGATCATATAAATGAATTGGCAGGTTTTCAATCAGTCCACCAGCCTGCGGGCCACGAATCTGAACACACCAGCCATTTTTAATAAAGCTTCTTACCATGTTGGCTGCAAATGCAAAGGTGGCATTAGCCCACAAATAACGATTGTGATCAGGGCCTTTAACTTCTTCACTATAATTAAAACTGCGTACCGGTACTGTTTCACTGCCATAAGGCAAACGTGCCAGAAAGCGCGGTAAAGTAAGACCGATATAGCGGGCATCATCAGTATTACGGAAGCTGTTCCATTTGATGTATTCAGCACGGTCAAAGTAGTTGCCGATATCTTTGATTGAGGCAACCTCTTCCATTGTTTCTTTACCAAAGAATTGAGGGCCTACAGAACCAATAAATGGCATATGTGCAGCAGCGGAAACTTTTGAAATATTTCTGAGCAGCTCAATGTCCTGAGGGGAGCGGTCAAATTCATAAGCCGAAATGATTGAGGCAAAAGGCTGTCCGCCCGGGGTGTCATATTCGTTAATGTAAGTATGGCTATACAGACCGCTTTGGATGACTTCCGGTGAGTCTTCAAAATCGCGAATCAGAGCATCTTTTGAAACATCAAGTACATCAATTTTGACATTTTGACGGAAATCGGTACGGTCTACTAAAAATTTCAGACCACGCCATGTACCCTCAATTGCCTGAAATTCAGGATGGTGAAGAATATTGTCTAACTGATTACTGATTAATTTGTCCAGCTTGGCAATATGGAAATCCAGTAAGGATTTATCCAATCTGTCTACAGTTTGGGCACTGTCCTGAATCATTTTCAGGAATACGTTTATCGCTACTGAGATACGTTCATTGGTAGCAGATTCAGATAATGCTGTATTATTGGTGTAATGGTCAAAAGTCGGAGCTGTAGAGACGGTATTCAGATTTATTTTATCAAATAATGATTCATAAACAGACTGTTGAACAGCATTTCCCTTTTTAACGGAACCAGCATTCTGCACATTTTTTTGCATACTTATTTTCCTCTGCGGTATTTATTCTTTAGAAATGATCGGTGAGATTGCTTCAAGTTCTTTGCGCAACTCATCAGAAAGGTTTTTGTCCTGCAGAATTTTTTCCAGTTCTTTGCGTAAAACTGCATTGTCCAGAATATTGGACTTCAAATCTCTCAGCAGATTTCGCATAGCTAGCAACGATTTCAGTTCAGGTACTTGCTGAACAATCTGTTCAGGATGAAAATCTTTCATTGATTTGAATTCAAGATTCACAGGAATTTCGGAATTATCATCAGCCAGAGCATTTGGAACAGACAGTTTTACGGCTGGATTCATTTCAGCAAGCACTGCATCAAAGTTGTTTTTATTAATTGAAACTTTTTCACGTTCTGCCAGCGGAGTATCGCTTTCTTTGAAGCTGAAATCGCCAGCCACTAATAAACGCAAAGGTAATTCAACTTGTTTTTTAGCACCTCCTGTATGTAAATCCAGTTTAATATTGACACGTGCTGGTGGTACTTCGTTCTGAAAACTTTCTGACATGATTACTCCTTGTTGAAATTTGAATACTGATAACAGATCAGAGTCATTACATTACTGCGTTTTGATACGGAATATAAAGCAAAATGAAAATTTTCAATAAATTTTGTTTTAAAAATTTAATAATAATTAAGTTACAACAGCTTTAAATTAATTGGAAGTTAAATTAAATTTTATTCTGCCTATATATACATGTTTTAACTTATTTTGACTTATTTTGGTTACCAAGTAAATAATTTTATAAAATTTAATGCTATATTGATTACAAAAATCATTTCATCTGTCGTTTATTAACCAATTTTTTTCATAAATTTTATCTATGAAAAAAATTTGTTAAATATTAGCCATAATAAATATTAAATTTTTTAAAATTATTGTAAAGATTTCTTTTATTGGATATATGTAAATAATTATTTTTTAAATGAAATATAATTTTCAGCTGATAATGTTCTGAACATTTTTTATTCAATTTAACCAAAAAAATATAATTATTTTATTGATCATAAAATAAAATTTTATAGAAAAAAACTATAATCTAATTGTGAATTCATTTTTTTTATTTTTCAAACCAGGTTTCTTTATTCCTATACGGTATATTGCTGCAATTGTTTTAATACACGCCGGCTAAGGATACCTTCAGGCAGACGAAAATCCAGAAGCATACGTGTCAGCCTTATGGCCTCGGTATGCCATTCAGGCTGTTCAGCTAGTGAGCGGTTATTTAATGCATTCAGAGTGTGTCCGTGAACAACAATACCATTTTCCTGCGCTGACATCTGTGCCTGCATCAATAAAACAGGGGCATGTTCGGCACGCAGCCAGTAGCGTTCATGATTAATGATCTCCTTCCCCTGACTATCCTGACTAATATCAGGAGCAATACCTAAAGCACGCAGTAATGACCACTCAAAATAACGCAGTGCAGATAAGTGTTCGCCGTTTGAAATATGTTGTAGTACGGTATGTAGTGCCGCGTGAACATCAGGTAACGGATCCTCCCGGGCTGTTAGTTTTAGTACCAGCTCATTTACATACATGGCACTGAATAACGCCTGATTCTGAGGCTGAGGCCAGCCGCCTATCCATTCTGCCCGGTGCAGAGTTTTCAATTCATTATTCCCATACCATGATAGCTGTAGGGGCACAAAAGGAACGAGTACACCTCGCAATTCACTTTGCCGGCGCCTCGCACTGCGCGCCAGCATCACTACTCTGCCATAATCCCGGGAAAATACTTCAATTTGCAGACTGCTTTCACTCCATGGACGGGAGGTGAGCAAAAAAGCAGGTTGATGATTGATGCGATTATTAGACATAGCCGTTTTATGTCAGATGTAGATTTTTCAATTATAGCCGGTTATGGCATGCAATTGACCATGTACAGGAAAAAGCGGATAATTCTATTAACAATATAGACTATATTTTTCAGGCAGCCGGCTATTTTAAACAGCCGGCTATTTTAAAGCCGGCTGCCTGAATGTATTCGAAATAATCAGGAAAGTTTAAATACCCATGAAAGCACCAGAATTATTATTGCCCGCTGGTGGACTGGAGCGGATGCGCACAGCCTTTGATTATGGCGCAGATGCTGTTTATGCCGGCACACCGCGTTATTCTCTGCGCGCACGTAATAATGAATTTGCACATCTGCCAGTACTGGAACAGGGTATTACTGAAGCACATGCACGCGGAAAGAAATTTTTTCTGGCCAGTAATATTTTGCCACATAACGCAAAATTGAAAACTTACCTGGCCGATATGGAACCGATTATTGCTATGCAGCCAGACGCGCTGATTATGGCTGATCCGGGTCTTATTATGAAAGTGCGTGAAAAATGGCCGGAAATACCGATTCATTTATCCGTTCAGGCTAATACCACCAATGCATGGGGGGTACAGTTCTGGCAAAGTATCGGCATAGAACGTATTATTCTGTCGCGCGAACTCAGTATTAATGAAATTGCCGAAATCAGGCAGCAATGCCCGGATATTGAGCTGGAAGTATTCGTTCACGGAGCTTTGTGTATTGCCTATTCAGGCCGCTGCCTGCTTTCCGGTTATTTTAATCATCGTGATCCTAATCAGGGTACTTGTACTAATGCTTGCCGCTGGGATTATAAAGTACATAATACGGCTGATAGCGACAGCGGCGATGCTCAATTATTACCCGATTTTGACTTTAATCAGGCGAAAAGTCTGGCTGATAATGCATTATATGGCTTAAATGACCAGCAACGTCACCCGCTGGCAAATAAAGTCTATCTGATTGAAGAAGCAAACCGGCCTGGTGATATGATGCCCATAATGGAAGATGAGCATGGCACCTATATCATGAATTCCAAAGATTTACGCGCGGTAGAACAAGTCGCCAAACTGGCAGAAATCGGTGTAGATTCTTTAAAAGTAGAAGGCCGGACTAAATCAGTCTATTACGTAGCCCGGGCAGCACAGGTATACCGGCGTGCTATTGATGATGCAGTTGCAGGTAAACCTTTTGATTATAGCTTACTGGCAGAACTCGAAGGATTGGCCAACCGGGGTTATACAACTGGTTTTCTGGAACGACATCAGACACAAGAGTACCAGAATTACCTTTCTGGGCATTCTTTATCAAAACAAAGTCAGTATGTAGGCAAAGTTACGGCTGTTGATTCTGAAGGATGGGCAACCATTGAGGTAAAAAATAAATTCAGCCTTGGTGACCAGCTGGAAATTATTCATCCGGGCGGTAATCAGATTATCCGCCTTGAAGCAATGACACGTAAGGGCTATCCGGTAGAAGTGGCTTCCGGAAACGGAATTGAAGTAAAAATTCCACAGATGCTTGGCAAAGATAATGCACTGATTGCACGCATTATTCCCCAGGCAGAAGCTAATTAAATTAGCTTCTGAAAAAGCCATAGTGATATTACACTATGGCTTTTTTATTATCCGTTTCTATATTTGTGTAATTTACAGCCAGCCTTGTAAATGCTGCGTCACAAGCGGAGCCAGTATTTCAACCCATTCATGCTCACTATTCATACAGGGAATATACTGAAACTGTTTTCCGCCATGCGCCAGAAAGTCTGCTTTACCACGAATATTGATTTCTTCAAGTGTTTCCAGACAATCAGTAACAAAACCCGGACATACGACATCAAGTCTACTGATTCCGGCCTGAGGAAGCTGGATAAGCAAATCCTGAGTACTTGGTCCGACCCAGGGTGCATAGCCAAAACGGCTCTGAAATGCCAGCCGATATTCATCTGATTGCAGCCCAAGCTCTTCAGTAAGTAAACAGGTCGTGGTTTTACAATGCTCAACATAACTATCGCCAGCCTGATGCTGAGCCTCTGGTATACCATGAAAGCTTATTAATAAACACTGTCCTCTGCCATGCTTTTGCCAGTATGTCTGAATATGTCTGGCCAGTGTTTTTATATAATTGTTATCTGCATAAAAGCCTGTGATACTTCGTACTGCCATTTGTACACGTTGCTTAAGCATCACCCGCCATACCTGATCCAGTGCAGCACCACTACTGGAACCCGCATATTGCGGATACAACGGCAACACCAGCAAATTCTGCACACCAAGCTGTTTCATTTCCTGCATAACATCAATTACGCTGGGCTGTCCGTAGGTCATAGCAAAACGGGTAATAACACCGTCTGGCATAGCACTGGCTAAAGAAGCACTAAGTAGTTGTGTTCCGATTAATAAAGGAGAACCAGCCTCCTGCCAGATGGTGCTGTACGCGTGGGCACTTTTACGCCCGCGAACAGGCAAAATAATCCCGCGTAATATTAACTGCCATAAAAAACGCGGTAATTCGACTACACGCTGGTCGGATAAAAATTCGCGTAAATACGGGCGTACAGCCTGAGGTTCAGGTGCAGCAGGTGTACCGAGATTCAGCAATAAAACACCAATTGCCGGTTTAGAAGTTTTTGGTTCAGAAAGAAAAATTTTTGACATAATATTTGGCAGCAATCAATTATCAGTCAATCAGATAAAAGTACTGCGAGTATAGCCTATATCTTCTGCTTGTTAGCAATTTCACCAGTTATATACTTTACTGACATCAGGCATTACCTCTGCAACAGACCTGATGCAGCGATTATCTGTGCTTAACCTAATCCCCTGCTCACCCTGATAAAACTACTTTAGTTTACAAAAGACTGGTAAATCTTTATTTATCCCAAAGCGCCTGAAAGTCTTTTACTACTTTTTCAGGATCAGCTGATTCAGTAACAGCACGAACTACAGCCAGAGAGCTTACGCCGGTAGCCAGTACATCGCGTGCATTATTTAAATCAATTCCACCAATAGCAACTGTAGGTGTATTTCCGGCTTGAATCACGTATTGCTTTAATTTGTCCAATCCCTGAGGTTCAGTAGGCATAGTTTTGGTTGTAGTAGGAAAAATTGCCCCGCAGGCTACATAGCTTGGTTTAACTGCTAATGCTTTACTCAGTTCTGCTGGCGAATGTGTACTTACCCCCAGCCTTAAGCCTGAATTCTGAATCATCACTAAATCAGCACTGTCCAGATCTTCCTGTCCAAGATGCACTCCATAGGCACCGCAATCTACGGCTTCCCACCAGAAATCATTGATAAATAGTTGTGTAGGTGTATCTTTTGCATAAGCGACACTGCGTTGAATTTCACGGTACAATGCTGAACCAATCTGAGTTTTATTACGCAGCTGCACAGTATTCGCTCCTGCATCGACCATCCGCGCTACCCAATCCGCAGTAGGAACAACAGTATAGAATTTCAGCGGAGCAACTATAGGTAAAAACGAATTTGCATACATAAAATATTCCTTTTGAAATAAAAATCTTTATAATGATAGTTTTTTCACGCAGCACTGCATATACACAATAATGTTTGCAGATGTCTGTACTGAATTTTCCACTTTTAAAAATATATTATGGCCTCAGACACATCCTCTGTTCGCTCTCCCCTGATCACCCGGGTTAATTATACTTTTGCTGCATTATTATTCGGCACAATTGCATACTTTATTTATTGGGGGCTTGGATATACCAACCATCATTCTCCATTATTATTTGTTATTGCCACTCTGTTTGGCGCCTTCATGGCATTTAACATCGGTGGCAATGACGTTGCCAACTCCTTTGGTACCAGTGTAGGCGCCGGAACCCTTACAATACCGCAGGCATTGGGTATAGCGGCTGTTTTTGAGGTTTCTGGTGCGGTTATTGCCGGCGGCGAAGTAACAAAAACAATTCGTCACGGCATTATAGACCTTGGTGCCATGCATTTAACACCTTCACAATGTATTAATGTCATGCTGGCAGCATTACTGGCTGCGGCAATCTGGCTGTTAATTGCCTCCAAAAAAGGTTTACCGGTTTCAACAACACACTCGCTGATAGGCGGACTGGTGGGTGGCGGATTGTGTCTGGGGTATTTGATAACCGGTAATGGCAGCGCTTTAGATTTAATCCAATGGAACAAAATGGCAGAAATTGGTCTGTCCTGGGTTATCTCACCTGTTTTAGGAGGTGCGTTTTCTTATATCCTGTTCAGCCAGATAAAAAAGCATGTACTGGACTACAATGACCGGATGGTTATAGCTTTAAAAGAAATTAAGCAGGAAAAAAAAGCATATAAAGAAAAACACAAAATCTGGTTTGAAAAACTAAGTGAAACCGAAAAAATTCGCATTTCCTCTGCTATAGCCCGTGACGCCGAAAATTACAGTGATCCTGATTATAGCGTCGAAGAGCTCGAATCAGATTACTATAAAGGCCTGGCAGATATTGAAAGCCGTAAAAATAACATCGACGCATTTAAGGCACTGCATAGCTGGGTACCCTTAATTTCAGCCTGTGGTGGCATGATGATTACCGCTATGATGTTATTTAAAGGACTGACTAATCTGCATCTTGGTTTATCTGTTATTACCAATTTCCTGTTAATCATCATGATTGGCGCGCTAATCTGGATGGCCACATTCATTTACGCCAAAACCTTAAGGCGCAAAGATTTAAGCAAATCAACCTTTCTGATGTTCAGCTGGATGCAGGTATTTACTGCTGCCGGCTTTGCTTTTAGTCACGGCGCTAATGATATTTCCAATGCAGTTGGCCCGTTTGCCGCCATTATGGATATTATCCGTACCGGTGATATTGGTATAGATGCCAATGCCATGATTCCGGCACCAGTGATGATAACATTTGGTGTGGCACTGATTGTTGGTTTATGGTTTATCGGCAAAGAAGTCATCCAGACTGTTGGTACCAATCTGGCCAAAATGCATCCTGCATCCGGCTTCACAGCAGAGCTTTCCTCTGCAGCTATTGTGATGCTGGCTACACTGATGGGGCTGCCGGTATCCAGTACACATATTCTGGTTGGTGCCGTTCTGGGTATCGGACTGGTTAATCGTAATGCTAACTGGAAATTGATGAAACCAATTGCACTGGCCTGGGTGATAACCCTGCCCTCTGCTGCAGTTTTATCTGTATTGATATTTTTGGGACTCAATTCATTTTTTTAAATTAACAATTATCTTAATAAAACCGGATAAATATGCTTATCCGGTTTTATTATGACTAAAGCGATTGTCTAAAGTAAATTTTCAAAGATTTTATAGAATAAATTTAACCCTGATTTGAATGACACTACAAATAGTCGGTATTAAATTTAGTTCAATACTATTTTTCCGTATTTCTTAAATTTACAAAGTAATTTTAAAATCAGATTAAATCTTTTTAACTTAGTCGCTGGCTGTTTTTTATTCAACCATTTAAGCTAAAATGATGACTTTTGTCACAAACTCAGCACAAACTGGTTGTTGCCAATGAATAACCTGCTTAAAAAATTTTATATAGATCCCTTTTTGCTGGCAATGCTGACTGTTGTAGGTACAGCTACTGTTTTGCCTTGTCAGGGCAGCACAAAAACATTCTTTAGCTATCTGACCACAGTTGCCATTGCCTTACTATTTTTTATGCATGGTGCAAAGCTATCACGGCAGGCGATTACAGAAGGTATCAGACACTGGCGATTACATTTAGTTGTATTTTGCAGCACATTTATTTTATTTCCGCTAATCGGTTTAGGTTTGCGTATTCTGGTTCCCCACTGGCTCTCTCCCGAACTGTATCTGGGCTTTCTGTATTTGTGCGCATTACCGGCTACAGTACAGTCCGCAATTGCTTTTACTTCTGTTGCCGGCGGAAATGTTGCAGCAGCAGTATGTAGTGCATCTGCTTCCAGCATTCTGGGCGTTTTCCTGTCACCTGTACTGGTTGGTCTAATGATGCCCACCAGTGGCAATAGTGTCGACACAACAGCTGCTATCGAATCGATTTTATTACAACTAATGCTGCCATTTGTTTTAGGCCATCTGGCCAGGCCATTAATTGCAAATCGGATTCATAAACATAAAGTATGGATAAACCGTACTGACCGGGGCTCGATTCTTTTAGTCGTTTATGTAGCATTCAGTGATGCTGTTGTTGAAGGACTATGGCACAAAGTTAATCTAGGCTCAATTGGTATGATTGTGATTCTGAGTCTGTTGATTCTGTTTCTGGTTATCAGCATTAATACACTGGTTGCCCGTTCATTGGGCTTTAACCGTGCTGATGAAATTACTATTGTCTTTTGCGGCTCCAAGAAAAGTCTGGCAAATGGCGTACCCATGGCCAATGTACTCTTTCCTGCCAGCATAGTAGGCATTATGTTATTACCACTGATGATTTTTCATCAGTTACAACTAATGATCTGTGCAGTACTGGCACAACGCTATGCACGTTTGAATAAAACGGAATAGATTACCTTCGAGTGTAGGTTTTATTTCTAATAAGGCTTGCTATTTGGTTTTTTATAATCTCTGTATCATAGTGCCAGCAATAAGATTTGCTGGCACTTAATCTATTTACATCAAATCACTCAATAATGCTGCAAATATGGTATTTACTTGATTTTGATACAATGACATAAATCAAAAATATAGATATACCATAAGCTGAAACAATTAGGTTTAAAAGTAGCTGCTGTGAATAGACTGGTAGTCACGAGTTAGTGATAAAATATTTGTAACTAATTGATTTTATCTTATGGTGCCAGTAATAGGAATCGAACCTACGACCTTCGCGTTACGAGTGCGCTGCTCTACCAACTGAGCTATACTGGCTTCCAATTCAGAATACTCTGAATGGCGCGCAGTATAGCATAATCGCTCTATACTCACCATTGCTATCCAATTTTATTTATTTGTTAATATAATAGTTTTGCTCATAAATATAATATCTGTTTAATTGAGCCTTAAGTTATTTCTGCGCTTTATACCTGAAATTTTTAATCGGGCTTTTAATAATTGAATTGAATATTAAAAATATTCAGATTTTATCTAAAATAATTTATATTTTATTTTCTTCTTCGAGATTAATTTTTTTATCTCAAAATTAATAGAAGATTCAAAAATTAATATTAACCATATTTCAGTCAAACCACATAATCAATTATCTTCTCTTAGATTTATTTTTAATCAGATATTTATAAAAAAATTTTAATAATCAATGTTCATTCAATATTAGATTTTTTCAATTCAGTCTGACTAATAAACTTTGTTCTACAAATTTAATCAAATATTTTGAATCCATTGTGTATATTTAGCACTCTATATAGATGTGTTGATAACAATAGATATTTATTCATTCAGGCTTGTTCAGCATTAATTTTAAGCCGGATGCAATGGATAAAAAATGAAGCAAAACAGAGAGCAACTCATTAAATGTGCCTGTCTGGGTGATGCACATGCACTTAATCAGTTATTGTTAGTATGTCAGTCAGACATCAGAAGATTTGACAGACGAACTTGTTCCACAACAGAAGATGTTGAAGATGCTGTGCAATTCACATTATGGCAATTACATAAAAAATCGGTACGCTGAAAACTATCTCTTCTTTTACAAGTTGGTTATTTCGAATTATAGAACGAGAATGTTATTGTTTATTTAAAGTCAGACAATCCAAAAACATTGAAACCCGGGCAGATATTGATAAGCTGTCTGCATCTTCTGCAGATATCGATCTTAAAATAGATCTAACTAATGCAATTATTTCTTTACCTTTGATTTACCGGCAGGTGTTGATTTTGCGAGATATTCAGGAGTACTCCACGCCGGAAGTTGCTGAAAAGCTTGGCATCACAGTTGAGGCAGTTAAAAGTCGCTTACACCGTGCCAGATTAATGGTAAAAGAAAAAATTAATTTATAAAAATTTAAATTCAATAATTTATAGACAACATAATAGCTTTGTTCTTTTCGCAGAGAATTTATCAGGAATGTTAGTTTTAAATTTAAACTGGTAGATAAAATGACTAATCAATATCAATCAAGCAATGATTTTAAATACACTGCTGCATTATTAAAATATGCACCCGAAGAAACACAGGCATTTATAGATTTTGACCATAAAACCATCAAACGCAGAGAAGGAAATATTCCGATAAAAACAAGAGAGTTAATTGCTTTAGCCGTAGCATCACTACACAATGCGCATATTGTATTGATGTTCATATTAAAGGAGCAAAACAAGCAGGAGTAAGTGAAGAAGAATTAGCAGAATTAATTTCAATTTCAGCTTCTGTAAAAGCAGGCGCAACCATGGTACATGGTTTGCTGGCAATGCGTTTATTTGAGCAATAAAATAGTTGATTTAGTAAAACAGTAATAAATACTTATGTATATACTTTGTAGGTGCAATTCTTTAAATTTTCTGGATTTCTAACTACTTTATTAAACTGAGTACACTTGAATGGCTAGTGTACTCAGTTGCATTATCGATAAATATTACATTAAAGCAAGACCTGATTTAGCGTTGTTTTTTCTTAAAATTATTCATAACCTGTGTCAGATTATGCTGCAGTACATCCTCTACTGCTCCGGGTACTTCAGCCATTAATTCACGCTGTAATGTGGTTACCAGACCGGCTGTATGCTTTTGTACTGCAACACGAACCATACCGGCTAATACATCTGTAAGATGCGGACGTAATTTTTCAGTTAACTGTTGCAGTAAAGCCTGCTCGGAAATACAGGTTACTGCCCTGTTAGCTGTACCACGCGGTTCTATGACATGCATATGTACATGAATGATTGGCTGTCCATTATCGCTGGTAGCAGAAAGCTCATCTTCTGTTTTCTGCCGGCTTACTTCTGTTGGTATAACAGTAGACTGTTTGCCTTTTAGCTGGATAGTACAGTTTGAAGGCAGATTTTCATCAACAGGAGCGCTTTGTAAACAGTTTTGTGCAGCCAGCCAGTCTTCCTGAATAAGCAAGGCTGTATCATTTAATGCAGATTCCTGCTTTTGCGCTTCTAGTGTGCTTTGCTGCTGCCATTGTTTCAGATAAGCCCGATAAACCCGCTCACGCTGTACTGGATCAAGTAAAACTTCAGCAGGCTGGGATGTAGATACCGTTTTAAGCTCTGGCTCAGGTTGTCTGCCGCGATTTTTTATCGTATTGGTAACTATCGGAGGCACATTGAAATCATGCGGGCGTCTTCTGGTTTTAGGTATAGATAACGGCGGTGCATCTGATATGACTTCTTCCTGATGGTTTGACCGGCTATCTTGCTTTTTTTTGTGCTGGCGCAACTGCTCAAGACTTCGCTCCCATTCGGGCATAGTCTCTGTAGCCATTTTTGCAGGGCTGACAGTTGGATTAGCGACAGATTGCTGTTCAGGCAGATCATCACTCAAAGTAAAAACAAATTGATTTTGTTGTTCATACTGATTTTTCACCATGCCCCCACTTCCGATCAGTCCGGTATATTTTAACTGGCTATGCATATTTTTATGTAAGCTATAGCTGAGTAATTATAGCAACTTTTATAGGTGAAAATGCTAAAATAAACTACATAGTGTTCAATTAAATTAGGAATAACGCATGAGTACCATTGAGCAGCGAATAGAGTTTCTGGAAGAAAGCAACGAGGTTCTGATGATGCAAAACCGGGTGCTGGCCACCGCAATAAAAGGTCTGCTGCGTGCGCTGCCTGCAGACATAGCTGAGTTGGCTACTGAATCCATACGCGCGGCTTTTGATAATGAAATTGCGGAATTACAGTATGAGGAAAATCCGCAAGTAGAATTATTTCACGATGCCACTTATGCATTTTTTCACGAACGTGAACATTAAACCTAAACAGGCTGGCAATAGTATAATTGCCAGCCTGTTTAATTAAATAGATTCAGTTAAAATAAATTATTATTTTCTTACATCTCTGCATAATTGGGTCCGCTTCCACCCTCAGGACAAACCCAGTTAATATTCTGCTCAGGATCTTTAATATCACAGGTTTTGCAATGCACGCAGTTTTGCGCATTAATCTGTAAATGCGGTTCACCGGCCTGATCTACAATTTCATAAACACCAGCCGGACAATAGCGTGTTTCCGGACTGCCATATTCACGATAATTGACAGATATCGCCAGCTCAGGATTATTCAATTTTAAATGTACGGGTTGATTCTCATCATGGCTGATACTGGCAAGATAAACACTACTCGTACGGTCAAAGGTTAATTTACCATCGGCTTTGGGATAATCAATAGGCCGGCATTCTTGTGCTTTTCGTAAAGATGCATAATCCGGACTTTGATGACGTAGCGTCCACGGTGCCTTACCTCTGAAAATATATTCTTCAAGTCCGCTATAGGCCAGACCGCCAAACAGCCCCCATTTAAATGACGGCCGGATGTTTCGTACTTTATGTAACTCATGATACAGCCAACTGTCTCGAAACAATTCACTATATTTCACTGCTTCAGTATTACTATTATCACTGACATGTTCCTCTTTTAACACCTCAGCAATAGCTTCTGCTGCCAGCATACCTGACTTCATTGCAGCATGAATGCCTTTGATTCGGGGAACATTCAGAAAACCGGCAGTATCACCGACAAGCAAACCACCCGGAAAAGTCAGTTTAGGCAAACTTTGCAATCCACCTTCGCTTAATGCACGTGCCCCATAAGCAATACGGGTACCACCCTCAAGCACCTCCCGGATAGCCGGATGGGTTTTATAGCGCTGCATTTCAGAAAATGGTGACATATACGGATTCTGATAATCCAGTCCGACCACAAACCCAACAGCAACTTTATTATCATTTAAGTGATAAAGAAATGAACCACCATAAGTTTTCCGGTCTAGCGGCCAGCCAATTGAATGAATGACGGTGCCCGGTTTGGATTTTTCCGGGGCAACAGACCACAATTCTTTGATACCAATTCCATAAGTCTGATTCTGACAATCTTTATCCAGCTGAAACTGCCGAATTAAAGTTTTGGTAAGCGAGCCCCGACATCCTTCAGCAAATATAGTTTGTTTTGCCAGTAACGCCATACCCTGCTGATAATTACTTCCCGGTTGTCCGTCTTTATTCAGTCCCATATCACCGGTAGCAATTCCGCGTACGGAACCATCAGGATGATAAAGAACTTCTGCAGCAGCAAAACCGGGATAAATCTCTACCCCCATTTCCTCAGCCTGCTGAGCCAGCCAGCGACAAAACAACCCCAGACTAATAATATAATTACCATGATTATTAAAGCTGGACGGAGTAAGTAAACGATAAGCTTTTTTTTCAGTCAGAAACAGCAGCCGGTCTTCTTTAACTGCACAGCTTAAAGGTGCGCCTTTTTCTTGCCAGTTTTCAATCAGTTCAGATAATGAACGCGGGTCAATGACGGCTCCTGAAAGAATATGCGCCCCCACTTCAGAACCTTTATCGACAATGCATACACTAATGTCACGTTGCTCTTTAGCTGCAAGTTGTTTTAATCGTATGGAAGCAGCTAATCCAGACGGTCCGGCACCAACAATCACAACATCATAATGCATGCTTTCACGTTCTATGGATTCTGTCATGGTCGATTTCCTGCATTGAAACAATAATAACTAAATCTACGGCAGACATAAACAATATATATATACCGTATAATAAAAACTGGCATTATATCGAACAATGACTGGATATATCGACTACACTGATTAACGAATTTATATATTAATTTAGTAATCAAACAGATAAAATATTATATATAGAATTAATTTCGAACACTTTTGATCAAATAATAAATATTGATGAAAGCAGGTAAATTAAACTTACCCGTAATTACCACTATCTTATAAAAGTATTTAATGTAAATTTTGTTGATTTGGAGCCGTTTTTCACTCTACTTAAAAAAGTTTAAACGACTTGCATCATTGCTAACTATTAATACTTCACAATAAAAACCGTAAAAACTATAAATATAACAGCAAGAAATTAATCAGCCCTTCAAGCCTTCAAGAAAGAAACAAAATATATCTGTTATCAGATATGCTCTTCAACAATCTATGTAAATTATCCATCGTAGAATTACAGTCACAACGATATTAATAATTTATATTTAAATAAAAAATATATATATTATATAGTTATGTATAAATTAAACCCATCAGTAAAATATAGCTGATTTTTTCTATTACTTTTCATCAAATATCACCACTGTTAGTAAATGCTAATCAGATATTGAGTATATAAAACAACAAACATGTAAATTTGTTGTAAAAAAGCAACTTTTTCGATTACTAATAATTTAATCACATAATTACTTTTTAATAACAATATTGTTGCTTAATATTTATTTTTATTAAAATTTATCAATACTTTATATTTTAAATTACAACACCTTTCTATGGGCGCGGGTAGAAGTAAATACACTATCAATCCATGTTTTCGACTATATAGACTATATACATGTATCAAAGAAACTACTTATTTAACGAAAATACACACTTGGCTGATTGCATTAGTTTGCAAGGCGGGGCATAATTCGCTTTGCACAAGTTATGCGCACTATAGCTGTTTATTGACGAATGATATAGTGTGCAAAAACTGGATTTCCATCACTAAAGTAATACTTTTTGATACAAGTTAAGGTACATAATCATGAAAAAATCTTTATTAGTTGCTGCAGCTCTGATGTCTTTGTTCTTGGCTGCCTGCAATGATAAAAATGAAACTCCGGCTGCGTCTGCTGCATCTGAAGTTTCTGCTCCTGCTACAGCTTCTGAAGCAGCTCCGGCTTCTGAACCTGCTCCAGCTCCGGCATCTGAAGTTTCTGCTCCTGCTGTAGCTTCTGAAGCTTCTGCTGCTTCTAACTAAGCACAAGAAATCAAAAAAGCCAGACTGGAAAGTCTGGCTTTTTTGTTGCTTAATCGTATCGAGTAATATAATAAAATTATTCAAGCAACCTGTATTGATTAAAATTTTTTTACAGTTTGCCTCTGAAACTCATCATCAAATATAACAACTGTTCAAATAAACAGAAAAATAATACAGTTCGTACACTCCAGAGAGGTTTTTCAGTTTCTGTACTGCGTAAAAATAGCAGAAGCATTATTATCCACTGACTTCCTATCCAGAAAACCGGTTGCCAGACAAACATCTGGAATAAAGTGACCAGTAATGGAATTTGCAGGATAACATTTTTCACTAAGCATAATACCAAAACCAAACAAACAACCAAGGCACTAAACTGCAACCAGCCACCATACAGCAACGCAGTTAAATATGCACTTTGTTTCAGCTGATCGCGCCGATGCAGAGCAAAACATGAACCGAGTAAGATATACACTGGCATCAAATACAGATTTAGTGGCTTAAATAAATCAGCAATACCCGGTAATATCAGGCTACTCATTGCGGCCAGAATTATCCAGAGTACCAGTGAAACAACCAGCCAGCCATAAATACGGTATTTATAGCATTGCCAGACAAATACTCCTGTATATA
Organism: Snodgrassella sp. W6238H11; assembly: GCF_016100525.1. NCBI lineage: Bacteria > Pseudomonadati > Pseudomonadota > Betaproteobacteria > Neisseriales > Neisseriaceae > Snodgrassella > Snodgrassella sp. W6238H11. Next base: position 545,019 of record NZ_JACFSH010000002.1, on the reverse strand, counting down.
CCAATACAACTGCATAACTGATTAGCGTACCCATTAACGCACCAGTTTCAGCAAACGTGCAAGCACAGCCGCCATATTATCAGCTATAGCTGCGACCCATTCAGTAGACATATCAGGGGAAAAATGTGCTTCATCTTCATGCCCAATTACCAGAATAGCCAGCGTCTGTTCTTTCCAGCGTAAAGGTAATTGCAAAAAACTTTCCAGTCGCGGTTGTTCAGGCAATAATTCCAGTAAAGCAGCAACCGGTAAACCGCCACAAGCAGGAGCAGTTAATTTTTTACCAATAACCTTAAATTTCTCATTCACATGTAAATTTACAGGTACACGAACGTTTTTAGGAATATCTGCAGTGATGATTAGTGCATGATAAGGTAAAGTAAATTCATTGTTTAATCCATCGCTGATGGCTCGCTGCCATTGTGCCAGAGTATTGACGATAAGCAGACGCTGAGTAAACGCCATAAATTTGGCCATTAATGTATGGTTAGCATCAGCATCGCCCAGCATTTGAATAAGCTGTGAGGCCATTTTTTCAGTTTTTTGCTGCATTACCTGCATTTTGCCCTGTTGAAATGACAATATTTTGCTTTCAATCGGGCGCAGATTAAATTCAGCAGCATGTTCGTATAACCACTGTGGCTGTGCATGTAAAAATTTTAGTACTTCAGCTTCCTTAATACTCATAAGTAATTTATCTCTCCTTCAAATACAGTCTCTGCCGGCCCGGTCATCCAGACATGCGCATCAGGTTTCTGCTGCCAGCTTATTGATAGCTGCCCGCCAGGTAAATTCACTTGTACCGGTTTATCATCACCCAGTAAGCCCAGACTGATTCCCGCTACAACCGCAGCACAGGCACCGGTACCGCAAGCCTGTGTTTCTCCGACACCTCGTTCAAACACACGCAAATAAATCTCTCGTGGCGCTTTTATCTGCATAAATCCGACATTAACCCGCTGAGGAAACTGTCTGTGACTTTCAATGGCTGCACCAAGCCGGTGCACGGGCGCATGATTAATATCTTCTACAACCACCACTGCATGCGGATTACCCATATTGATACAGGTCACACTAACGGTATCAGCTCCGACAACCAGTTCATGGCTGATACTCTTGGCATCATTTTCATCAATAGCCGCAAACGGAATCTGTTCCGGTGCAAACAGCGGTATACCCATATCCACTGTTACCAGCCCATCTTCATTCAATCGCGGCACAATTATTCCGCCGGCAGTTTCTACCACAATCTGTTTTTTGCTGGTTAATCCTTTATCATAAACAAAACGGGCGAAGCAGCGTGCACCATTACCACATTGCTCTACTTCGGAGCCATCTGCATTAAAAATACGATAACGAAAATCAGCGTTCGGTGTCTGCGGTGCTTCAATGAGCAGAAGCTGATCAAATCCCACCCCTGTATGGCGCTGAGCCCATGCAGCGATTGGTGCTGTATCCGGATAAAATTTCTGGCTAATTCCGTCTATCACCATGAAATCATTACCCAAACCATGCATTTTAGTAAATTTTAGTTTAGTCATATGCCATTCAGTCTGTCATCACAACTGGTTTAAGCAGCTATGATACCGATTTATCACCGTAACGATAAGTTCTGCACTGTACTAATTAGCAAATATCTTTATCCGGAAAAAATACAATTATCTTGAAAACAGGCGTTAATGATCACTAAACCAGCTATTTTATTTACAATTAACCTGAATAGCCCGATTATTTTGCCGGCAAGAGAAAACAGCAGCAAAAGATTTTGTCAATTTATCAAACAGAACCTATCCAGATAAATAAATCTGTTTATATAAATTATGCAGAAAAACTGATTATTTTATTTGTTTACTGAAATAATCAATAAAAACCCGTAGTTTTGCCGAATTTTTATTGCTTTGCGAATAAAGAAAACAAAACTCCCATTGATTATCCTGAGAACATTCCGGTAATATTTCGACCAGCCTGCCGGATTGTAACTCTTCCTGAACAGCAAATCGAAAAAGCTGAACAATACCATTGCCATTAATGGCCAGAAATTTTGTTGCCAGCATACTGTCAAATACGTGTATCTGATCAGTTCCATTACTGTGTGCTGTGCTTTTATCTATATATTTCCATGAAAATTTTTTATTATTCTGGCTGATACTGAAATTGATACACTTATGATTTTGAATATCAGCCGGTTCATATATTATATTATTCTCAGACAAATATTCAGGACTGGCAAACAAACCGGATGTGGCACAATATAATTTCCTTTTAACTAAAAATGGTTCCAGTCTGGTATCCGGCTGAATCAGTCTTACAGCAACATCATAAGTTTCAGTTACAAAGTCAATATTGCGGTTTGTTACATGAAAGTCAAGCTTAAGCTGCGGATACTGTGCACAAAAGCATTTTACATAGGGTATTATTTTATAATTAAAAAAAGTTTCCGGAACGCTTATTTTTAATTTACCGGAAATTGCCTCTTTGTTTACTTTCAGTGCCTTTTCGGTACTGATTAATGACTCCAGAACTTCAGTACATTTTGTATAATAAATTCGTCCTTCTGGCGTTAATTTTGTTTTACGGGTATTGCGACTAAATAATTCAACCCCTATTCTTTCCTCAAGCCGCTTAATTGAACGACTGACTGCTGCCGGTGTAATATTCAGATATTGTGCAGCTGTAGAAAAATTTTCATTTTCAGCAGCCGTCAAAAACAATTCAAGACTAGCTATATGCATGCTTTTTAAACGTTTTTTCATTCTGATAATGCTTTAAATCATTTGAATCTAATCATTAGTCTGTTGATTATTTCGCATAAAAATATTATTTAGCACCAACGCGACCAAAGTTATAGCCATACCGCACATTTCCACTACAGAAATTTTATGCCCCTGAAAAATTCCAATAACAGACGAAATAACCGGTACCAGATTAACAAACAAAATACCATTAACTGCACCCAGACCTTTAATACCGGCATTCCAGCTAATGATAACCAGCGCAGTGATAATCAGTATAAAAATATCCAGCCTGCTTGCTAATATGGCTTTCATTTCCGGCCTGCCGGCATATCCCAGCAAAGTCGCAATTATAGTTATTGCTATGATGGTTAACATTCCTAATGAAGAGCTCAGAGCAGTTACACGCAATGCACTCCAATCATATTTTGAAATCATCGTATTGGCAAAATAAGTATATATTACCCAGCAAACAGTTGCTGTGAGTAATAATATGTCGCCGATAAAACTTGATGAGGCAAGTAAATGGCTAAAATTTCCATCGGTAATAACCAGAACAATACCAGTAAAAGCCAATAGCATGCAGATGATTGTGCGAAAATCCGGCAAAATGCGATGAATTATTGAAAATAAAATCAGGGATAATAAAGGCATTAAAGCCAGAATAATCGTTGCATGTTCGGCTGATGAGAATCCTATACCGATAAATGTAAAAAAATTCAATCCGGCAAAACCGATACTACCGAAAAACCAAAGCTGCAAAGTTTTATTTTCTGTTCGAAAACTCTGTTTTCCTTCCTGAATAATCAATACCAGATTAACCAGCAGGGCACCAGGCACATAGCGAATACAGGTAAGATAATAACCATCAATACCAGAAGAAACAGCATGTTTTGAGGCAGGATACATAATTCCCCAGCCTGCAACCGTGATTAATAAATACAAGATACTTTTATAATTTTGCAGCTGACTGACTTTCATATCATTAAACCTGATTCAGTATTAAATTTTTTATTTTTATAGCAGTTCTCAGGTAAAAGTGCATTACAGCAGCCGTAATAACAGTTATTACATCAGGTAATAACTGTTATTAAATACAGATATCTCAACCAGAAGCATTTGTAAGAATTTTATTTATATTATTTATAAATGCATAACCGGAGGCTGAACCAGCATCAGAACAACAGGCAAAGTAATTAAACTTAAAACCGTGCTGATAAAGGTAGCTGTAGATACAAGCTGTGGTCTGGTATTGAACTGGACAGCCAGTAATGTAGTGTTAGCCGCGGTAGGCATTGCCGCCAACACTATAAGCACTTTTTTAGCCATCAGATCTATTGGCATAAAATATACAAGCAGCATTGCCCACACAGGTGAAATCAGTAATCGGATAACCAGCGCAAAACTGATTTTGGCTGTTTCAATCTGCCTGATATGCAATGTAGCCAGCTGCATGCCCAGAATCAGCATAATTACCGGAATAGATGAATCCCCGATCATGCCCACTGCCAGCATAATTTCCTTACTTAAAGGAATATGCAGTAATTGAAATATTAATCCGAACAATGCGCCATAAATAATCGGCATTCGTAAGACTTTTTTCAGTACGGTATTCTGGCTAATACCATCAACATCACTACTGCCTTTAGCAGCATAATAAGTGCCGATGGTGCTCATAATAAATTGCTGTAATACCATCAGAATAACAGCAATATCAAAACCAGCACTACCAAAAAATACCAGAATTACCGGAGTGCCATAATTACCGTTATTCATAAAGCATGAAGCCAGAATCAGAGCACAATTATCCTGATTTTTATAATGACAAAATGCCGACCAGAGATAAACCAGTACAATCAGCCCGACACACAATGCCAGAACATAGAAAGCATAATAAACATAAGCACTGGTTAGCGGGTGATTATAGAAAGTTTTGAAAGCCAGAAAGGGAGACAGAATATACAAAGACATTTTTGATAAACCAGCAATATCAAATTTCAATGTCTTCTGAGCGATAAAACCAGTGACGAAAATACCAAACACCGGTAATAAAATCAGCAAAAAATGCATTGTCTGCCCTTTCCTTCTCAGTATATCTGCCAGATATGTATATATTCTGCTATATGAAGAAAATGTAAATAGTTTGGCAATATTTTTTAGAATCAGGCTGTCATTATTATGTAATTATTCTGCCCTGATTCTAAATTTAATTATGACTTAAAACCAGTTTACAAAATAGTCGCACCACAATGCCATTGACCATAGTACAGCCAGCAATAACATAGTTAATAATTGAGCGGCTGAAGCTGTATCTTTGGCTCGCTTTGCCAGAGGATGCTTTTCCAGCGAAGTATGATCTACTGCAGCTTCAATAGCAGTATTAAATAATTCCACAATCCAGCTTAAAAACGATGCCATGATTAATACCATTCGTGTCAGGCTACCAAAATCCAGCACAAATACAAGTACAATCAATACACTATTTAATGCCAGCAGCTGGCGAAAAGCCGATTCACTGCAAGCCGCCTTCAAACCCGCCAGAGAATAACCATAGGCATTGAATATACGGCGTAAGCCCTTTTTACCTTTAATCGATGTTGCAAACGATTGATTATTTTCAGGCATGATCAAATATTATCCTTGTTATATTGAATTTTTAATTGAGTTTTTAAGTATCAAACCGGAGAGCCATATAAGCGGGAGGCTTCTTCCACTGCATCAGCAAAAAGTGCCGGTACATTACAATCAGTCTGACTGGTAATTTCCTGAAAACCTGTCGGGCTGGTTACATTAATTTCAGTGAGGTAATCACCAATAACATCCAGACCGGCAAGTAAAATCCCTCTGCGTACCAGTTCCGGAGCAAGTGTTTCTGCAATCTGCTGATCTCGTTGACTCAATGGCTGAGCCACACCCTTTCCTCCGGCAGCCAGATTTCCGCGCGTTTCACCCTGCTGCGGAATACGAGCCAACGCATACGGAACGACTTTTCCACCAATAACCAATATACGTTTATCACCATGCACAATTTCCGGAATATAACGTTGTGCCATGGTAGTTCGACTATCCAGATGCATCAGCATTTCCAAAATACTGCCGATATTGGGATCACTTAGCGTCAGACGAAAGATACCCATTCCTCCCATACCATCCAGAGGCTTAATAATAATGTCATGATGCCGGGTTAAAAATTCACGTATGTCTGCAGCGCGGGTAGTAACCAGAGTTGGTGCGGTAAGCTCAGGAAAATTCAGAATAGCCAGTTTTTCATTAAAATCACGCATAGCCTGACCACTGTTATATACATGCGCACCCTGAGTAGCAGCCAGTGTCAGCAAATGAGTAGCGTACAGATACTGCATATCAAAAGGCGGATCTGTACGCATGATTACTGCATCAAAACTATTTAAGGTACATTGCTGCTGAGATAAAACATTAAACCATGCATGGTCATATTTATCTTTTGCTCCAATAAAATCAAATTCATCTGCCTTTGCTGTCACATACTCATTTTGCACACTCAAGTCACCGGCTAAGGTATGAAACAGTTTCCAGCCCCGCTGAGACATTTCGCGCATCATGGCATAAGTCGTATCTTTATAAGTCTTGAAACTCGCCATCGGGTCTGCAATAAATAAGATTTTCATTGAATTTACCTGTTAGAATTTTTATCCGGCCAGGATAAAATTATTCCCGTCCGGATAATTACCACATTATTTATTTAAGTGAGCGAATACCCACAGCTTCACGTACCGCTTCCAGAAAAGGTTTTGCTGTCTGACGTGCTTTTACTGCTCCAGCTTGCAAAATATCCTCAATTAAGGATGGTTGTGCGTTAAGCTGCTCGAAACGTTCACGTTTTTCAGCCAGTTCTTCATTAATTTTTGCAGCCAGAATTTTTTTAGCCTCACCCCAGGCCAGCCCGTCAGCCAGCATCTGAGTAAACTGTAAAGTTTCTGCCGGTGTTGCAAATGCTTTATAAATATCAAACAGCGGACTTTCATCCGGTTGTTTGGCTTCACCGGGTTCTTTCAGATTGGTAACAATTTTATTAACAGCTTTCTGCAATTTTTTTTCAGACTCAAACAATGGAATGGTATTGCCATAACTTTTGCTCATTTTCCGGCCGTCCAGCCCTACCAGAGTTTCAACGTTGTCATCAATTTGAGCTTCCGGTAACGTAAATAACGGTTTATAACGATGATTAAATCGACCGGCAATATCGCGCGCCATTTCAAGATGCTGAATCTGATCACGTCCTACCGGTACTTTATCCGCATTAAACATCAGTATATCCGCGCTCATCAGCATCGGATAACAGAACAGCCCCATTTCAACTCCGTGATCCGGATCTTCCTGCCCTTTTTCTGCATTTTCCTGTACCGCAGCTTTATAGGCATGTGCCCGGTTCATCAAACCTTTGGCTGTATTACAGGTAAGTATCCAGTTCAATTCCATTACTTCAGGAATATCTGTCTGACGGTAAAAAGTTGTCCGTTCCGGATCAAGACCGCAGGCAAGCCAGGTTGCTGCTACTGCTTTGGTGGATTCATGTACTTTTTCAGGTTCATGACATTTAATCAGCGCATGATAATCAGATAAAAACAGAAAAGATTCTACTTCTGAGTTCATACTTGCTTGTATTGCCGGACGAATTGCTCCAACATAATTACCCAGGTGCGGAATTCCGCTTGGCGTTACACCAGTTAAAACACGAATTTTTTTCATTATAAACACTTACTTTAAAAATAAATTTTTATTAATACTGAGGCCGGTTTTCATACTTTTAACATTCAGCAAATCATATAATCGATCCGGATAAATTAAACCGCCGGTTCAGACATATTTTCCAACTCAATAGCTGCGGCCAGAAGTGACAGTCTGGCCAGCACTCCGTAAACATATAAGCGGATACTTTCACAATCTCTTGCCTGAGTAACATTTTCTGTTTGTGGTATGCCCAGCTGTTCCCATGGTTTAAATTCCCGTTTACTGGCTGCTTCTTCAGCACTCTGAGTATCCAGAGAAGCAATATTGCATTGTAATGGTACAAAATGCATACCAACTGCATTCAGATTTTCATCCGGTCCGCGATCCTGATGTACCCGGTAAAAACCACCAATGACAAACCGGTCCATCATATATACCACTGGCTCGGCTGTTGCGCCATTCAGCGTTTCATAAGTATAAATTCCTTCCTGTACAATTACTTCGCTTACTTCCAGGCCCTCTTTGATTTTAGCCATTTTATTGCGTTTTTTACGATTTAAACCGCGTACTTCTTCAGCAGAATGCACACTCATGACACCCATACCATAAGTACCGGCATCGGCTTTAACAATAACAAATGGTTTATCCTGAATACCTGATTCATCGTACTTGTGCTGAATACGCTGCAATAATCTTTCGACAGTTTCAGCCAGCCGGTTTTCTCCTTCATGACTGGTAAAATCCAGACCACTGCATACTTCGAAGTAAGGATTAATTGTCCACTCATCTATACCTACTAATTGTGCAAACTCAGAAGCTACCTGATTATAGGCCTGAAAATGTGTACTTTTACGCCTTGTAGTCCACCCTGCTTTTAACGGAGGCAATAATGTTTGCTCCAGACCTTGCAATATTTCCGGCACACCGCCAGATAAATCATTATTCAGGAGAATCATGCAAGGGGTGAAACCGTCGGCCAGCTGTAAAAGATTGCCCTGTCGCTGTACCGGTTCCAGCGTAATGTGATCACCCAACGCCGTTTCCAGCGTAGTAATCTCTGTAATCTCAGGATTCAGGGTTCCGATACGAACATCTAATCCGACATGGCGCAAGATAGAATACAGCGCATAGACATTTTGTAAATAAAAAGTGTTGCGCGTATGATTTTCGGGGATCAGTAAAACTGATTGTGCATCTGCACAGGCACGTTCTACGGCATCCTGTGCTGCTACTGATGCCAGCGGAAGAAAAACGGGATTCAGATTATTAAATCCGCCCGGAAACAGATTCATATCTATGCTGGCTAATTTATATCCGCTGTTACGAATATCCACAGAACCGTAAAAAGGAGCGTGGTGATGTCGCCATTGAGCACGAAACCATGATTCAATCTGTGTTTGACTGGCTAAAATTGCACGTTCAAAATCCTGCAATTCTTCACGATGCGCTGAGGCTACATCAGGTAAACTCATATTTCATTCCTTTCTACATTCATACCCAGCATTTTTGCTGCACATGCGGTATTCTATATAATTTTGCCGGTTCAGAGGGTATTCTTTTTAAGTTTGGCTCAACTAAAGGTTTTATTTTCAGACAGATTCAAGCAGGCAGCCATAAATATAAACCAAACCAGTCACAAGAATATAACACAATGAAAATATTATTTTTTTAATATAAAAATTTAGATACCGACAGATAAACTATCCTTTGTACATACTTTTTTCTGATTACTACCGAATATATAAACACATATTATTAAGTTAACACAGATATCTAGATAAAAGCATCGCTTACTATTATTTGAAAAAGTGCCAGCCAGCTTGAAACCAATAACTTCTAATCTTTATAGAGCAGAAACTATTATCTACAGTCTTTACCACACATGATTCAGATTAACCAGCTCAAATCAAATGATTTATAGAGAATTTAAACATACAATTAGACATTTAGTCTAAAATATTCGATAATTTTATTTATTTTAGTCCAAAAATTTATTTTTTAGACAAAATACTTGTAAAACCACCTTAACAGTATTAAGATGCATCACACATAAAACATAACAAAACAAAGCTACTACAATGAATGCACAAACCTTGTATGAAAAACTGTGGAATAGCCATATTGTCCAAGAACAGGCTGATGGTACAGTTTTACTTTATATTGACCGCCATCTTGTACATGAAGTAACCAGTCCGCAGGCTTTTGAGGGACTGAAACTTGCTCACCGTCCGCTCTGGCGTGAACAAAGCATTGTGGCCACTGCTGACCATAACACACCGACCGATCACTGGGACGAAGGAATTACTGACCCGATATCCAAACTTCAGGTCAATACACTGGATAAAAATATTCGCGAATTCGGGGTAGAGAAATATTATCCGTTTAAAAATATCAATCAGGGTATTGTGCATGTTGTCGGACCTGAACAGGGAGCAACTTTACCCGGGATGACTGTAGTATGCGGTGATTCACACACCTCTACACATGGTGCATTCGGTGCACTTGCTCATGGTATTGGCACATCAGAAGTAGAGCACGTGATGGCAACACAGTGTATTACTGCGAAAAAATCAAAAACCATGCTGATTAAAATCGATGGCGCCCTAAAAACAGGTATCACAGCCAAAGATATTGCTTTATATATTATCGGGCAAATTGGTACAGCCGGCGGTACAGGCTATGCAATCGAATTTGGCGGCGAGACTATACGTAATCTTTCTATGGAAGGTCGCATGACCTTATGCAACATGGCCATAGAGGCCGGTGCCCGCTCTGGTTTGGTTGCCGTCGACCAGACAACTATTGATTATATTAAAGACCGTCATTTTGCACCTCAGGGTGAGCTGTGGGATCAGGCTGTCAGCTACTGGCACACTTTAGTATCCGATGAAGGCGCACATTTTGATAAAACCTACCACTTTAATGCTGCTGATATAGAACCACAGGTAACATGGGGAACATCACCCGAAATGGTGATTGCAGTCAATCAGCAGGTACCAGACCCGGCTGCAGAAACTGATCCGGTTAAACGGGAAGGTATGCAGCGCGCATTACAATATATGGGATTAACAGCCGGTACACCAGTTAATGAGATTCCGGTTGATGTTGTTTTTATTGGTTCCTGTACAAACGGACGAATTGAAGACTTACGCATTGCTGCCAGTGTCGCAGAAGGACATCACAAAGCAGATAATGTAAAAAGGGTATTGATTGTGCCCGGTTCAGGTCTGGTTAAGCAGCAGGCAGAAGCAGAAGGACTGGATAAAATCTTTACAGCAGCCGGATTTGAGTGGCGTGAACCGGGTTGCTCAATGTGTCTGGCCATGAATGCAGACCGCTTACAGCCGCAGGAGCGCTGTGCCTCAACGTCTAACCGGAATTTTGAAGGCAGACAGGGCAACGGCGGACGTACTCATCTGGTTAGTCCGGCGATGGCAGCGGCTGCTGCCATTACCGGACATTTTACCGATGTGCGACAGATATAAAGTGAATAACTTGCAGTTTTAAGCCAGCACGTGCATGATAAGCATGTAGTTCTGATTGAATTTGTTAATATTTATCTTTGTTGAAGGAGTACGGTATGAAAAAAATGTTGTTAATTGCTGCAATGGTTATGGCCGTAGTTACTGGTTGCCACACAATTCACGGTGTGGGACAGGATGTCAAAGCTGGTGGTCAACATTTATCCAATGCTGCCAACAGATAACAATACAAGGATAAAATCATGAAAAAATTAATGCTTTTGAGTCTTGCTATTGTTGGTTTTCTGGCCGGTTGTCATACTGTTTCCGGTGTAGGCCGCGATATTTCTGCCGGCGGTCAGGCTGTAAGTAATGCTTCTGACAACGTACGTTCAGAAATGTAACTGCATGCAAGCCCGCAAGGGCTTGCATAAAATTCAATCATAAACTACAAAATACTAAAATACCGCATGAAATCTTTTACTACTCTTACTGCACTCGTAGCGCCTCTTGACCGCGCTAATGTAGATACTGATGCAATCATTCCCAAACAATTTCTTAAATCCATTAAACGCAGCGGCTTCGGGCCGAATGCATTTGATGAATGGCGTTATCTGGATCATGGTGAGCCAGGTATGGATAACAGTAAACGTCCGCTAAATCCAGACTTTGTGCTTAATCAGCCACGTTATCAGGGCGCGCATATTCTGCTCACACGGAAAAACTTCGGTTGCGGCTCCAGCCGTGAGCACGCTCCCTGGGCTCTGGATGATTATGGCTTCCGTGCCATTATTGCACCTTCTTTTGCTGATATCTTTTTCAATAACTGCTACAAAAATGGCTTATTACCTATCGTTCTGCCTGAAGAAATCGTTGATCTCTTATTTCACGATGTGACAGCTAACGAAGGTTATCAGCTAAATATTAATCTGCCGGAACAAACTGTTAACACGCCGGACGGAAAATATTATCATTTTGAGATTACTGAACACCGCAAACACTGTCTGCTCAACGGTCTGGATGAAATCGGACTGACATTACAACACGCTGATGCTATCAAAGCATATGAAAATAAACATAAGCAACAACAACCATGGCTGTATCAGTCCTGACTGAATCAGAAATTTTCAATCATTTATAATCTGAAAAACTAACTGACAACTCAAAATTATCAGTCATTAATCGATAAGCAGAAAGAATAAAATGAGCAAACATATTGCTATTCTTCCCGGTGACGGTATCGGACCGGAAATCATCGGACAAACCGTACGCGTTCTGGATAAACTGATTGCAGAGGGGCTGGATGCAGATTATCAGTATGCACCATTGGGCGGAGCAGCCTATGATGAATACGGACATCCTTACCCTGAATTTACTCAGAATATCTGTCGTCAGGCAGATGCAGTATTGCTTGGCGCAGTCGGTGGTCCTCAATACGATAAACTGGAACGTTCTTTACGCCCCGAACGCGGTCTGCTGGCCATACGCAAAGACCTCAATCTTTTTGGCAATCTGCGTCCGGCAATTCTCTATCCAGAGCTGGCCAATGCTTCTACATTAAAACCGGAAGTAGTTTCCGGACTGAATATTCTTATCGTGCGTGAATTAACCGGCGATATTTATTTTGGCGAACCGCGCGGAATTCATACATTAGCTAACGGTGAACGCGAAGGTATCAACACCATGCGTTACAGTGAGAGTGAAATTCGCCGTATCGGTAAAATTGCGTTTGAAGCAGCACAAAAACGCAACAAAAAACTTTGTTCCGTTGATAAAGCTAATGTTCTGGAAACAACAGAATTATGGCGTGAAATCATTACAGAAATGAGTAAAGATTATCCTGATGTCAGTGTTAGCCATATGTACGTAGACAACGCCGCCATGCAACTGGTTAAAGCACCTAAGCAATTTGACGTTATCGTAACAGGCAACATCTTCGGTGATATTCTTTCTGATCAGGCTTCAATGCTTTCCGGCTCTATTGGTATGCTGCCCTCCGCTTCTCTTAATGAAACCGGTAAGGGCATGTATGAACCCTCACATGGTTCTGCTCCTGATATTGCCGGTCAGAATCTGGCTAATCCACTGGCTACTATACTTTCTTTAGCGATGCTTTTACGTTACAGCCTGAATAACGAAGATGCTGCTCAGCGAATCGAAGCAGCTGTAGGCAAAGTGCTGGCACAAGGTTTGCGAACAAATGATATATTTGAAGAAGGTTGTACGCGTATTTCATGCAGCCAGATGGGTGATGCCGTACTTGCTGCGTTATAAGATAATTGCACATTATCATTAAATTACGTATATTAAACTTAACAGAGAATTTATATCTCTGTTAAGTTATTTTTTATATAGCTATTTTTATAATTGAAATTTGATATCTTGAGCTACCGTTCCACACAACAGGCGCAAACTTCATTAACTGACTTGCCAGATGGCAGCCTGCCGGCACATCATGTTGGCTGCCCCTGCTGTGGTCTTTCTCTGTCTATTCCTTCGCTGACTCCCGGCGAATATGCTCATTGCCCCCGTTGCAGGCAGCATCTGGTCAGAATTGAACATCATCCACTGGATACGCCAACAGCTTATGCTATTGCTTCATTAATTATCATGTTAATTGTGTATACACAGTTATACATGAGCATAGATTTACTTGGCATACATGTAGAGCTAACTATTCCGTATATGGTTGAGACACTGGCCCAGCAGGATTATTCTTTGCTGGCGGAAGTCATGTTCCTGTTAACTTTTGGTTCGCCGGTACTGTTTCTGTTATTGTGTCTGTACGTATACACAGGTTTGCGCTACCGGCAGATATTACCCGGTATGCTATACGCTACCCGTACACTGGTTCGTCTGCGCCACTGGATTATGGTCGATGTATTTTATATTGCCACACTGGTAGCTTATATTAAAATCAGTGGTATGGCACAAATTCATTTCGGACTTGCTTTCTGGCTGATGATGGTACTGGCCATTTTACTTATCCGCACTTCTCAGGGTGTACCTGAACACTGGATTTTTTATCAGATACAGCGCCTTACCGGCAATGATCCTGTTTTACAGAACAATAGTGCTGATACCATCAACTGTAATTATTGTCTTTTTGAGCAACCAGCCAGCCTGAATGTATGCAGCGTTTGCGGTTCGTATCTGAGCCGCCGTAAACCGTTAAGTCTGAGCATTAGTATGGCCTTTCTGCTGGCAGCCATTATTTTCTATATACCGGCTAATTTATTGCCGATGATGATTACCCGCTCGCCGGGCACCAATCTTTCTAGTACCATTCTTGATGGTATAGAATACATGTGGAATGATGGTGACGTTTTAATTGCAGTTGTTATATTTAGTGCCAGTATGGCCATTCCCATATTGAAAATTATTTCTATGCTGGTTTTACTGTATTCTGCTGCTTACCGTCCATTAATGTCTGCACACAAATTAACCATACTCTACCGCATTACCGAATCAATCGGGCGTTGGTCAATGATTGATATATTTGTCGTTATCATTCTCATGTCGGCATTTTCCACACCACTGGCCAATGTAACCCCGGGTGCTGCCACCATTTATTTTTGTGCAGTTGTCATCCTGACCATGGTTTCTGCACTGAGTTTCGACCCGCGTTTACTCTGGGATGAAGCAGTACAACAAAGAAAACACCATAAACCTCATTATAAAAACAGCAGTAAAAGGCATTCTCATCATGAGTCAATCTGACAATCAGACGCCACAGGCAACTGCCACAGTAAAACGTAATCCACCCTTTAACGTACTGGTGTGGATTATTCCGGTGCTGGCATTATTAACCGGGGCATGGCTGCTTTTTCAGCATCTTCGGCATACAGGGCCGGAAATTACTTTGTATATAAAAGACGCGGACGGGCTTGAAATTAACACGACTACCATTAAAGTCATGAACGTCACCGTCGGTAAAGTTACTGCAATCAGAATCAGCCCGGATGAAAAAGGCGTACAAATCAAAGCGCAGATGACCGCTGACGTCAAAAATATGTTACGTAAAGACACTCAGTTCTGGATTGTTAAACCACGCATAGATCAGAGTGGTATTACCGGCCTGAATACCTTAGTTTCCGGTTCATATATCGCTTTCACTCCGGGGCACAGCAAAGAAAGAGCAGAAACATTTACCGTAGCTGATTTACCTCCTGTTACTGCCATATCGCAAAGTGGTATGCGTTTGCGTCTGAAAGGCCACAGTGACAAACTGCTTAATCCGGGCAGCCCGGTACTTTACGGAGATATCAGTGCCGGACAAATTGAAAAAGCCTATTTTGACCCTAAAGACAACAGCGTACATTATCAGGTCTACATCAATAGTCCGTATGACAGCCTGATAGGCGACAAAGTTAAATTCTGGCTGCAGACCGGTCTGCAGGTTACTGCTTCTGGCGGCGGTGTACATATTGATTCTGCTCCCATACCCGCACTGCTCTCCGGTGCAATCGTATTCAAAACCATGTTTGAGGGTAAAGGCAATCCTGTTGCCAACAACACTGAATTTACTCTCTACAATAGCGAACGGGAACTGGATAACCTGCCGACAAATCGTGCCCAATACTATGTTGTATTCTTCCAGCAGTCTGTACGCGGACTCAGCGTTGGTGCTCCGGTAGAATATCAGGGTATTAATATCGGTTCTGTTGCAGATGTACCATACTTTGCCCCGAATGACAGCCATAAACTCTTCCAGCATGGCTGGATACCAGTACGTTTACGTATTGAGCCGGGACGTATGGAAATAAATGCCGGCAAACAGGACGATAAAATCTGGCAGCAGCAAATCCAGCAGGCACTTAATCTGGGTTTATCTGCATCTCTGGAAAAAGATAATTTGATTACTGGTAATCAGTATATTAGTTTATCTCAGGCACAACCGGGAGAATCACTGTTTAAACCAGTAACACAATATCAGGGATATACCGTTATCAGCAGCACCCATACCGGACTTGATATGATCCAGAATCAATTGACTGCACTATTAGCCAAAATGAATAAGCTGCCTATAGAAAACACCATGAAACAGCTGGATATGACACTGGCACAATTAAAAACGACTCTGGCCAGTGCAGACCGGTTGTTGTCACAAAATAAAACTCAGCAACTACCTGCTGAGCTGGCGGCTACTCTGAAAGAATTACGGACTACATTACAAGGTGTATCCAGCACTTCACCTCTATATGGTGATATTCAGCAAACCCTGAAAAGTATTGACAGCACCCTGAAAGATGCACAGCCAACACTGAAAACCCTGAAACAACAACCCAATGCCCTGATTTTTAATCGTCGCGGGCATGATCCGGAACCAAAAGGAGCCAGATAATGAAAATTTTGTTACCACTTGTCTGTGCTGTCAGTCTGACACTTGGTGCATGTGCCAGTAATCCAGTTACTTACTATCAGCTACCCGGCAGTAACTATCAATTACCGGCCGGCAGCCAGAGAATTCCGGTACAACTTAAAGTAGTACTGGCTGAACGCCTTAATCAGGGAAATTTAGTTTATCAGGACAGTCCGACAACTCTGCACTTTGCTCAGCAGCATCTATGGGCTGATGATCTTGGCGGTGAAATTAGTCAGACTCTGGCCAATGAACTTAATAAACAAAGTATTCGCTATCTGTTTACTCCTGAAAATAAAACTAAAACCACACTAACTGTATATATACAGTCTTTTCAAGGTAGCTATGATGGTTATATCTACATCAGTGGTTACAGCAGCTGGCAGGGTATTAATAATGAACACGGTCATAATTTTAATGTCCGGCTACCTCAGCAAGGCAATGGCTACAATAATATGGTTAATGCTCTGGCTCAAGGACTCAGTAATGTAGCCAAAAGCATTGCTCCATATAATTAATTATTGCAATACTAACCAGGATAGCAGTTTGCCTAATAAGCACATTTGATAAATTTTTTTCTAAACAGAACATACCGTTACTGACTCAAGTGTATAAGATGGCTAATTCAGCAAATGAACATGCAGATTAGATGAGCTATGATGGGGTATTTATCAATACCCCATCATTTATAATGATAAAAAATTATTCCTTTAATACCCTATTTAATAAATATAAATAAAACAATAATATAAATCAGTAAAAATATTGATATTCTCTATATTAATAATGATACTTTCAGCTAAATGATTTTTCATTCTATACTCTTCAGATAACAAAATTATCTAATGTAGCAAGAACAACAAAATTACACTAATGACACCATAAATTTATTCGCCAGATAACCAGAAAGATTTATAATAAAACAATATTTCTATCCGAAGAGAATTATGAGATTAAAACTCGTTTCCCTTATTGCTTTACTTCTAGTTGGCGCATGTAGTATTGGCATGCCTTCTAATGTGGCAGTCGGTATTGGTGGTGGCAATCACAATTTTGGTCTTGGCACGACAATTAACTTTCCGATTAAAACCAAGCCCCTACCATCAGAACCACCCGTTATAGCCGGTACAGAACCATCCGGTCAGCCTGAGAAACCGGCTGCAAAAACAACCGATCAGAAAAAACAGCCTATCAACAAATAAAAATATTACATTTGATTCATTATTAAATTTTATTATCCATTTAACATATTTTTTACCTATCAGGCTTATCACACCCATATTTCTGTTGATAACAGACAAAAATTTCTGGCAAAAAAGGTAAATTTATAACCATATCAAAGCATCTGCGCCAAAAACAAACGAACTGCCAGACAAATTATGCCTAAACCGTATAAACCATGCTAAACTCAACAGCAAAATTATTTCTGATACTGAAAATGTAAGAGTAAAACTTATGGCCGGCAATACTTTCGGACAAATCCTTACTGTTACCACCTTTGGTGAAAGCCACGGTGCTGCAATTGGTTGTATCATAGACGGGTGTCCGCCGGGACTGGCTTTGAATGAGGCCGATATTCAGCATGATCTGAACAGACGTAAACCCGGTACCAGCCGCCATGTTACTCAGCGTCGTGAAGCAGATATTGTCGAAATTCTTTCCGGCGTATTTGAAGGAAAAACCACCGGCACACCAATAGCTTTATTAATCAGAAATACTGATCAGCGCAGTAAAGATTATAGTGATATTGCTCAGAGTTTCCGCCCCGGACATGCGGACTACACATATTGGCATAAATACGGTATCAGAGATTATCGCGGCGGCGGACGTAGCTCAGCTCGTGAAACAGCTGCCCGGGTAGCAGCAGGCGCAGTAGCCAGAAAATGGTTACGTCAGCATTTTAATACTGAAATAATTGCCCATATCACCCAGATTGGTGAAAAAAATATCTCTTTTGAAGATTATGCCTATATAAACAATAATCCTTTTTTTGTCGCCAATAAAAGCCAGATTCAAGAACTGGAACAATATATGGATAGCATACGTAAAGCATGTGATTCCATCGGAGCCAAACTGCATGTTACTGCTCGTCATGTTCCGGTCGGACTGGGTGAACCGGTTTTCGATCGTCTTGATGCCGATATAGCTCATGCCATGATGGGCATTAACGCAGTTAAAGGCGTAGAAATAGGTGCAGGTTTTGAATGTATACGCCAAAAAGGTAGTGAACATGGAGATGAGCTGACACCTGAAGGATTTAGATCTAATAATGCCGGCGGTATATTAGGAGGCATCAGCAGTGGTCAGGACATACACATTAATCTGGCCATTAAACCTACCAGCAGCATTGCCACACCTCGTCATTCAATAGATATTCATGGCAAGCCGGTTCTACTATCGACCCAAGGTCGTCACGATCCTTGTGTCGGACTGCGCGCAGCGCCAATTGCCGAAGCAATGCTTGCTTTGGTTCTCATGGATCATGCTTTACGCCAGCGTGCACAAAATACTGATATTCACGTAGATACACCTGATATTGCTCATTATTTATCTGATGAAGCTAATATCTGAATATTTTTTATAGCCATAACTGCAAAGTTATCATCTGTATCAATGATTTAATTCATTATTATTTCATTGAAATGGCCATAAA
The DNA here is from genome assembly GCF_016100525.1 of Snodgrassella sp. W6238H11. Classification (NCBI taxonomy): domain Bacteria; kingdom Pseudomonadati; phylum Pseudomonadota; class Betaproteobacteria; order Neisseriales; family Neisseriaceae; genus Snodgrassella; species Snodgrassella sp. W6238H11. The sequence goes on along the minus strand of NZ_JACFSH010000002.1, from coordinate 526,101 downwards.
CCCACAAGGAAGTAACTTTATGAGTCAAGAAACCGCTTTGGGTGCAGCCCTGAAATCAGCTGTACAGACCATGAGCAAAAAAAAGCAAACTGATATGATTGCCGAACATATCTATCGCAAATATGATGTATTTAAGCATTTTAAACCATTGGCAATCGGCATTGATCAGGATTTAATTACTGCATTACCACAATATGATCCTGCTCTTATAGCACGCGTTCTGGCCAATCACTGCCGCCGGCCGCGATATATCAAATCTCTGGCACGCGGAGGAAAGCGTTTTGATTTGAATAACCGCTTTAAAGGTGAAGTTTCACCAGAAGAGCAGGCTATTGCTAAACAACATCCCTCTATGCAGACAGCAAAACCGGCATCAGCAACTGAAGTCGCAGAAACCCCCTCTGCAAAAGCTGAAACTGATCATAGCAGTAGCAGCGAAGAATCATCACAGAACTGATACCAGCAGATACACGAGCCCTCAAGCTCGTGTTTTTTATTCTCATGCTATTTGACAGCCACTGCCATCTCAATCACAGCCCCCTGACAGAAAATTTAACCCAAGTACTGCAACAGGCTGCTGATAAACATATTGGTCATTTTCTCGTACCCGCTACCAGTCCTGCTGACTGGCTGACAACCATCGAACTTCAAGAAGCTTATTCTTGCATATATGCGGCAATAGGCATTCATCCCTGGTATATCAACAGTCACAATGATTCTGCACTCAATCAACTCGAATCATTACTACATACACATCCAGATATTATGATGGGAGAAATTGGTCTGGATTTTGCACGAATAAATAACACAGCAGACAAAAATTTGCAGATTAACTGTTTTGAAGCCCAACTAAGAATGGCCAAATCTCTGCAGCGTCCTGTCATTATTCATAACGTCCATGCTACCGATGCTTGCATACACAGTATTAAACGTTGCCAATTTACTTTTGGCGGGATTGCTCATGCCTTTTCCGGCAGTATGGAAGAAGCACAGGCTTGGATTAAGCATGGTTTTTTTATTGGTGTTGGTTCTTTATTATTACGAACACAGGCAAAAAAAATTCGGCACATTGCCGAAAAGCTACCTTTACAACATATAGTAATCGAAACTGATGCACCTTATATGTCTCCTCTGCCGCATCAGAATAACACTCCTGATAATTTACGCCAGATTGCTGAAATCATAGCCGGCTTGCGCAATAGTCACTGGCAGGATATAGCTTCCATTACTAGCAAAAATACGTTTCAAGTTATTTCACAAAAAACTTAGTCTCAGTATTATTTATTAACTGAAAGAATCATTGGTGAAAGGCATGAATAACACTAGAATGTTTTTTGCTTAGTACTCATATACAGAAATTTAAATAACTATTCATCATTAGGAATCTGCCAGCTTTCAATAATTGAAAGCTGGCAGATTTATACTTTTTCAAAAATTAATAATAAGAAATTATTTTGAAACAGCAATAACTTCGGATTAGAAATTAACTTGTGCACTGATACTATAACGGCGCCCATCCAGAGTACGACCATAATCTTTCTGATCAACTCTTTTATCAAATATATTATAAATACCGCCACTTAAAATCAGATCTTTTTTCGGTTTAAATACCAATCCTGTATCTACAAAACCATATGATGGCTTACCAATTGCCATTGAGGTCCGTGACAGATAATCTGAAGTTCTGCTGCGGAAATTCCATCTGGCCCATGTAGATAATTTTTCCGTCGCATTCCAGTTAAGCGTGGTATTAAACATATTTTTCGGCATTTCATTTAATGGCTTACCACTAAACTGACCACTCTTCTGCTCACTATGTGTATAGGTATAATTCGCAGACCAGTCTACTTTTGGTGTAATTTTCCAGCCAAATGTTGCTTCTATACCGCGTAAAACTGCTTTATCCACATTTTCGCGCTGACTGATAAAGTCAAAATACTCATTACGCCAAGAACAGGCATTTGAACCGGCCTTACCCTGACAGGTACGTACTTCCGTTATTTTGTTTTTAAACTTTGTATAATAAGTAGTTAAACCAGCAGAAAGATTACGGTTATTATCCCAGTTGAAACTGATTTCGAAATTATCTGATTTTTCCGGTTTCAGATTTGAGTTACCTATAATAATACCATTAGAATATCCACCACCGGTTACCTGCCCCCAGCCATCTGATGCTGCACGCAGTGCAGGTGCTTTATAACCACGGGAATAACCACCCTTTATTGTCCATTCTTTATTAGGCGTCCATACACCATAAAACTTTGGAGTGATCTCAGAACCATAATTTTCATCATGATCCAGTCGTGCTGCACCAGTCAGTGCAAATGTTGGTACGATACGCCATTCATCCTGTCCGAAAACTGCCCAAGAATCACGCTCCAGATGAGTTAACCGCCGCCCGTTAATAACAAGCTGGTTACCAGTATCATTCAGTTCTTCCCGTTGCCATCTGCCGCCGATGCTCAAAGTATGTTTATTCAGGCGAAACTGAGTCTGGGTATTAAAAATAGTATTTTTTTCATGCATATCACGTGATGGATTATCATTTTCCTCACGCTGAACATATGTCTGAGTATCAATTTTATCGTAGTAGCCACGATGAGTAATACTATACTGATTGCGATCATACAGCGTGTAATCATCTGTAGGTTTTACACCCCTGCGCGGTGCTGTATCAATTGTTTTACCTACTTTACCATTGCGATTCTGTAAACTTCGGTTTAATTCAAAATCAATTGTATTTTTATCATCCGGTGTCCAGGACAGAACCAGATCACCGTTGCGCATACGCTGTTCTTTATAGCCGCCGATAAATTTATCTTCATCGCGGTGAGAATATCCTGCATTAACACGGATACCTAATTTATCCTGAATTAACGGACCGGAAACATAAACGCTGCTTTGCAGAGTATTACCGCTATTACTATGCTGTTGTATAGTAGCATCTGCCTTAATTGAACCAGTCCAGTCAGCAGCTGTTTTTTTGGTAATGATATTAATCACCCCACCCATTGCATCGGATCCATATAAAGCTGAAGCAGGACCACGAATCACCTCAATCCTCTGAATCGCTGAAATTGGTGGCATCCAGCCCTGCTCAATTCCCGGACCATCGGAATTAGGACGAACCCCGCGCGAATTGACCCGTTTGCCATCTATCAGCAACATAGTATAAGCACCCGACATCCCACGGATACTGATATCTTTCGTACTGCCGCCACCGGTTACTACCACTCCTGGTACATCCAGCAAAGCATCAGTGACATCGTGATATTCCTTAGTTTCGAGTTCTTTGGCATTAATCACAGTAATTGATGCTGCTGCATTTTTTGCCTGTTGTTTAAATCCCGAAGCTGTTACCACTACATCATCCAGTACTGCTTCTGCAGCATATAACGGAGATATTAAAGTTGAGAGTAATGCCAGTGAAAACGAATGGTGAACCAGTTTACGCATAATGAAGACGGACCTCTGACGAATTTATTTTAATAAAATTTAAATAAATTATTTAGTTAAATTCATTTAAATGATAATAGTAATCATTATATAATTTAACATAAATATACCTAAAAAGCATCAGATTTATTGACAAAATATAAAAAAGAATACCATTTGAGTTGGCGTAGGTATTATGTCATGGCAAGTAATGACATAACTAAATGATTTGAAAATAAGATTTACCAATAGCGATACATACTCTCATTTTAAAACCAGTAAATAAAAAATCCCTGAAATTTAATTCAGGGATTTTTTGTAATATGGCGGAGAGTAAGGGATTCGAACCCTTGATACAGGTTTTGCCCGTATACTCCCTTAGCAGGGGAGCGCCTTCGACCACTCGGCCAACTCTCCGTAGAGAAGTTGCGAACTATACCTAATCAACTCTTAACTGTCAAACAAAAATATACAAAAAAAACTCCGAAATGATGCCCTATTTGCTAACACTATAGCAGTAAACAACATTTTCTTTACGCCTATAAACCACCGATGGATACAAATCTGAGCTATACTAAAATTCAGGTCTCAGATAAAGTTGATATATAGCCACCATAAGTTCCTGAGAGTTTTAGCTGATTCTCCAAAGCACCTTTAACAGAAATCAATTTGTTTACTTTATATAATAAACATATGCTACCTGATTGTTCTATTTAATTTACTGCTCAAAAAATCAAGTGTAAATTACCCTTTTCTCATACTCAGCCTCCGGTATAATACAAAGTTTAACCATCTGGTCAACCCGATGACTGGCAAAATTATTGTTTGTAGTCTTTATCGCATAACAATATAAAATTTAAAATTCTGGAGACTTGCATGAGTGCAATTATTGACATCTTTGCGCGTGAAATACTGGATTCACGCGGTAACCCGACAGTTGAATGTGATGTTCTGCTTGAATCTGGGGTAATGGGCAGAGCTGCCGTGCCTTCCGGCGCGTCTACCGGTGAAAAAGAAGCACTGGAACTGCGTGACGGCGATAAACAGCGGTATTTGGGCAAAGGTGTATTACAGGCTGTAGAGAATGTTAATAATGAAATTGCACAGGCACTTATCGGCATTGATGCCAGTGAACAAAGCTATATCGACCAGATTATGATTGATCTGGACGGTACTGATAATAAAGGTCGCCTTGGAGCCAATGCTACGCTGGCAGTTTCACTGGCAGTTGCCCGTGCTGCAGCAGAAGATGCCGGTTTGCCACTATATCGTTATATAGGCGGTGCCGGGCCAATGTCCATGCCTGTTCCGATGATGAATGTTATCAATGGCGGTGCACATGCCAATAATAGCCTTGATATTCAGGAATTCATGATTATGCCGGTGGGCGCAGAATCTTTTCGTCAGGCATTGCGCTGTGGTGCTGAAGTATTTCACCATCTGAAAAAATTATGTAATGATAAAGGTATGTCTACCAGTGTTGGTGATGAAGGCGGTTTTGCGCCAGATTTAGCCAGTCATGAAGAAGCCATTCAGCTGATTCTGTCTGCTGTAGAGGCAGCAGGCTATATTCCGGGCAAAGATATCGTACTGGCTCTGGATTGCGCTTCCAGTGAGTTTTACAAAAACGGGCATTATGAATTAACTGCAGAAAATCTGAGCCTGACCAGTGCCGAGTTTGCTGACTACCTGACTGACCTTGTTAACAAATACCCTATTGTGTCTATTGAAGACGGTATGAGCGAGCACGACTGGGAAGGCTGGAAACTTCTGACAGAACGTCTGGGTAAAAAAGTACAGCTGGTTGGTGATGATCTGTTTGTTACCAATCCGGCTATTTTAAGCGAAGGTATAACCCAGGGTCTGGCTAACTCACTTCTGGTTAAGGTCAATCAGATTGGTACATTGTCCGAAACACTTAAAGCGGTAGATTTAGCCAAACGCTTTGGCTATACCAGCGTAATGAGCCATCGCTCTGGCGAAACCGAAGACAGCACCATAGCTGATCTGGCTGTAGGTACAAACTGCATGCAAATTAAAACTGGTTCACTTTCACGCTCTGATCGTATTGCCAAATATAATCAGTTGCTGCGAATTGAAGAAGAACTTGGTTCTGCAGCCTACTATCCGGGTAAAAAAGCTTTTTATCAGCTTAGCTAATTCTGGTATGGAATATTATAGGCAAATAAAATGAAGTGGGTAACCTGGGTACTGTTATTAGCATTGGCCGGTTTACAATACGACTTGTGGATGGGGCATGGCGGCTGGCACGATATGTGGAATCTGGAGAACAAAGTCATAAATCAGAATGCCAGTAATGAAACCCTGATACAGCGTAATCGTGCTCTTACCGCCGAAATTAAAGATCTCGCCGATGGAAAAGATGCGATAAACGAAATGGCCCGGGATAAACTGGGTTATATACAGGATGGCGAAGTTTTCTATCGTTTTGTACCTTCAGGCGCATTTGTAACTACTACAAATAATCAGAATAATATTCCTCAAAGATAAAGAAAAACACTTTGGCATTACCAAACCAGCAGTTTTTAGTGCTAAAAACTGCTGGTTTTATTTTATAGCAATAAATTGCAATATATTCTATTTCCAACAGATGATTTAATTTAACTAACAAAATCCATCAACCTATAGCTTGGTTGTATCAATACCACAGGTTTTAAAATTTTCTAATCAATATCAGAGTAGACTTAAAAGAATCATAGCCAATGTATTAATCAATTAGTATGATATTTTAAAATCTGCTGAATCAGTTAAGATAAATTGTTCTGGGCATTAAAGGTAAATATATGATTTCTATCCATCAGAAAAGTTACGGTTTAGACGTTGTACTATACAATGAATTTACACTGGAAGACTTTCATCAGCTGGAAAATGCTTTGTTAAAAGCCATTGAACACATTCATTTACCTAATCTGTTACTTGATCTGAGCCAGATGAAAGATTTCACTATAGATATGGCTTTAGAACATCTCAGATTTCTGCGTCAGCATGCCCATGATTTTGGTCGCACTGCTATTGTCGTTGACGATATTTGGATTCGTATAGGTATACGTCTTGCTAATTTACTAACTTTGCAACGACCCAGATACTTTAGTGATACAGCTACAGCGCAAAAATGGCTGGAACAGAATACACAAAATTCAAATGCCATCCGCAATAATTAACTGCTTTATTTATCAGTAAGCACACTTAATATATTTAACTGATAAAACCAAAAATATTTTTAATTAAATTTAATTACATCAAAGCTGATTGAGCCAGCCGGATATCATTTCAGCCAATATTTCCGGTTGCTCCAGTGGCAACATATGTCCGCTATTTTCGATTATTTTCAGACTAGCCTGTGGTATAAATTCCTGCAACTCCTTAGCTTCATCGATAGAGCGCATCTGATCCTGCGCAGCAACAATAATCAAAGTCGGGCAGGAAATTTTCTGACCTGTCGGAGTTTTACGGTTTAGCAAAGATTGTCTGCTTAACACATCAAAACCCAAACGTTCACTCATCTGCCGGATTCTGCTAATCATCTCTTGATTATTTTGATTATCAGGTCGCAACGTCTGAATTATAGCCTTATGTCCCAAACCACGAAAATTTAGATGCTGCTGAATTTGTAAAGTATTTTGCTTTGCTGCGTATTGCTGTGGTGTATCCTCACGCAATGAAGTAGCAATTAAGACAAGGGCAGCAACCCGCTGCGGATACTGGGCGGCCAGTGTTCTTGCAACATAGCCGCCAAGCGAAAAACCAATGAGCACAAAACGTTCAGGAGCAGAAACAGCAATATTTTCTGCCATAGCAGCAATACTGTCTCCGTTTACCAGTGATGCACATAATACCGGCTGGGATTCAGCCAAATTAGCTTTCATATCATTCCATAATGTTTCATCGAGCATAAAACCAGGAATGCATACCCAAGGTAATATTTCTTTCATCTTGATATTCCCAATAGAGCAAACCACTGGTCTGATATTTTATAACAGTTTATCAATCAGCCAAATTAATGTTTGCAATTAGTTTGCTGCCAATTTAAAACCCATTTAACTAATTCCATTGTTATTTAATATTTTTACATTTACATTGACTTACCCAACCTTATCCAGCTAAATTAAATCACTACATATCTTATTTTCCAATGACATTGAGAAATATAATGCCAAATACATTTACCTTAACCAGTCCTGAATTTAAAAATGGCGATACTGTTGATTCCTCTTATCAAAGTGATCGTGATAACCAGTCTCCTGCTTTAATTTGGGAAAATGCACCAGCTAATACCAAAAGTTTTGCAATTCAATGCCATGATCCCGATGCCCCTACAGGAGGTGCAGGTTGGTGGCACTGGATGGCGATTAATCTGCCAAAAGACTTAACTGAACTGAAAAGAAATGCTGGTGCAAAAGGTGGGCAGAATTTACCTGCCGGAACACGTCAGCTACGTAACGATAGCGGAACTTTAGGTTATTCGGGTTTTTATCCGCCAGAAGGTCATCCGCCCCATCGTTATATTTTTACTGTTTATGCTCTGAATACTGATAAAATTGATTTACCCGAGGATGCAACTACTAGTTATACGGGTTTTGTAGTGAATAGTCATGCCATTGCCAAAGCCTCAGTAATGGTTCACTATGGCCGCTAAATTCATAATATAAATCAGGTTAAATAATATAAAAAGAGGTTGTCCAATCTTGGACAACCTCTTTTTTAAGCTTCATTTAATCTTCAACCGGTTTTTCTTTAGAAACTTTATCAATCAAATGCGAAATACTCATACCTCGTTCAAGCGAGTCATCATAAATGAACGTCAGCTCAGGTGTACGGAATAAAGTTATTCGACGAGCCAGTTCGCTACGCAAATAACCCTTAGCATGTTCCAGTGCTTCTTCGGTTACAGCACGGGTACTGTCATCCAGCACAGTGTAATAAATAGTAGCATGACTATAATCGCGGGTTACTTCTACTTCATTAATCGTAATAAAACCGGCACGCGGATCTTTGAGACCAACACGTACAAGTTCGGCCAGTTCACGCATAATCTGCTCTTTAACACGATCCTGACGAGCATAACCACGCTGAGGTTTACGCATAATCATTCCTTTCTGTGATCAGGCCAGTAAATTCAGGCAGCCGGAAACTTCTCTGGCTGCCTGTTATACCCTAAATCATTTTAAAGCTTACGGGCAACTTCAACTACCTCAAAGACTTCCAGCTGATCACCTTCCATAATTTCATTGAAGTTTTTCAGCATCAGACCACATTCGAAGCCTTGACGTACTTCCTTAACATCATCTTTAAAGCGTTTTAATGAAGCCAGTTCACCAGTATGCACAACCACATTATTACGAATTAACCGAACATGAGAATCACGTTTGATTAAACCATCAGTTACCATACAGCCGGCGATATTACCCACTTTTGATACGTTAATAACCTGACGGATTTCTACTGTACCAATCACATTTTCTTTTTGCTCTGGTGCCAGCATACCGCTTAAAGCTGCCTTCACATCATCTATAGCATCATAAATGATATTGTAATACCGGATCTCAATACCTTCATGTTCAGCCAGTTTACGTGCAGTGGCATCAGCACGTACATTAAAGCCGATGATAACTGCGCCCGAGGCGATAGCCAGATTCACATCAGACTCTGTCACACCACCTACACCACTATGCAATACATCAACCCGTACTTCATTAGTAGACAGTTTACGCAAACTACCTGCTAAGGCCTCATAAGAACCCTGAACATCTGCTTTAATAATAATCGGCAAGCTTTGCGCCTGATTTTCACCCATGTTGTTAAACATGTTTTCCAGTTTGGCGGCCTGCTGTTTAGCCAGTCGTACATCACGATATTTACCCTGACGGAACAGAGCAATTTCACGTGCTTTTTTCTCATCAGCCAGTACAATAAAATCTTCACCGGCATTAGGTACATCTGACAATCCTAGAATTTCTACCGGAATAGACGGACCGGCATCAGTAATGGTTTTGCCGTTCTCATCTACCATGGCACGTACACGACCAAAAGTTGTACCGGCAAGCACAACATCACCTTTACGCAACGTACCGCTTTGTACCAGCAAGGTTGCTACCGCACCACGCCCTTTATCCAGACGTGACTCGACAACAATACCTTTAGCAGCAGAATCTACAGGTGCTTTCAGCTCCAGAACATCTGCTTCCAGCAATACTGCTTCCAGCAATGCATCAATATTGGTGCCCTGTTTGGCTGAAACATCAATAAACTGTACATCACCACCCCATGAATCAGGGATGACTTCATGTGCGGTCAGTTCCTGACGAATACGTTCAGGATTGGCGCCTTCTTTATCAATCTTATTTACAGCCACCACTAAAGGTACTTTTGCAGCTTTAGCATGTGCAATGGCTTCAATAGTCTGAGGCATTACTCCATCATCAGCGGCCACCACCAGAATCACAATATCGGTAGCCTGCGCACCGCGAGCACGCATAGCAGTAAATGCTTCATGGCCCGGTGTATCCAGGAATGTAATCACACCGCGCGGTGTTTCCACATGATAGGCACCAATATGCTGTGTAATACCACCTGCTTCACCCTGCACAACACGGGCACGGCGAATATAGTCCAGTAAGGATGTTTTACCATGGTCTACATGCCCCATCACAGTAACCACCGGCGGACGGGGTAATTTTTCAGCCTCAGTAACAGTAGTATCTTCATCCAGAAAGGCTTCAGGATCATCAGCTGCAGCAGCCTTACCAATATGCCCCATTTCTTCTACTACAATCAGAGCAGTTTCCTGATCCAGTGACTGGTTGATGGTCACCATCATACCCATCTTCATCAGGGTTTTAATCACTTCTGCAGCCTTAACAGCCATTTTGTGTGCGAGCTCAGCAGCTGTGATGGTTTCCGGCACCAGCACTTCATGTACTACAGGTTCAGTAGGTGCCTGGAAGGCATGCTGATTCGGTTCCAGTTTAAGCTGTTTCTTACCACCTTTTTTACTGCCTCGTCTGCTGCTGCGTCCCTCTTCAGAGTTGGCCGCATCTGCCGAACGCCGGTTTTTACCACCGCGTGCTGATTTACCTTTTGGCATATCATCTTCACGCTGATGACGCTGTTCATCCTTTTTACGCCGGCCTGCTGATTCAGACACATTTTCTGCCGCTTTCGGTGCATTACTGCTCACCGGCTTTTTCTCAGTTGGCTTAGCCGAACGCACTTCAGCAGTTTTCTGCTCACTAACTGCTTTACTTTCTTCCTTAGCCTGCTGTTTAGCTGCTTCGCGCCGTGCCTGACGTTCCTGTTTCTGTTTCAGTAACATTTCACGATGAGCGCGCATGGCTTCAGCACGTCTGGCTTCTTCATCACGCTGAGCCTGCTCTTCAGGACTGATAATCGGCTTAGCTGCTTCAGCCTTAAGTGCAGCCAAATCAATTTTTTTCGCATTCCGGTTACGGTTGTTGCGTTTGGATTTAGACTGCTCAGTTTTGTCTGCTGCTGGCTTTTTATCAGCAGGTACTTCTGCAGGTTGAGCTGCTGCGTTCTGTTGCTGTTTCACTTCCTGTTTTACCACTTCTGTCTGCACAGATTCCACTTTAGGTTTCTGTTCGGTTTTACTGGCCGCCGCTGCTGCTTTCAGACGTGCTGCTTCTGCAGCTGCTGCCGCAGCAGATTCTTCTCTGCGTCGCGCTTCAGCCTGCTCTTCAGCAGCTTTTCTTGCCAGTTCTTCAGCCTCAGTATCTGCTGTTTTCACCGGTTCGGATTCAGGCTGCGGAAGATTCTGTTTTTCTTCTGCCTGTCTGGCTTCCTGTTCTTCCGGCGGTACAGCAATACGCCGCCGCCGGCGGGTTTCAACTTCAACGCCGCCAACAGTACTTTTTTCAGCTGGTTTTTTACGATTCAGCGTGATGGTACCGGCAGACTGACTACCATTAGACTGCTTTAAATAAACCAGCAACTGTTTTTTATCTGCAGCTGTCAGTTTATCCGTCGCTGCCTGTTTGTGTACTCCTGCTTCGGCTAACTGTTCCAGCAACCTTGAGGTTGATAAATGCAGTTCCGAGGCAAATTGTTCTACAGTTATTTGATTACTCATTCGCGTACCCTCATACTTCGTCAAACCAGTGGGCGCGTGCTGCCATCACCACTTTCTTGGCGGTTTCCTCATCAATGCCTGTAATTTCAATCAGTTCATCTACTGACAATTCGGCCAGATCATCACGGGTTTTAATTCCTTCATTGGCCAGATCATGCAGCATTTCCTGATCAACACCTTCCAGATTTTTCAAATCTTCGTCCATGTGCTCTAACTGCTCTTCAGAGGCGATGGCCAGGGTTAAAATGGCATCACGGGCACGATTACGCAATTCTTCTACCGTACTTTCATCAAAACCCTCAATTTCCAGCATTTCCTGAACAGGAACATAAGCCACTTCTTCCAGGCTGGTAAAGCCTTCCTGAACCAGTACCTCAGCTACGTTTTCATCAACACCCAGGTTATTGATAAACAGCTCACGTACGGCTTTATCTTCAGCTTCGTGGCGTTCCTGAGCCTCATCCACAGTCATGATGTTCAGCTGCCAGCCTGTTAGTTCGGCTGCCAGACGTACATTCTGTCCACCACGTCCGATTGCCAGGGCCAGCTGATCTTCTGCCACAATCACATCAACAGAATGATGATCTTCATCTATCAGAATACGAGTTACTTCTGCAGGGCTCAGCGCATTAATCACAAACTGTGCAGTTTCAGGTGACCACAGCACTACATCAATACGCTCACCTGCTAATTCTTCCGTTACTGCATTGACACGCGAACCGCGTACACCAATACAGGTACCCTGCGGATCAATACGTGCATCATTGGATTTCACCGCAATTTTGGCACGTAAACCCGGATCACGTGTTACTTCCTTGATTTCCAGCAGACCGTCTTCAATTTCCGGCACTTCCATTTCAAACAGTTTTAACAGGAATTCTCGCGAAGTACGTGTCAGAATAACCTGACTGCGGTTACCAATCTGGTCTACCCGTAAAAACAAAGCTCGTACTCTGTCACCATTACGGAAGTTTTCACGCGGAATCATCTGATCTCGCGGCAACAGTGCTTCCAGACGGCCAATTTCCACGATTGCACCGTGTCGTTCCACACGTTTAATCGTACCCAGAACCAGGCTATCTTTACGCTGTAAAAATTCATTTAAAATCTGTTCACGCTCTGCATCGCGAATGCGCTGCAAAATAACCTGTTTGGCTGTCTGTGCGCCAATCCGGCCAAATTCTACATTTTCGATTGGTTCTTCGTAATACTCACCAATCTGCAGCGTAGTTCCCGGAATTTCTTCCTGAATCTCTTCAATGGTTTTTTGAATATCGGGATAGGTATAATCCTCATCAGCCACAATCAGCCAGCGGCGAAAACTGCTGTAATCGCCGGTATTGCGGTTAATCACCACCCGCACATCCATATTTTCACGCTCAGTTTTTTTCTTTGCCGCACTGGCCAGAGCAAATTCCAGCGCGCTGAATACTACTTCTGTATCTACATTTTTTTCACTCGCCAAAGCTTCAGCCAGTAGTAAAATTTCACGACTCATTTAATTCTCCTTGTAAGCCTTTGCTTACAAAAATATGAAATTTCAATTTAAAAATCAAATTCTGGTTTTAAACGTGCTTTATCAATATTCTGCCATTCTATTAAAACTGTCTTACCGGCTGCCACAGCAGCACGTTTGGCCCGACGCGCTTCATTAATTTCTTCCAGCGTAATACTGATTAAATCGTTTTCATCAATACCATTAATCCGGCCAATAAAATTCTTCTGCCCGTCTATAGGCAAACGTGTCTTAATCTTGGCCAGTTGCCCGGTAAAACGCGTAAAATCTGCCGGTTTGGTTAAAGGACGGTCTAAGCCCGGGCTGGAAATTTCCAGACGCTGATAATCCACATCCTCTACAGCCAATACCCGGCTTAAATGATTACTGACCGCAACACAATCATCCAGGGAAATACCGCCTTCTGCCTTATCAATAAAGACGCGTAAATCCCCCTGAGCAGTCAGCTCATAATTAACCAGCTCATAGCCCAGACCCGGCAAAGTTTTTTCTAAAATGCCCTGAATATCCATCTGTGCTCCATAAAAACAAAAAAAATGGCCTTAGGGCCATTTCTCAATAATTCGAAAAATTTCTTTATTTTAACTCATTGTTGAAAAAAAAGAAACCACCTGCCATTATTCAAATTTAAAATTAATACCGATTAGCACAAACATATCAATTAATTGCGTCATCGGCACTGTATAATCACTGTCTGAAATCAGTCATAATAATTAACATTATGTAAATTTTTCATAACAAATTATGAAATAATGTCAACAATTTACCGTTTCGTTCAGATATACTGATAAATGAGGCATCTGCATCATATCCAAAAGCACAAAATTAATATGAATTAATTATAAGTTACTATGACTATTGAATAAAAAACTAAAGAAACTCACACTTAAGGGATTGGCTAAAGTTGACGTTAAGACTAAACTGCACTCCCCTATAATCACTAGAGGTAAATAAATGCGTAAACAGTTTTCTGCCAATACCGCAATGACACTGGCTGCATTGGGTATTGTTTACGGTGACATTGGAACCAGTCCTCTGTATGCCTTAAAAGAAAGCTTCCGCGCTTCTACAATCGCTCCCACAGAAACTAATGTACTGGGCTTTGTTTCTTTGATTGTATGGTCATTACTCCTGATCGTTACTCTGAAATATGTTCTGTTTATTCTGCGAGCCGATAATAATGGTGAAGGCGGCGTTGTTGTACTGATGCAGCAGGCAATGCAGCATCTTAAGGGTAAACCTGTATGGATTGTGATGATGATGGGGCTTACCGGCACCGCCCTTTTTTACGGTGATGCCATGATTACGCCGGCCGTATCGGTTTTATCCGCTGCAGAAGGGTTAACGGTAATCAGTGAAAACTTCCGCCCTTATGTTATGCCTATAGCATTGATTATCCTGTTCGGACTTTTTTTCATTCAAAAAAAAGGTACACACAAAATCGGTACACTGTTTGGTCCGGTTATGCTGATATGGTTTAGTGCTATTGCACTGATAGGTCTGTATCAGATAGTTCAGGCTCCGAAAATTATTCTTGCTTTCAGCCCTTTCTATGCAATTAATTTTGCCATTAATCATGGCTGGGACGGTTTTATCGGGCTGGGCTGCGTTGTACTGGCTGTAACCGGTGCAGAAGCCCTCTATGCCGATATGGGACATTTTGGTCGTAAACCAATCCAGACAGCATGGATAAAAATTGTTTTACCTAGTCTGATTATCAATTATCTGGGTCAGGGTGCCCTGATTCTGCATAATCCGAATGCAATTAATAACCCGTTTTTTCTCAGCGCACCGCACTGGCTATTGATTCCATTAATTATTCTGGCTACTTTTGCAACTATTATTGCCAGTCAGGCCGTTATTGCTGGAGCCTACTCGCTTACCCGTCAGGCAATACAGCTTGGCTTTGCCCCACGCATGAATATTATCCATACCAATAATGAAGAAGTTGGTCAGATTTACCTGCCGCTGGTTAACTGGCTGTTACTGGTAGCAGTCACATTAGTAGTACTGGCTTTTCACGATTCAGAACATCTGGCTTCAGCTTACGGTATTGCAGTTACGGGTACCATGGTTATTACCTCATGTCTGTTCTGCGTAGTAATGATTAAAAACTGGCGCTGGCCAATCCCGCTTGCCTTACTGCTTACTTCGGTTTTTCTGTGTTTTGATCTGGTTTTCTTCAGCAGTAACCTGCTAAAACTAATTCATGGCGGCTGGTTCCCGGTAATGGTAGCCCTGATTGTGGTTACATTATTCTCAACATGGCGTCGCGGACAGGCACAATTGCTACAGGCACAGCAAAATCAGGAATTTTCATTGGATAATTTTGTTGAAAACCTGCACGACTACCCGCCTCAGATTGTTTCCGGCAATGCAGTATTCATGGTTTCCGACCCGTTCAGCATTCCACGAGCACTCCTGCATAATCTGAAACACAATAAAGTACTGCATAGCTATAATGTATTGCTCAGCGTCAAAACCAAAGAAATACCCTATGTGGCCGATAATGACCGTATTGCCATGAAACAGATTGGTCCCCGCTTTACCAGAGTCATCGCCAATTATGGTTTTCAGGAAACAGCCAATATCACCCATATTCTGAAATTGATGGCTGAACAAGGAATTAAACTTGATACCATGGATACCTCTTTTTTTCTGTCACACGACAGCATTGTTGTTGCCGCCAAAACCAAACATGGCAATATGGGGCGGTTACGTGCACGCCTTTTCAAATGGTTATATAAAAACAGTGCTTCAGCCGGTAATTACTATCATATACCGGCTAACCGCGTCGTCGAACTCGGCGCTCAGGTCGTGATTTAACTACACAGCAATTGCAAAAAATTCATGAGAGATCCATATGAGCATTAAAATCGGCATAGTCGGAGCCACAGGTTATACTGGTGTAGAACTATTACGTTTACTGGCACAGCATCCGGAAGCTGAAATCATCACCATTACCAGCCGCAGCACTACCGGAACAACGCTAAGCGATTATTTTCCCAGTTTGCGCGGCATCTATGATCATTTGATTTTCCAACATCCCGATCAGGCCGACTTAAGTAAATGTGACTTAGTATTTTTTGCAACACCTAACGGTGTAGCCATGCATGAGGCTCCAATATTACTGACACAGGGAGTTAAAGTAATCGACCTGTCTGCAGATTACCGTATCAAAGATGTAGCAGTCTGGCAAAAATGGTATCCGTTTACTCATGCCAGCCCCGAATGGATCGCAAAAGCTGTTTATGGTTTGGCAGAACTGAACCGTACTGCCATTACTCAGGCGCAGCTGGTAGCCAATCCGGGCTGCTATCCGACTTGTGTCAGCCTGCCTTTATTACCGTTATTGCAGCAACAATGTCTGATTCATGACATGCCGCTTATTGCCGATTGTAAATCAGGAGTATCTGGTGCAGGTCGCAAAGCAAATACCGGTAACCTGTTCGCAGAATGCAGCGATAATTTCAAAGCTTATGGTATCAGCGGACACAGACATTTACCGGAAATCAGGCAAACACTGAATCTTTTACAACCTAATTCAGGTAACAGTCTGGTGTTTGTACCTCATCTGACGCCCTTGATTCGCGGCATGCATGCCACCATATATATTCAGGTAAAAGAAGGTTGCAACCCATATCAGTTGATTGCCGATTATTATCAATCCAGCCCGTTTGTTGATGTCATGCCTGCTGGCAGCACACCTGAAACCCGCTCAGTCCACGGAGCAAATCTCTGCCGCATCAGTATACAACCTGCGCCGCAGAATAATACCTGGATTATTCTTTCTGTAATTGATAATCTGGTAAAAGGTGCAGCCGGACAAGCTGTACAGAATATGAATATCATGTTCGGGCTTGATGAAAAAAGCGGATTAAATCTTATTCCCCTCTTGCCATAACCGGTCAGCAGGATAGACAATCAAGTATGCACATATTATTAAAAGGACTACACCATGTCAGAAACCGATATTGAAACACCGATTATCTTTACTGAAAGCTGTTGTACCAAAGTAAAAGATTTAATTGCAGAAGAAAACAATCCGGACCTGAAACTGCGCGTATTTGTAACAGGGGGAGGATGCTCAGGTTTCCAGTACGGTTTTACTTTTGATGAAATCGTTAATGATGATGATTTTGAAATCCAGAAAAATGGCTTAACATTTCTGATCGATCCAATGAGTTATCAGTATCTGGTTGGTGCTGAAATCGATTATTCTGAAAGTCTGCACGGTTCACAATTTGTTATCCGTAACCCTAATGCAACTACCACCTGTGGCTGTGGCTCGTCTTTCTCTGTTTAAGTGAATCGACTATATAGCAAGATTTCTTTACTCAAACAACTGAATTAATTTTCTAAACCAGCCAAAGCAGGCTGGTTTATTTATGGGCAACAACCAGCGATAACCAAAAATTGTTCACTTTAAAACTCAATACATTAAAAATTTCACACAATTTAAAAATAATTGTCATTTACAATAAAATGTAAAAATAACAAACAGTTAACATTCGATTTTATACTTAAGCCTATAATCATCTGGGTAGCCAAAAGCAGTAAAGGCCTTTTTTAATAATAAATTAACAAGGAGCTTTGCCATGAACCATGATATAAAAAAATGCCCGGTAACCCATCTCACAACAGATCAGGGGGCGCCTGTATCTGATAATCAGAATAGTCTCACAGCCGGACCACGCGGTCCTTTACTGGCTCAGGATTTATGGCTGAACGAAAGACTGGCCAATTTTGTCCGCGAAGTTATCCCTGAACGCCGGATGCATGCAAAAGGCTCAGGTGCATTTGGTACTTTCACAGTTACCCACGATATAACCCAATATACATGTGCCAAACTATTCAGCCAGATTGGCAAAAAAACCGAAATGTTTGTACGCTTTTCTGAAGTAGCAGCTGAACGCGGTGGTGGAGATGCTGAGCGCGATATCCGTGGCTTTGCCATGAGATTTTATACCGAGCAGGGCAATTGGGATCTGGTAGGCAATAATACACCTGTATTTTTTCTGCGTGATCCGCGTAAATTTCCTGACCTTAATAAAGCCGTCAAACGCGACCCCCGTACCAATCTGCGCAGCCCTACTTATAACTGGGACTACTGGACTTTACTGCCGGAATCATTTCATCAGGTAACCATTACCATGTCCGACAGAGGCATACCGGCCAGTTACCGGCATATGCATGGTTTCGGTTCACATACATTCAGTTTCATTAACGCTGATAAAGAACGCTTCTGGGTTAAATTTCACTTCCGTACCCAACAGGGAATTAAAAACCTTACCGATGAAGAAGCCGCCACTATTATGGGACAAGATCGCGACAGCCATCAGCGCGATCTTTACAATGCTATCGAATCCGGTAATTTTCCTAAATGGACAATGTATATTCAAATTATGCCGGAAACCGATGCAGAAAAAGTACCCTATCATCCGTTTGATTTATCTAAAGTATGGCCGCATGGCGATTATCCGCTTATCGAGGTGGGCAAATTCGAACTAAACCGCAACCCGGATAACTATTATCTTGACGTTGAACAGGCTGCTTTCGCTCCTAGTAATCTGGTGCCGGGAATCAGCGTTTCTCCTGACAAAGTTTTACAGGCACGCCTGTATAATTACGCAGACGCTGCCCGCTACCGTGTAGGGGTCAATCATCATCAGATACCCGTTAATAAAGCACGCTGTCCCGTTTTCAGTAACCATCGTGATGGTACAACCCGGGTAGATGACAATTATGGAAGTCTGCCCCATTACGAGCCTAACAGCTTCCATCAATGGCAGGAACAGCCTGAATTTCGTGAACCTCCGCTTAAAATACATGGTGATGCTGATTTCTGGAATTTCCACGAAGACGATAATGACTATTTCAGCCAGCCCCGCGCCTTATTTAACTTAATGAATGATAACCAGAAGCAGGTACTGTTTGAAAACACAGCACGAGCTATGGGTGATGCACCTGACTTTATCAAATACAGACATATTCGTAACTGCAATGCCTGCCATCCGGACTATGGTGCAGGCGTAGCCAAAGCACTGGGCATGACAGTAGAAGCAGCTATAGCAGCACGCAGCAGTGACCCAGCACAGGGATGTGCTGTTCTGATTTAAACTTAATCATTAATTGATAAAAATCCTTAAACAATAACGTTTAAGGATTTTTATAAAGAAATATATTTCCGTTAGATAATTTATTAAAACTAAAATCTTTATTAATCCAGATTCATAAACAACTAAAACATTAAAATAATTTAATCAGAAAAATGTTCTATATAAAGGGAATGAAAAACTATAAATTAAACTACAACATAAAAATGTATCAAAATATTTTAATATTTAAAATTCATAATATTAATTACCTGGATTTCTTTAATGACTATTCATCGATCATCGACTTATTTCAAACCTTCAAATTCTGCATTAAATTAACATTTATCTTTATTCTAAATTTTCCACAGATAATTTCATGCACAATAAAAAATACCCGTAATCAGCAATTACGGGTATTTTATTACCTAGGCTTAATTAATAAATAAACCAATTTATTCAATAAGCAGGGGCACTTGTTAAATGCATAGATTGCTGTATCGGCTCCACCGAATTTAATCTATCATCAATAGCGGGAGTAAATCCTGCCATGGCTGAAAGTAAATTCTGAATCTGTGCTGAAGGATCATTACTATGATTAGAAACAAATTTACCTTTAAGTGGTGAGTTATCTGCCAAATCACTGGAAGCAATTTTCCGTAGATTAACAATATCATTTCCATTTTTAGCTTTAGTTACACCAAAGGAACGATTTTTCTTCATATCTTCATAGGTGACGCTTTTATCTTCAAACACAAAATTAAAAGCCCGGCTATTTTTATTTTTAGTATCAAAATAATCAGGTAAGGTCACTGAATCTGCTGATCCATATGCATAAATGACTAAATCATTACCAGAACGGATAAATTCAGCATCGGCCAGACTAGCACCTTTAAACACCAAATCATTACGCTGATCTTTATTTTTTTTATCCATATAGCCTAAATCATTCACCACATCCTGACCATGACCGGCTTCAAATTCATAACGGTCTTTATCAAAATCACCGCCGTTGAGAATATCATTACCGACACCGCCATTCAGAATATCATTACCAGAACCACCTTTTAAAACATCATCTCCTGCACCTCCGATAAGAATATCGTTTCCTTGCCAGCCTGAAATAATATTATCCTTTTCATCCCCGCTCAGGATGAAGGCATAATCTTTTTTGATATTTTCCAAAGTAATGGCTTGATCATCAAATATAAAGTTAAATCCTCTACTATCGTCTTTATAGTATGTAGAGTTGAAGTAATCAGGTAGAGTCACTGAATCTATTGATCCATACGCCTGAATAACCAGATCGGTTCCAGAGCGAATAAATTTTGCATCTGCCAGCTTGGCACCTTTAAAGACAACATCATTTCGCTCATGTTTTGTGAATTCATAATCTCTACCTTTATCATTAATCACATCCTGACCATGACCTGCTTCAAACTCATAACGGTCTTTATGCCAATCTCCTCCTTTCAGGATATCATTGCCTGTCCCCCCTATCAAAATATCGTAACCTTCTCCTCCTTCCAGAATATCATTGCCTTCACCTCCATCCAAAATATCATCGCCATATTCACCTGATAAAGTGTCATTGCCCGCTCCTCCGCTCAAAATGTCTTTACCATACCAGCCGTTAATAACATTGTCTTTTTCATCTCCGCTCTGATTAATCGTAAAGTGCTTATTGATATCTTCATAAACGATAGTTTGATCATCAAATATAAAGTTAAATGCTCTGCTATATCTGTTATCATAGTTGAAGTATTCAGGTAGAGTCACTGAATCTGCTGATCCATATGCCTGAATAACCAGATCATCTCCATATCGCAAAAATTTTGCTTCTGCTAGATTGGCACCTTTAAATACAAGGTCATTACGCTTTTTCAAATAGGATTCAGAATAATAGTTATCACCTTTATCATTAACTACATCCTGACCATGCCCCGCCTCAAACTCATAACGGTCTTTATGCCAATCTCCTCCTTTCAGAATATCATTGCCTGCGCCCCCATTTAAAATATCATAGCCTTCTCCCCCGTTCAAAATATCATCGCCAACTCCTCCATTTAAAATGTCATCACCCTTATCTCCATTCAGAATATCATCGCCAGCTCCTCCATTCAGAATATCATTTTCTGTACCTCCATTTAAATTATCATTGCCTTCGTCTCCATTTAAAACATCATCGCCTGCTCCTCCCCATAAAGTATCATTGCCTTCGTCTCCATTTAAAATATCATCGCCATATCCTCCACCTAAAACATCATTACCCGCTCCTCCGTTAATCAAATCCTTTCCATCCCAGCCACTAATCTCATTGTCTTTCTCATCTCCGCTCTGATTAATCGTAAAGTGCTTTAAGATATCTTTATAAATGATAGTTTGATCATCAAATATAAAGTTAAATGCTCTGTTAACAATGTATTTATTGATGAAGTAATCAGGTAGAGTTACTGAATCTGCTGATCCATACGCCTGAATAACCAGATCATCTCCATATCGCAAAAATTTTGCATCTGCCGAACTGGCTCCCTTAAATACTAAATCATTATAGTTTTCAGGATAATTGTCATCACCTCTATCATTGATTACATCTTTACCATGCCCCGCCTCAAATTCATACCGGTCTTTATGCCAATAGCCGCCATTCAGAATATCATTTCCAGCACCACCATTCAGAATATCGTAACCTTCTCCTCCTTCCAGAATATCATTGCCTTCGCCTCCATTCAGAATATCATTACCAGCTCCTCCCCATAGCGTGTCATTGCCCATCCCCCCATTTAGAATATCAGTTCCTTGCCAGCCAAAAATAACGTTGTCTTTTCCATCTCCATTCTGAGTGAAAATATAGTCTTTTATAACATTATCATAAGAAATACTCTGATCATCAAATATAAAGATAAAAGCCTTATAATTATTATGTATGAAATAATCCAATAAAGTTACCGAATCTGCTGATTTATACGCTCGAACAACTAGACTGTTCCCTGATCGACTAAATTCTGCGTCTGCCAGTTTGGCTCCTTTAAATACTACGTCATTAGATCCAAACTGATAACCTTGTGAATCATAAGCCTGGTCATTAATCACATCTTGGCCATGCCCAGTCTCAAACTCATAACGATCTTTACCCCCATCACCTCCATTCAGAAAGTCATTTCCAGTGCCACCATTCAGAATATCATCACCAGCTCCTCCGTTCAGAATATCATCGCCAACGCCTCCATTTAAAATGTCATCACCATTCCCTCCATTCAGAATATCATCACCAGCTCCTCCATTCAGAATATCATCACCATTTAATCCATTCAGCATATCATCACCAGCTCCTCCATTCAGAATATCATCACTGCCTTTGCCCCAGATGGGGTCTATATAGGGAGTAACGCTCTGATCATCAAATATAAAATTAAACGATCTGCTGTAATAACTATCGCTGAAATATCCTAAGAGAGTCACAGAATCTGTTGAACCATACGCTTTAATAATCAGGTCTGTTCCAAAGCGGATAAATTCTGCATCTGCCAGTTTCGCTCCTTTAAATACCAATTCATTACGAGCATTTAGATCGTCTTTAGAATCTCTACCATCATCCTTAACTACATCCTGACCATGACCTGCCTCAAATTCATAACGGTCTTTATGCCAATCTCCTCCTTTCAGGATATCATTGCCTGTCCCCCCTATCAGAATATCGTAACCTTCTCCTCCTTCCAGAATATCATTGCCTTCGCCTCCATCCAAAATATCATCGCCAGCTCCTCCCCATAAAGTATCATTGCCCGCTCCTCCGCTCAAAATGTCTTTTCCATCACAGCCGGAAATCTTATTATCTCCATCATCTCCACTATGAGTAAAAGTGTATCGACTCATCAACTCTTCATAAGTAATCGTTTCATTATCAAATACAAAATTAAATGCACGATTATCGCTATTAAAATAATCCAATAAGGTTACTGAGTCACTCGTTCCATACGCCTTTATAATTAAATCATTGCCCATACGTACAAACTGTGTATCTGCCAGCTTGGCTCCTTCAAAGCATAAATCATTGCGCTTACTTTTTTCACTGACATATCCAAAATCTTTTATTACATCCTGCCCATGGCCTGAGCGAAATAGATAGCGATCTTTCTGCCATTTGTTTCCATTAAAGCTATCATTTCCATTTGAACTAATAAAAATATTATCTATCTCACCATAA
Source organism: Snodgrassella sp. W6238H11 (assembly GCF_016100525.1). Taxonomy (NCBI): domain Bacteria; kingdom Pseudomonadati; phylum Pseudomonadota; class Betaproteobacteria; order Neisseriales; family Neisseriaceae; genus Snodgrassella; species Snodgrassella sp. W6238H11. The sequence continues at coordinate 502,741 of NZ_JACFSH010000002.1, read as the reverse complement.
AGTTGAGCTATTAATCCATTATCACGAGCTACTTTCAATAGATTGGCTTGCCGCCTTTCCCGCGCTGCACTATTATATTTCCCCAGATTCTTATCAATTTGCATCAATTCTCTAGCTTCGGCCAGCTGATTATTTTCAACTAATCTTACAAGCTCTTGATCTAGCTTAGAGTAATCATATCCGATTTTTTGCTGTTCAGCATTCCACTGCGCCAGAATAACTGGGAAAAATAGCTCCTTATATACTCCTTCGGCCAATAAACTGGCGGAAACATATTCTGCAAATTTATTAAACTCCTTAATAAGTATAGGTGCTGCGTGTGAATGAGGATCTGAATCAAGTCTTCCTGAGCACCAAATACCTAAAAAATCTGAGCCGGTTAGATTTTCTAAAGTTACCAACTTCCGTGCGTCATCAATATATTTTCCTCGACTTACGGGATCAACCTGTTCAGAACCAGTCCATCTATAAATCAAATTGTTCAGTAGTGATTCACGTGTTTTAGTATCAGCTGTCAGATAAGCTTTAACCATTTCCTTTAGAACAGCATCTTTCTGCATAGCAGTATGCAGATCTGATACATTACCAAAGCCTTGTATATAAGGTAATTTCGCTATATCTTTATCAATTGCCAAGTAATCAGTATTAAAAGTATCTCCTTTATCTACCTTAAACCATACATCTGTTACATCTGTCTGATGCCCGTCTGCCCAGGTAACTTGAGATGTTTCTCTGTGCTCATGACCATTCTCATCTTTTTTATCACCTTTCAGATAATTAAGTCCTATAGCTGTAATCTGAGTATTACTCAGCGACAATAATTCTCCCTCATCAACTAAACCATTCTGATTTTTATCTTGCCATAATTGTAATCTCGACCACACTGAATCAGCAGTATCAATTACACCATCTCGATTCTCATCAAATTCAGCTAGGGCTTCGAATCCATTTTGTGCTTTTTTACCAGAAGATAATAAAGTATTACTGCCAAATAACTCTTTTCCGTCATCAATCAATCCGTTTTGATTACGGTCTAAAACCAGTAGTGCATCATTACTATCAACCCAGCCAGTATTCTCTGCAAAACCATTTCCATCATGATCAAAATATGTATGCTTACCTTGTGCAGTAGTTTTTACACCATCTCCATTCATATCAATGATAATAGGTGATCTGATATTCTCCGCATCCTTGAAATCCGGCCGAGTATCATCTTTTTCTCTCAGCCGGATATTTAAATCTCCATTTCTGAAATTTTTTATGATCAATCCATCATTAATAATTAAATCCCCGCCTTCCCAAAAATACTTGATTCCGCCACCATAGTAAGTATTTTCAGGATCATTTTCAGCATGAACACCACCGGTTAATTTATTACCTTTATAGCTGCTGATTGGTACAAGACATTTATTTCTGCCATCTCTTAAATATACTTCTCCAGAACCATCTGAGTCTTCAATAACATCCATGGTATCAACAATATAAGTATCATATCCGTTTTTTCCCTTAAGTAGATCTTTTTCATATGAGTAGGAACTGGCGCCCATTAACAAATCATCACCATCGCAACCTATTAAATCATCTTCACCACCACCACCAACTAATACAGATCCAGGGCCATTAAATACCATTCCAATATCATCTATAGATTCGGCCTCTAAAATACCATTGTGAAATTTACTATCTGCATCATAAATAACTTTTCTTCCCAAGGAATCTCTAAAATTAATAGATGGAGATTCTTTGATTAGTTTCCAAATTACAGCTAAATAAGCTGGTGTTGTTAGAAGACCAACTTTATCGATATCTTCTTGCTCTAATTTAGTTTTCTTCAATTGAGCAAAATCTTTATCTGTCACAGTAACGGCGGACACATCTCCTGTAAATTTAATCGGTACCGTTCTGCCTATACCAAAGGGATCGATCACTTTTTTAAAATCTTCATTTAAGTAATTAGCAACCCCGTTTTTAGAATCAAAATCAAAATTATCTTCACATGGAATTATTTTTAACCCTTGAATTTCCTTTGTGCCATCCGCTTTAACCACAAATTTTATTGAATCAAAATCAATAGTAAAACCTGTTGAACCAAAAATAAAGGCACGAGTTAAGTAATCACTAGATCCAATACCAGTAGTATATTGACTAATAGATTTTGTAAACTTCTTTATCTTTTTATCATTGCTTATTTCTGGGCTAAGAGGGTCGTCCGCTTTTAATATATTCCACATGGAAATAAAATCATAACTGCCAGCCGAAAACTCTGAAGAAAAGAAATTTTTAAAAAACTCAAAATTAGCTGCCGATACAAAACGCCCACCACCATGCGTCATATATTCCTGTGCATCGATCATCAAGGCGTCTCCCTCAGCACTCGCATCTCGTATCCACTTATCATCAACTAGTTCCGAAGGTGACGGTGCTGTTTCCTGATTCCATAAATATCTGGCGAGAATCTCATCTACTCTCACTAAATCTTCACCTGCATTCACGTCATAAGCCATGTTATTACCCCTTTTATTTAATATTTAAAACCACAGATTAAACAAATTAAAACTTATATTAACAAAAAAAATAATTAAAGTTTTAATATGTAATTTATTCTAAATTACCTGCGCCACCAATAATTTGGTCTATATAAAACATCGCCACAATTATTTAACAAATAAACTCTTCTGGTATCCTTAAAAGTTTTACTTTTATCTTTAGCTACAAATTCTGGCAAAGTTATTGAATCATAATATGTAACACTCAAATAAAAATTACCTACCCCCCAAGAGTTAAGGTCAATATCAATGGGAATTTTAGATTTTCCCGTAAATACTGCTGTTTCCATTCCGATATATTTTAAAATATAGTTTTTTCTCATCAATGACCACTCTGATTTATTTAAAACAGTACAGCAGCTATTACTATCATAGACAGAAAGATAATTTGGATTATCTAATTTATGTATCAAAATATAGTTTTTTAACTTAAAATCATCATTAATATAATTTTTATCCGACGCAAATATAAAGCTTTCCGCTTCATTATGTTTAATTAATATATCAAGTACTCTCCCAAAATCATCTTCATTTTCAATATCATCTTTTAGAAATTTTTCTTTATCTGGATTCATCGGAATCTTGAACACCCTACAACCCTGAGAACGTCTACAATCAGCTGCAGTTGGTAAAAATTCGCCATCGACATTAGTTACTTTATTATCCCAATAAAATTTATTTTCATATATCATTCGACCAGTTAAACTTTTCATCGCCTTATGCCATAGCTCTTCCTTGCTATAATATTTCTTATCCCGCCAGCAATACCCAGCCATGTTCTTAGCCTCAAACTCTTCTTGTGATACATTAAATGGTTTAGGATTTTTCCGCATTAATTCATTCCAGAAGTAATACGGCGATTTTTCATAATATATATCTCGTATTTTTAAGCCACCTGCTACCATCAATATAATGAACATAGTTATTAATGTATATTTTGCCGGTTTTGGGTGTGCTTTTGCTAAAGAAATTACTTTAACGAAAATCCATACACTAAGTAAGAGTAAGACAAAATAGATTGTGATAATTCCAAAAAATATCAAAAACATACCTTTATATCCTCCCTGTACATAAGCATTTCATCTGTTTAAACTGAAAGAACTATTACTTATAAAAACTATTTACAACTCAAAATCAGCTGCCGATACAAATCGTCGACCACCATGCGTCATATATTCCTGTGCCTCGATCATCAAGGCGTCTCCCTCAGTATTTGCATATTGTATCCACTTATCATCAACTAGTTCCAAAGGTGACGGTGCTGTTTTCTGATTCCATAAATATCTGGCGAGAATCTCATCTACACTCACTAAATCTTTCCCATTTTCTAATTCATAAGCCATATATTTATACTTTCATACATAATTTTAGATTAATAAAACTTATTATTAATAAGCTTTACAAAATATATCACATTTGTCATATAATTACATTTTATTTATTTTATAGAAATATGGTTTATATAAAATATCGCCACAATTATTTAAATAAAATACTTCATACGGATAATTTATCGGATAATAGTTTGTTTTGGTTTTTGGTAAAAAACCATCTATACCAAAATAATAATTACCTACTCCCAATGAATTTATATCTTCATCTGGAGGAATTCTTGATTCTTCTACAAAAGTATCAAAAATCGATTCTTTATATGCTAAGACATAATTTTTTCTTTTCTTCATTAATTGCCATTCAGATTTATTATATACTGTACAACAATCACTCCCATATAATTTAATAGAATCTTCACTTGTTTTTCGGTGTATTAAAATAAATTTTTCTAATCCAAAATTATAATTAATATAATTTTTATCTGAGTCATATATAAAAGTCTGTACTTTTGGTAATTTAATAAGTTCATTAATATTATCCAAATAATTATCTTGAACACCTATATAATTATTAAGCTTCTGATTTGTTAGATCAACTGGTACTTGCCATACTCTGCAATTATCCGAGCTGGTACATTGACCATAAGTAGGTAAAAATTTACCATCCATATTTTTTGTCCGATTTTCCCAATATAATTTATTTTCATATATGATTTTTCCTATCAGACTTTTCATTGCTTTATGCCAAAGCTCTTTTTTGGTGTAATATTTCCTGTCTCGCCAGCAGTATCCTTCTCTATTCTTTTCCTCAAACTCGTTTTGTGAAATGTAAAAAGGTTTAGAATTCTTTTTTAATAATTCATACCAAAAGTGATAAGGGGGTCTTTTATAATATAGCTTTTTTATTTTAAATCCTCCTGCAATAATTAATATCATGGATAAAACTATTACTATATATTTTGTTTTTTTGATTTTTTTCAATAATCAGTACTTTATCTATCATATTTACTAGACAATATAGTAATGTTAAAAAGATTATGATCGTACCTATCTGATCCAATATCAATATAAGTTTAAACATTGCTAATATATCCCATTAGAAAAAATTTTTTCAAATAATAAAATAATAAAATATTTAAAATTAATATTTACCCGAGTATAATTGTTATATTTGCTGTATTTGAAATAATTTTAATAAAATCTTGGATTTATATTTTTCAAAATTTTTATAATTAATATAGACCTTTATTTTATATAAATATCTTTGTCAAATATATTATAAACCTGTGATTAATATTAATCACAGGTTATTTTACACAGACTTTAATAATTAAATTTCAATTATTTATCAAAACTGGTTGCAATATTACCCAGTAATCTGTTTTGTTCTAATAATTCACACAATTGCACATCATCTATTGCATTTGTATTTAATCCTGCCATTGCATTAACAAGCTGTTGAACTTGTTGTGTGACCTGAGGATGACCGGTTATGTCGTTATGATTTACATTATTTCCAGTATAAAAATAGTAATCACCATCTTTATTTCCATTTCGTTCAAAACTAGCAAAAATTTCTGATAATGTAATTAATTGATTTTTAAAAACAAATTTCTCAACCCCAGCCCAATTTCCAACACCTTTAGAAAGACAATCTCTTATTTCAATGGAATCACCTTGATTATAACCTAGAAGAAATAATGAATTTCCTTTTTTTCTAAAAATAACTTCACTCATATTCACATCTGTAAATATTATAGTATCTTCTGTACCATTATTATGTTGTAATAATACATTTCCATCCCAGATAAAATCGTTTCCATGTCCTTTTGAAAATATATATATGTCATCACCGCCACTGCCGGAAAGATTATCATCACCAGATCCGCCCACAAATATATTTTTTCCATCATCTGCTCTTAAATCATCATTACCTGTTCCTCCTATTAATGTATTATCTCCTCCATAAGCTTGTAAAACGTCATTTCCGTTACCACCAACTAAAACATCATTATATTTTCCTCCACTGAGAATATCATCCCCATCTTCTCCGAATAATATTGCTCTGCCTGTATCAAGCGAAATACTATCATTGCCGGCAGTACCGTGTATTACCATTCCATCTTTCTGGAATTGCTCTAGGGTAATTGTCTTATCTTTGAATACAAAATTTTCTATCGCATACCCTCTATGCGGATAAAAGAAATCTCGTATTTCAATTGAATCTCCTGTGTT